>CAZINL010000008.1:11975-19403 GCA_964540595.1 uncultured Clostridia bacterium
GCGGGCTGCCCGAGGCGGATATAACCGAGTCCGACATCATACAGGGTCTGGATCTTGCGCTGGATGCGGGGCAGGTTCTGGAAGAAGTCGAGCGCCTCTTCCACTGTCATATCCAGGACCTCAGCGATACTCTTACCCTTGTACTTGATCTCCAAGGTCTCGCGGCTGTAGCGCTGCCCTTTGCAGACCTCGCAGGGGACATAGACATCGGGCAGGAAATGCATCTCGATCTTGATGATGCCATCGCCCTTGCAGGCCTCACAGCGGCCGCCACGGACATTGAAGCTGAAACGTCCCGACTTATAGCCGCGCATCTTGGCCTCGGTCGTCGACGCATAGAGGTCGCGGATATCATTGAAGACACCGGTATAGGTGGCCGGGTTCGACCGCGGTGTGCGCCCGATCGGCGACTGGTCGATATCGATCACCTTATCCAGATACTCCACACCCAGAATCTCATCATGCTCGCCGGCGCGGGCGCGGGCGCGATGGATCAGATGGGCCAGCTTCTTGTGCAGGATCTCATTGACCAAGCTGCTCTTGCCCGAACCCGAAACACCGGTGACACAGGTGAACACACCCAATGGAAAACGGGCATCGATATTCTTGAGATTGTTTTCCCGCGCCCCCCGCACCTCGAGCCATTTGCCATTGGGCTGGCGACGCACAGTGGGGATAGCGATCTCGAGACGGCGGCTCAAGTATTGGCCAGTCCAACTCTCCTCGACCTGCATGATATCGTCGACTGAGCCTTGGGCGACCACGCGGCCACCATTGGCTCCAGCACCAGGACCGATATCAACGATATGGTCCGCGGTCCACATGGTCTCTTCATCGTGCTCGACTACCAACAGCGTGTTACCCAGATCGCGCAACCGCTTCAGGGTCTGAAGCAGGCGGGTATTGTCACGCTGGTGCAGACCAATGCTGGGCTCGTCCAAGATATAGATCACACCCACCAAGCTGGAACCGATCTGTGTCGCTAAGCGGATACGCTGCGCCTCACCGCCGGACAACGTTCCGGATGCGCGATTCAGGGTCAAGTAGTCCAGCCCCACGTTGACCAAGAACCCCAGGCGATCATTGATCTCCTTGAGGATCTGCTTACCGATGATCTTCTCCCGTTCGGTCAACGTCAGCCTGCCGAAGAAGCTCAGCGCATCGACGATCGACATCTGGGTGACTTCAGCGATATTGCGGCCTCCGACCAGGACCGCGAGCATCTCCCTCTTCAAGCGGGTGCCCTGGCAGGTCGGGCACGGCTTGGTACTCATGTACTCCTCGATCTCTTCTTTCATGTAGTCGGACTGGGTCTCTTTATAGCGACGGTTGAGATTGTTGATTACGCCCTCAAAGCGTGCGTCATAGGTTGCCTGGCGGCCGTAGGGGTTCTCATAGTGGAAACCGATCTTCTGATCGCCACTGCCATAGAGAATGACCTGCACGATCTCATCAGGAAGCTCGTCCACCGGAGTATTGAGATCGAAGCCGTAATGCTCGGCGAGTGCAGCCAGCATTTGCGGGTAATAGTTGCTAGTGGAGCTGGACCAAGGGTCGATGGCGCCATCATTGATCGAGCGACCACGGTCGGGGATGATCAAATCGGGGTCGATCTCCATGTTGACGCCCAATCCTGAGCAATCCGGGCAGGCGCCCCAGGGGCTGTTGAACGAGAACATCCGTGGTGAGATCTCCTCAAAACTAAACCCGCAGTCCGGGCAGGCGAAGTTGGTACTGAACAGCCACTCGTCTTTGTCCATGACATCAACGATCACTAAGCCGCCACTGAGCTTCGTGGCGGTTTCGATGGAATCAGCCAAGCGCTGGGCGATCTCAGGCTTCATCACGATCCGGTCGACGACCACCTCGATGGAGTGCTTCTTGTTCTTCTCCAGCTTAATCTCGTCGGTGACCTCACGCAGCTCGCCATCGACGCGCACGCGGACATAGCCATCCTTGCGAATATCTTCGAAGACCTTCTGATGCTCACCCTTGCGTCCACGCACCAGCGGGGCCAATACCTGAATACGGGTGCGTTCAGGCAGCGTCATCACCTGATCGACCATCTGCTCCACCGTCTGCTGGCTGATCTCATCGCCACAGTTAGGGCAATGGGCATGGCCAATCCGGGCAAAGAGCAGACGCAGGTAGTCGTAGACCTCCGTGACCGTCGCTACTGTAGAACGAGGGTTTTTGCTGGTAGTCTTCTGGTCAATGGAGATGGCGGGCGACAACCCTTCGATGTAATCTACGTCCGGCTTGTCCATCTGCCCTAGGAACATGCGCGCGTAGGACGACAGCGATTCGACATAGCGGCGCTGCCCCTCGGCGTAGATGGTGTCGAAAGCCAGCGACGATTTACCGGAGCCGCTCAACCCCGTGATGACAACAAACTGATTGCGCGGCAGTTCGAGATCGATATTCTTCAGGTTGTGCTGCCGCGCACCTTTGATAATGATTTTGTCTTTACTCATAAAGTCCCTTTCTAGTGTCAACCGTCTGAGTCTACCGTCTGGGGTTGGCCGAGAGGTGAGACGGTGATGCAGTCTGATGTCGGAAATAATCCGGGCAATACGACAGATTTCCCGGGAAATACGCGGTAGTTTCGACAATTTGGCAGGTGTGGACCCAGCACTGCCATCGAGAAGTGGCTGCCTCGCTGAAAGGCCGGTTGGTGCGGGTGGTGGGAACGTTCGAAGCCAAGTTTTTCAGGGAGCAAAGACGGGCGAAGGAAAGAGAGCGGGTACGAATCGCAACAGACCGCGTGGCGGTGACGGCTGAATCACGATAGCCCGTTGAGATATTGGTCAAGAGAGGCCGACCAAGCGATATTAGCCGCTCCCGAGCCCGGATGAGCTCATACCTTAGGGCTTCGAGTGAACACGACCCGCCCCACAAGGCCTTTTCCACAACGGCCCAACGCGGCCCACCCGGGGCCGCCGCTACTTCATCTGTCGTATCTCCGCGATGATATCGCGCACATTGGCCGCCCGCTCGAAATCGAGCTGCTTGGCCGCATCCTTCATCTCCTTCTCCAGCTTGGCGATCAGCTCTTGCCGCTCGCGTTTGGAGAGCGCCTGGATCCGATCCTTGCTCAGGTAAGCATCCTTGTCCTCAGCCACCTTCAAGGTCGCCTCGATCACATCGCGCACCGCCTTGCGCACGGTCTGCGGTGTGATCCCATGCTGGAGGTTATGCTCCGTCTGGAGCTTGCGGCGGCGGTTGGTCTCCTCGATGGCGCGAGCCATGGAATCGGTCATTTTGTCCGCATACATGATCACCTGACCACGCTCATTGCGCGCGGCGCGCCCAATGGTCTGGATCAACGAACGGTCGGAGCGCAGGAACCCTTCCTTATCGGCATCCAGGATCGCCACCAACGAGACCTCGGGCAGGTCCAGCCCCTCGCGCAGTAGGTTGATCCCCACTAGCACATCAAACACGCCTAAGCGTAGGTCACGGAGGATCTCCATCCGTTCCAGCGTCTCGATATCAGAGTGCATGTAGCGCACCTTGGCCCCCAAGCCCTTCAGATAGTCGGTCAGATCCTCGGCCATCTTCTTGGTGAGGGTGGTCACTAGGACGCGCTCACTCCTCTCCACGCGCTTGACGATCTCTGCATAGAGATCGTCGATCTGCCCTCTGATCGGGCGGACCGAGATCTCGGGGTCGACAAGGCCCGTGGGACGGATGATCTGCTCCACCACCTGTTGGCTGCGTGAGAGCTCGTAGTCCCCGGGTGTGGCCGAGACGTAGATCACCTGATTGATGCGCTCCTCAAATTCGTGGAAACGCAGGGGGCGGTTATCGTAGGCCGAGGGCAGGCGGAAGCCATGTTCCACCAGCGAGTCCTTACGCGAACGGTCACCGGCATACATCCCACGTATCTGTGGCAGCGAGACATGGGATTCATCGATGATCACCAGGAAGTCCTTGGGGAAATAGTCGATCAGCACCTCAGCCGGAGCTCCTGGCTCACGACCCGCGATATGGCGGGAGTAGTTCTCGATCCCTTGACAGAAGCCCATCTCGGTCAGCATCTCGAGATCATAATTGGTCCGCTGCTCCAGGCGCTGCGCCTCCAGATAACGTTCGTGATCTTTGAACTCCTGCAGCCGCTCGTCCAGCTCCTTCTGGATATCGACGATGGCGCGCATCAGGTTTTCTTTTGGGGTCACATAGTGGGAGGCGGGATAGATGGCGATATGCTCCAAGTCGGCTAGCACCTCGCCAGTGACAATGTCGATCTCGGTAATCCGTTCGACCTCATCGCCAAACATTTCGACACGGATCGCCTTCTCCGAGGTATTGGCAGGAAAGATCTCCACGGTGTCGCCGCGCACACGAAAGCGCCCACGCCTAAAGTCGATCTCATTGCGCTGATACTGGTTGGCCACCAAGCGGCGCAGAATCTCGTCGCGGTCCATGACCGCCCCGCGCTGCAGCGACAGGTGCAGATCTAGGTAATCCGCCGGGGAACCCAGGCCATAAATACAGGAGACGCTGGCGACGATGATCACATCCCGCCGCTCCAGGAGCGCCGTGGTAGCGGCGTGCCGGAGTTTATCGATCTCATCATTGATCTGGGAGTCTTTCTCGATATACGTATCTGTGGAAGCGATATACGCTTCCGGTTGGTAGTAGTCATAGTAGCTGACGAAGTATTCGACGGCATTGTGGGGGAAGAACTCGCGAAACTCGCTGCACAGCTGCGCAGCGAGGATCTTATTGTGAGCGATGACCAGGGTGGGTTTCTGGACCTTGGCGATGACATTGGCCATGGTAAAGGTCTTGCCGGAACCAGTCACCCCCAACAGGGTCTGCTCCTTGTCTCCCCGCAGAACACCGGTCGTAAGCTGCTCGATCGCCTCGGGCTGATCGCCGTGTGGCTGATAGTCTGAGACCAGTTGGAACTGGGGCATGGTTGGTCACATCCTTTGGGATGTTGTAGGGGCGGGGTTTCAATCGCGCCCGCGGGTCGCCGCAGGAACTACCAGGGGTCTGGCACTCAGTTCAGGTGTTCGATAGGCGAAGGGGACGCGGCCATGCCTGGTGCAGGATCTCCTAGTGGGAGGGCAGACTGGCTGCTGAACAAGTGAAGTAAGGTGCCTGACCCCGAACGTCCATCGGCTAGTACCAATAATGATTATAGCATGCTAGTCGCTGATGGGATCTTCTCAAAAACTCAGTCCTGTAGTATGATTCTGTTAGAGCAGGGGTAAACAGCCAAGATTGAGGCACGACGGCCCATAATGACTCTTGACACCGACTCTTGACTCCACTTTTGGGAGGAATGTAGCGCATGCGGCGGTTTACGGTGCTCTTCTTGATCGCGCTATCTCTCGCCTCATCTGGGTTACGCGTCGATGCCGCGGCCAAGATGAACGCCTCCCCCGTGCGGCGCCAGCCGAGCTCACTATCAGCGCTATACCTGGACAGGGTCCTAACCAAGGAGCATCGGCTCGGGAGTGCCCGGGTTCGGCCGCGCCGCAATCCTGCGGCGATCAAGGCCACGATCCCGTCCATGCCGGTCAAACCTCTGCCTCAGGTAGTCATCCCGCTGCTCGCCTACCACCACCTAGCCCCTGCGCAGCTCAACCTGCACAACCTGGCTGGCGAGACAACCACCCCCGAACAATTTGAGCAGGACCTGCTCTATCTCAAGGATAAAGGCTACACCACCATCTTCTTCGGTGATCTACTCAATGCTCTCGATGGCAAAGGTGAACTGCCCCAAAAGCCAGCCATCATCTTCTTCGACGACGGCTACCAGAGCAACTATGTCTACGCCTGGCCCCTGCTAAAAAAACAAGGAGCCAAGGCAACGATCAATCTAGTGACCTCATGGGTCACTGAGAAGTCACCGTCCTTCGAGCCGGCTGTCACCACCTATCTGTCCTGGGGGCAGATCAAGGAGATGGCGGACTCGGGGATCATGGACTTCCAGAGCCACACCCACGATCTGCATCGACAGGACCGCGGTGAAGCGGTCGTGAAAAGGGTCGATGAGAAGCAGCTGCGCGAGGACTTCGCCACCAGCAAAAGGTTGATCGAAACGCATACCGGCAAGCCGGTCACCGTCCTCAGTTACCCCTTCGCCGCCTATACGACCGTCTCCGACCGTGTGGGCAGAGAATTTTTCCGCATCAGCCTGGGGCCTAGCGGCGCCGACGCCATGGGCAAACCCCTGGGCGTCCCCACCCGCCGCCTGAACGTGCAGTATTATAGGAATGCGGCGTTTCGTCTTAATGCCATAGGGCAGTGATCAGTCGGGAAATAGCGAACGGGAGTTTGTATTCGCTACCATACTTCGTTCTCCTGCAGACATATTGGAAAAAGCGACCACGTGGTCGCTTTTTTCTATGGGTCAGCCTCGTGTGCTGGTTGGGCTCTTCTGGTGTCTGATCCCTCGTCAGCGCCCTACGGGCGTTTGACCACTTGCGACGCAGGGATCAGTTTGATCCCCGCCTGCTGCAGCTCGGGCATCATCTCCTGCAGCGCGGTCGCGGTCTCTTCACGAACATGGCCGATCCCGATCACCGGTCGCTTCCCGTCGGCCGCCTGACGTGCCAACTGCCGTATCTCCTCTTTGATAGTCTCCTTGTCGCTCACATTGTCCAAGAAGCGCTGATTGACGGCCACCGGCAAGCCCACGCCGGTTGCGACCTTCCTCACCACCGATGTCGAAGCGGTGGCACTGTCAACAAAGTACAACCCGCGCTGTTTTAGCTCGCCGAGCACAGTCGTCATCACGCGCTGATCCGTGGTCGCCAAGGATCCCATGTGGTTATTGATGCCGACCGCCCCCGGCACCTGCTTCAGGTTGCCGTCGATGATCGCCTTGATCTCATCATCCGGGGTGGTGACCAAGATGGCACCTGATCCGGGGTTGTCCTCGGGATTCTGCGGCTCCATGGGTTGATGCAAGATCACCTCATGCCCGCTACGCTTTGCTTGTTCGGCCACACTCGTACTGTATGACAGATGAGGGAGCACCGCGATGGTCAGCGGCCCCTTCAGGGCCAAGATCTCCTGGGTTCCTGCCCCGCCATAACCGAAGTCATCAATAATGATCGCTATCTCACCTACGGTCTTGCCAGCGGGGGCAGGCGGAAGGGGAGGCTTGTTCGGTTCTTTGTAGCGAACATCGAGGGTATGAGTGCGGATAAAGATCGGCGGCTGGGAACGGTCCCATGTGTAGCCGACCTCCATATGCACCGTCTGCCAACCACCACCGCGTTGGTTCCCGATGTCAGCTAGTCTTCCCGGGACCCCCTCCAGCTCCTTGGCCAAGAGGCCGACGACCTTGTCAGTGGAGACGGGGTTGCTGAAGTTGGCGATCATCCGCCGGGATGGCGAATGCAGTTGCCCTTCCGGCGTGGGGTAGATGTCGACAGCGAGACGCTCCTCTTCGACCTGATAGGGTAC
>CAZINL010000008.1:19413-33744 GCA_964540595.1 uncultured Clostridia bacterium
ACCCGCCCCCATTGCACGGTCAGGTCGGTCATACCTGTCTCAGGGCGTTTGGGCTGCGATCCAAACCAGCGGCACCCACCTAAGGCGAGGACCACGATCAGCAATAGGGCATAAAAACGCTTGGGCATCTAACCACCTCCGCAATAGGGATCACTGGTTAGTATGCCCCGCAAAGCGAGACACTAGTCTCGCTTTGCAAATCCCAAGTCCCGAGTCCCTAGTTACGAGTCCCGAGTCCCTAGCCGGGGTGACCAGGAAGACCACTCATAGCACGTAGGGAAAAGGGCAAACCAAAAGGGCCGCCTCTCAGGCGACCCGCGGGGCGAGCTTCGGGTACCGGTGTTTCTCCGTAACTCACTAGGGACTAGGGACTCTGCTAGGGCTTGCGACGACGCAGTCGTCGGAACAGCCCTAGCAGTGGACTATTCATCCTCATCTCCATATACTGCTCCTGGCTGGCGTCGGGAACGAAGATGATCCCGAGGTCGAGGGAGTGCTGCAGGTGAAGATAGCGTAGGCGGCCATGGGTGGTCTTGACCGTCAAGGTGACTGGCTGGTCGCCAGCCATGGCATGCTGCCAGGCGTCAAGCGTATGAAGCCCGCTGCCGTTGGCAGCCAAGATGATATCGCCCGAACGCAAGCCCGCCCGCTCAGCGGGCGAACCAGGACGCAGATCGAGTACCATCAGTCCCTGGTCGGGGTGCTGATATAGGGGTCTCCCCTCACGCTCTTCCAGGACCCCGATCACCACCAGCAGTTCGTGCAAGACTGGCGCAGCGATCGCTACCAACCAAGCGACCCAGCCGACTTTCAGCGCGAGCAGCGCCAGCACCAGCAGCAGGATGCTGTAGCCTGCCAGGCGAACGGCGGTGCGCTTGCTCTTGTCCCGCGGACTCATGGTGATGGCGATATCGCCATACCCCAAGCCGGCTACCACCGGCATCATCACAAAGATCATCTCAGGACGCAACAAGCTGGACCGAAACAGCGGCCACCAGTCGGGCATGGCTATGCCTCCCGCCACTGGAGCGCCTCCCGGCAAGACCATGGCCGAAAGAGCGATCAGCGGCAGCGGCCAGAACTTCTGCAAGCTGAAGGCGCCGACCAGTTCGTCCCCGCCTCCCCGGACATAGATCGGTGTCGGCTGGAGATGGCCACTGAGATAGATCAAGGCACTCTCGGTGAAATGCAGGATAGCCACTAAGCACATGATCCCGGGCACGTGCACCTTGGGCCAGCCGGTAGCTAGGTTCAGCAAGCTGACCAGCCCGCCTGCGTAAGCGAAGCAGAGAAAACGGGGGTTGACCAACATCAGCACCAGGGCGATCGGCCAGACCACCCCGATCCCTGTATCGCTGATGGTCACCCCAACGGCGATCAGGACCATGCTCCCCAACAGACCCCCGACCAGGCCAAAGATGATCGAGACGATCACCTGTTGTACCAGGGCGTATTTGCTCGTGCCA
This sequence comes from uncultured Clostridia bacterium, assembly GCA_964540595.1. Taxonomy (GTDB): domain Bacteria; phylum Bacillota; class JAAYKD01; order JAAYKD01; family CAYOCI01; genus CAYOCI01. The sequence goes on from CAZINL010000008.1 coordinate 20,880, forward strand.
AACAGCCCACGCTCGAGGCGGGCGCTGCGGCGATACTGCACCACCACCAGCACCACCACGATCCAGAAGTAAGGACTGAGCAAGAAGACCGGCAGCGCTTGGGCAAACGCTATCAAAAGATCCCAGAGAGGAAGCATCGTTACCCCCCTTTCAAGAGAGTCCACATTCAGAAAAGAGTCCACATGATTGGATAAGAGGCTTCGAAGCCTGCAGATGACGGGAGACCTGAAAACTGCCCGTTGCCTCGCTCTGGTTCGCGTCTCTCAAAACCGCTTGTGAACTTGTGGACTTGTGTTCATGTGGACTCCCCGTATTGTGGACTCCTCCGTACTACCGTCCAACCTGCCCCTTCACCGCTTCGACGGCCTTGGCCAGCTGCAGATCGCCGGTCATAAGTCCAATGGTCGCTTGGTTGAGACCATCCCTGGTCTCGTCATTGAGCTTGCCAGAAGCGGTCAGTTCGTAGGTACCCTGGAAGCTCTTCAACGCTGCGGTGGTCTGCGGCCCCATCCCCTGCTCCGAAGCAGCGATGGCGTAACCGAGCGCACGCAGCTTGGCCTGCATCAGCTCAATATCGTCCTCGGTATGCTTAGCGGCTGACTCATCCGGGCTAGCCGGCAGCAACGGCCAGAGCGGATCAAGGACCTTGATATCAGGCTGGATCCCTACCCCTTGGATATGCTGCTCATTGGGGGTGAGGTAGTCTTCAATGGTGACCTTCAGAGCGCCACCGTTATCCAAGGGATAGGTCCTCTGCACCGAGGCTTTGCCAAAGGAGCGCACCCCGACGATAGTCGCCGACTTGGTATCCTGCAGCGCACCAGCGATGATTTCAGAGGCACTGGCACTATAGTTATTGATCAAGACCGCCATGGGGAAGTCGCGCTTCTCTAGCTTCGAATACTCCGTCACCTTGCGTCCCTCACGGTCGACGCGATGCACCACCGGACCCTTCGGCACCAGGCGGTTGGCGATCTCCAAACACGTATCGAGGCGTCCACCACCGTTATTGCGGAGATCCAGGACCAACCCCTTCATCCCCTGCGCCCGCAGATCGGCCAGCGCCTTATCAAACTGGGCGGTGGTGGTCTCGGCAAACTGGCTCATGGCGATATAGCCGATCTTATCTTCCAGCATGCGGCTGCTAACCGTCGGTGAGACGATGCTGGCACGGACGATGCCCACGTCAAACGGTTCATCGACACCCGGGCGCCTGACCGTCAAGACTACGGTGGTGCCGGCGGGGCCTTTAACCTTGGCCACCCCTTCTTCCAGGGTGATATTCTTCAGCTCTTTACCGTCGACCTTGATGATCTGATCGCCGGTACGCAGCCCAGCCTTCTGACTGGGGGACCCTTCCATGGGCGAGACAATGGTTAGGACGCTATCCTTCAGCTCAATGGTGGAGCCAATCCCTGAATAAGTCCCGTCCGTGCGCTCAGTAAAACTCCGCAGCTGCTCGGGGTTATAGTAGGTGGTATAAGGGTCCTGGGTGGCCTTGGCCATCCCAGTCAGCGCGCCCTCAACCAGCACCATGGGGTCGACCTTCTTGACAAAGGCGTCACGGATGACGGCGTATCCTTGGCCAATAATCGCCAACGGTCCATCGCCGACCATCGATGAGGGAACGACCTGGCCCCCAGGAGAGGCCAACGCCATCTGTTGACGCAGCGCCACCCGTCCGTAGAAGATCAGCGAACCCGCCAGGATCGACAAGACTAAGAGGACCAGGAGCCCGAAGTTGCTGGGGCGTTGGGAGCGTTCGTCCATGGGACACCTCCGTGTGCGAGCCAACAGCCATCGGCCATCAGCCATCAGAATGGGTCCAGATAGGGCAAAACCACAGGGCGAACCTGTGGTTGATCAGCCAACAATATTATACTATACGTCTCTCAAACACAACAGTAGAACGATTTGCCTACGGCAAGTATGGCATGGGATCGGTGCGCTCACCGTTGACACGCACTTCGATGTGCAGATGGGGACCGGTGCTCCAGCCGGTGCTGCCGACTTTGGCAATGGTCTCGCCTTTGGCCACCTTCTGCCCCTTGGCGACGAGCAGTTTGGAGGCATGGGCGTAAAGGGTGAACAGCCCGTCACCGTGATCTATCAAGACCATGTTGCCAAAGCCACCGGAGTATTCAGCCTGGGCGACCGTGCCGCTGTCCACCGCGACGATATTAGCTCCGCTGGGGGCTGCGATATCAACCCCACCATGGAAATTGCCGGTAGAGCCACCAAAGGGATCATTGCGCCAGCCATATGTATCGGTAAAGGTATAATGGCCCGGGACCGGCCAGCCAAACACACCGGTACCTTGGCTGGGCTGCCCTTTGCTGGCCTCGATCATGCGCTTGATTTCTTCTTCCAGCTGTTTGGACTCTGCCTCAAATTGCCAATAGGCAGCCTGCCAGGCGTCTTTCTGCTGTTCGAGGCTCTGCACAGTCTGGGTCCGCTCCACCTGCCGCGAGGCTAGAGTGACCTGGCGCGCGGCGGTCTGTGCTTCCAGGCTAACGATCTCAGCCTTGGTCTGTTCCACCCGTAGCTTGTCCGACGCGCACTGCTCGCGCAGGCGCTTGACTTCTTTCAGCAGTTCCACATCACGCTTCAGCAGCAGTTTAACCAGGTCAAAACGGGCGAGAAAGTCATTGAAGCTTGTACCATTGAAGAGCACGTCAAGGTAGCTGACGCTGCCGTTTTCGTATAATGTGCGCAAGCGCTTGTCGGCGGTCTGATTGGTGTAGTCCAGCCGTTCTTCTGTCTCTTTCAGACGCTTAGTGGCAGCCGCGATCTCCTGCTCCACCGTCAGGCGGCGATTCTCCAGGTAGGCGAGGTCATCAGCAGCTTGGTTTAGATCTCGATCGATCCGGTTTAGCTCGGTCAGGGCATTGGTCTTCTCCTTCTCAGCCCATCTGATCTTGCCATCGAGCTCATCCATCTGTTTCTTTGTTTCGCTCAGTTGGTTCTGGAGATTGCTGGCATAAGCAAGCTGCACGCCGCCAAAGGTCAGCATCAGCGCCATGCTGCCTGCGACCACGCGTTTCCCTAAGGTAGACATCGTCCTTCATCCTCCTTCGGGCTCATCTTTATACCTTCAAGAATTTCCTTAGCGAAATGGTACTGCCGATCATGCCGATCAGACCACCAGTGGTCAAGAGCAGCTTGACCAGGTTGCCCAAGAGCGGCGCTGCGCCGACGATTGGCAAGATGGGCAGGTTAAGCTCCACGCTGCGCAACACAGCCCGGTAGAGATAGACCAGGGCTAGCGAGGCCAAGCCCGAGCCGATCACACCCAACAGCAACCCTTCGATGATGAATGGCCAACGGATGAACCAATCGGTCGCGCCGACGAATTTCATGATCCCGATCTCGCGGCGACGGGCATAGACCGTCAGGCGGATGGTATTGGCGATAATAAACAGGGCGGCAGCCGCCAGCCCGGCCATCAGCACCACACCCACCACCCGCACCATCTTGGTGAACTTCAGCAGCTTCTCCACGATCTCGCGGCCGTACTTGACCTCGGCCACCCCTTTGGTCTGGGCCACGGTCTCCGCCACCTGGACCACGTCCTCAGCGCTCTTGGTGCGGATCTCATAGGAGTGGCGCAGCGGGTTATCCTCTTCGTAACCTTCCAGCAGCGACTTGTTCTCGCCTAGGCGATCAGCCAAGCGTGTCAGCGCCTCATCTTTGGAGACGAATTTGACCTGCTCGATACCGCCGATGGCGTTGATCTTTTTGCTTAGGTCCGTGATCTCTTTCTCCTGCATCCCTTCCTCGATGTAGGCGGTGATCTCCACCTGCGACTCCACGGTGGCAGCCATATGCTCAAGATTGACTGCCAGCAACAGGAAGGTCCCTAGGATCAGGAGGGCAACTGTCACCGTGCCCACCGAGGCCACGGTCATCCATGCGTTGCGCACGAGACTGGCGAATGACTCCTTGATGAAATAGCCCCATGTTCTAATGCGCATACCCGTATACCCCTCTTTGTTCGTCGCGGACGACACGCCCCCGCTCCACGGCAATGACGCGCTTACGCATCTGGTCGACGATACTCTTGGCATGGGTCGCCATTAGAACGGTTGTTCCGTGCTGATTGACTCTCAAGATCAGGTTGACGATCTCCCACGAGGTGTCAGGGTCGAGATTCCCCGTCGGTTCATCGCAGATCAACACGTGGGGCTCATTGACCAGAGCCCGCGCCAGCGAGATGCGCTGTTGTTCACCACCAGACAGCTGATGGGGATAGGCACGGTACTTGTGGCTTAGGCCCACCAGTTCCAGCACCTCGGGCACCCGCTGCTTCATCTCCCGCGGGTGAGATTCGACCACTTGCATAGCGAAGGCGACGTTCTCGTAGACGGTCTTATTGGGCAGGAGACGGAAATCCTGAAACACGACCCCCATCTGCCGGCGCAGATATGGAATCTCCCAGTTCTTGAGCTTGCTGACCAGCTTGCCGACCACCACCAACTGACCCGTGGTCGGTCTCTCCTCACAGGTGACCAGCTTCAGAATGGTCGATTTGCCTGCTCCGCTAGGGCCGACCAAAAAGGCAAACTCGCCCTTATCAATACGAAACGAAGCCCCCTGCAGGGCCGCGACTTTGTTCGAATAGACCTTGCTGACGCCAGCAAATTCAATCATGTTTATAACCTCCGGTTATGGGGTCTGGCATCAGGCCTCCCGACCCCGAACGAAAGCACATACCATTGGACGCCGATGACTTCAATCGTGTTCCCCATTTCGACAACTAAATAGGGACAAAGTGACATAATCTGAGTCATCTTTAGGTCTTCGACAGCCATGGGATTATTCCTGCCGAAGTTTGTGGTTAAGATAAGCCATGGAAGAAATTAGAGTTTTGCATGGAACTGTGGTAAACTAATATACAGCCCAACGGCCAAAGCCCAACGGCCAAAGCAGAAGAGACATCCGGGGTCTGCCATGCGATGTGCCGATACTATGTTCATGGGGAACGAGGGGCGACGGTCGAGGGATTCTCGTAGCTCACTTTGGCCTTTGGCCTTGGGGCTTTGGGCTTAAATAGATGGAGGTTATCTATGGCAACAAAAAAAGAAGACCGTCTCCAGGTCATCCCCTTAGGCGGGGTGGGTGAGATCGGTAAGAACATGATGGTGCTCCGCTACGGCAACGAGATCATCGTCGTCGACGCTGGGCTAAAATTCCCTGAAGAAGAGATGCTGGGGATCGATTTCGTCATTCCCAATATCTCATATCTGCTCGAACACAAAGACAAGGTGCGCGGTATCGTGCTGACCCATGGCCATGAGGACCATATCGGCGGGCTTCCCTATGTCCTGCAGCAGATCCAGCTGCCGATCTACGGCAGCCGCCTGACCTTGGGACTACTCGAGGGCAAGCTGAAGGAGCACAATATCAGCGCTCAGCTGAACGTGGTGACCGCTGGACAGTCAGTGAAGCTGGGCAACAGCTTCACGGTGGAGTTCATCCACAGCAACCACAGCATCCCGGACAGCTTCTGTATGGCGATCACCACACCAGCGGGAGTGGTGGTGCACACCGGTGACTTTAAGCTCGACCAGACGCCCGTCTCTGGCCCGGTCACCGACCTACAGCGTCTCGCGGAGTATGGGCGCCGTGGGGTGCTCGCGCTGTTTATCGACTCCACTAACGCCGAGCGCGAAGGCTACACGAAGTCCGAGCGTCTGGTGGGACGGACCTTTGATGAGATCTTCCGTACGCACGGTCAGAACCGTCTGATCATCGCTAGCTTCGCATCCAACATTCACCGCATTCAACAGGTCTTTGACATGGCGGTCAAGTACAAACGCCGCGTCACCGTGGTAGGACGCAGCATGGTCAACAATATCGCGGTGGCCTCGAAGCTGGGTTATCTGAGCTTCCCAGAAAAGGTCTACGTGGATGTTGATGAGATCAGCAAGATCCCCGACAATGAACTGGTGGTCATCTCCACCGGCAGCCAGGGTGAGCCTCTGTCTGGTCTGACCCGTATGGCGATGCAGAGCCACCACAAGATCAATATCGGTTACGGTGACGTTGTGATCATGTCATCAACCCCGATCCCCGGCAACGAGAAACTGGTCAACCGTGTTATCAATGGCCTCTACCGCTGCGGTGCCAAGGTGATCCATCAGGGCATGATGGATGTGCACGTCTCCGGCCACGCCAGCCAGGAAGAGCTGAAGCTGGTCCTGAATCTGGTCCAGCCGAAATACCTACTCCCCTTCCACGGTGAATACCGTCATCAGGCCTCGCTGGCCAAGGTCGGCGAGCAGGTGGGGATCCCCCGCCAGAACACGATCATCATGGATATCGGCGATGTCATCGAGGTCGGTGATGAGCTGAAGAAAGTGGGCAAGGTCCAGTCGGGCATGGTCTTCGTCGATGGCTTAGGGATCGGCGATGTGGGTAACGTGGTGCTGCGTGACCGCAAGCAGCTGGCTCAAGACGGCGTCCTGACGGTGGTGGTCACCATTGACAAAGAGGGCCGCAGCATCGTGGCCGGACCAGATATCATCACCCGCGGGTTTGTCTATGTGCGCGAGTCCGAGGCGTTGATCGATGATGCCTGCAAGATCGTCGCTGGCGTCTTGACCGATCATCTCAGTGAAGGGACGACGGAATGGACGCTACTCAAGTCCAGCGTCCGCGATGTGCTCAGCACCTTCCTCTACGAGAAGACCCAACGCCAGCCGATGATTCTGCCAATCATCATGGAGATTTGACGGCACCAGCACGCGCGTGCTTGGTGGCCTGGGACCGAGGGACGGAGTGTTGACGCGGTGCACAGCACGCCGCGCGGCCGATAAAAACGGAGTTGGCACCGACAGGTGCCAACTCCGTTCTCGTTTCATCCGCTATTTCTTTGCCATCACTCTCTTCGCTGCGGCGACGATATCCACAGCGGTCAGTCCATATTTCTTCAGCAGTGCATCGGGCGTGCCCGATTCGCCAAAGGTATCTTTGACCCCGACCCGCTCCATGGGCGCTGGGGCGTTCTCGGCCAACGCTTCAGCCACGGCACTGCCGAGGCCGCCGATGATGCTATGCTCCTCTGCGGTGACCACTGCGCCGGTCTTCTTCACCGAGGTGCTGATGGTGCCGGCATCAAAGGGTTTGATGAATGGGACGTCGACCACCTCGGCCTCGATCCCTTCAAGGGCTAGCTGCTGAGCGGCGTCCAGCGCAGCGGCGACCATGATCCCGGTGGCGACCAGGGTGATATCCTTGCCCTGACGCAGCACCATGGCCTTACCCCACTCCATGGAGAGACCCTGCTCATGGATCACCGGCACGCCAGAACGACCCATGCGGATATAGACAGGCCCTTTGTACTCTGCGGCCAACTTGACCGCAGCCTTGGTCTCTGCCGCATCGGCAGGCACGATCACCGTCATCCCGGGGATGACACGCATCAGCGCGATATCCTCAATCGCTTGATGCGAAGCGCCGTCCTCACCAACTGTTAGGCCGGCGTGGGTCGCAGCGATCTTGACGTTCAGCTTCGGGTAGCCGATGGTATTGCGCACCTGTTCATAAGGGCGCCCGGTCGCAAACATGGCAAAGGTGCTGGCAAACGGGGTCTTGCCGCTAGCGGCTAGCCCGGCAGCGATCCCCATCATATTGGCCTCGGCGATACCAATATTGAAGAAGCGGTCCGGGTAAGCTTTACCAAACCCAGCGGTCTTGGTCGACTTGGACAGGTCAGCGTCCAGCACCACCACCTGGGGGTTATCTTTACCCAGTTCCACCAACGCCTCACCATAGGCGTCGCGAGTAGCGATCTTCGTGGTCATAGCGACGCACCTCCCAACTCAGCCAGCGCTTGCTCCAACTGTTCGCGGCTGGGGGCGCTGCCGTGCCATTCGGCGCGATCTTCCATGAAGGAGACCCCCTTGCCCTTGATCGTCTTGGCATTGATCAGAGTTGGTTTGTCGCTGTGCTGCGCCTGCTCGATGGCAGCGAGGATCTGCCCATGGTCATGCCCATCGATCTCGATGACGTTCCAGTTGAATGCCCGCCACTTTTCCGTCAGCGGCAACGGCGAGAGCACCTTCTGCACGGGACCGTCGATCTGCAGACCGTTATTGTCAAGGAAGATGATCATATTGCTCAGTTGGTAGTGGCCGGCGGCCATGGCGGCCTCCCAGACCTGACCCTCCTGGAGCTCACCATCGCCAAGGATGCCATAGACCTTATAGTCCTTCTTGTCCAGGCGGGCGGCCAGCGCCATGCCAACGCAGGTGGAGAGACCCTGACCTAAGCTACCGGTGGACATATCCACCCCCGGGACCTTCTTCATATCGGGATGCCCCTGCAGGCGAGAGTCGATCTTGCGCAGGGTCAGCATCTCCTCCGTCGGGAAGAAGCCACGCACCGCCAACGTGGCGTAGAGCGCTGGTGCTGCGTGGCCCTTGCAGAGCACGAAACGGTCACGATCGGGCCAGGTCGGGTTCTGCGGGTCGACCCGCATGGCCTTGAAGTAGAGGGATGCCATGATATCGGCGATGGAGAGCGATCCGCCCGGATGGCCCGACTTGGCCTCGGTGATCGATTTCAGAACCCAACGCCTAATCTCCTTCGCCTTCCCGGCGAGTTCAGTGGACATAACGAAACCTCCGTTTCGAATTAAGAATTATGAATTAAGAATGCAGAATTACTGAAGGACATGCGACGGTATTGCCTTTCATCATCACCATGCCCAACTCATAACCCCTAAGTCTCAATTCTATGTACCCCCAATTCTTAATTCTTCATTCTTAATTCTTCATTTGTCGAATCACTTTCATCACAAACTTCGGCAGCGCTGCCAAGCGCTTGATCCGCTTGGGATCGGATAGCGTCCGATGGAGCCACTCCAGGCTAATCTTCTGCATCCAGACGGGAGCGCGTTTCACGATCCCGGCCATGACATTGAAGCTTCCTCCCACCCCCATGGAGACGGGGACATTCAGAGCGCTCAGGTGTCGTTGGATCCATATCTCAGCCGGGCGAGGCGGACCCAGAGCACAGAACAACATATCGGCGGCCGACTGCGCAACGGTCTCGACCACGGCGGCCTCTTCTTCGTCTGTGAAGTAACCATCTTGTGTCCCACAGATGGTGCAGCCTGGGTAAAGCTCGGTGATCTTGAGCGCCACCTGCTTAGCCACACCCGGGGCGGCGCCGAGCAAGAAGACCCGATAGCGCTTCTCTGCCGCCAGAGCCAGCATACGCTGCATCAGATCATAGCCGGCGACCCGTTCGGGGAGCGGTTGGCCGATATAGCGCGAGGCCCAGACCACCCCCGCCCCATCTGGCACCAGCAGATCCGCCTTCTTCAGCGCTCGATGCAGATCGTCATTGCTCTCGGCTGCCATGATGATCTCGGGATTGATGGTGACCACGTGGCGCGGCTGTCGCTTTTGTATGTACTGCTCCACGCGCTGCAGTGCTTCATCCATGGTCACGTTATCAACTTTGTAACCAAGGATATTAACCTGTTTAGACATCGAATCACCTCTTGCGTAGCAGCTCCGCTGCTAAGCGCGCGTTCTCGGTCGCCGCAGCATATAGGTCAGCGACAGTGACGGCCAACTTCTGCTTAATCGTCTGGCGATCGCGCAGGGCCTCAGCCATAGCACGGTAGAGCTCATCGCCGGAGAGCTGCTCCATACTGCCAGCCAGGGTCTGGCCGACCAGATTGGCGAAGCGATCCACCTTCGGATCATAGCTGATCGCCACCCCGGGGATGTTCATCACGGCGGCAAAGATCAGCGCGTGCAACCGAACGGCCACCAGTAGGTCGACGTGTCCCACCGCGCTGAGCAGTTCTTGGGCATGATAGCGATTGCAGAGCACCTTGGTCTGGTCCCCGTGGCGCATCACCCGCCGCAGGCTATTGGTCATCTCCAGATCCTCAGGGAAATGCATCGGGATGAAGACCAAGCGGACGCCATCGTTCTCGATCAGACGATCAAAAGCCTCGGCCGCCTCGGTGGTAAAGCGCTCACGACCATGCCAGGCGCGTACCGAGACCCCGACTAGCGGCCCGCCTCCCCCTAGCTCGACGCCCGCTTGGCGCAGGATCTCAGCGCCTACCTCGGGAGCTGCTGGTGGCAGAGCCACCACGGGGTCGGCGGTCACGTGGACCGGCGGGCGCTGCACACCCAGGCTGCGCAGCTCATCGGCTGAGGCGGCATCGCGCACCGTGACCAGTGAGGCGCGGTTGAGCACAACCCCGGTCAGCCAGCGGTTATAGGCGTTGTGGATGGGACCGATCCCTTGGGCATAAAGCATCACCGGGCAGCCGACCATGCGAGCCAAGGTCATGATACTAAGATAATAGCGTAGGCTGCGGTGGCTGGTGACATCCTGCAACAGGCTCCCGCCGCCGCTGATCAAGAGATCCGCACCGCGCAGGGCCTTGAGAATGGAAACGAGATCGGCTCTCCCCACGGACCGAATGCCGTACTGGCCCTCGGTCAACTTGGGATTGGCAGACAGCACCGTGAGCTCAAGACTGGGGTCCTGCTTCAGCAGTGCCTCTTTCATGGCAATCAGGATCGCCTCGTCGCCCACATTGTTGAAACCGTAGTAACCTGAGATCACGACCCTAGCCATCAGCTGGGCTCCTTCTCACGGTCGCACGCCCCCGGCGGCGATCCGTTTCCTTGTTGTTCGCGGCTCTGCCGCACAATTGTACGCTCGTAGAGACTGATGATCGCAGTGGCCACCAACACGACGATGGCGCCGATGATGATGCCAAGAACCAGGCCATAGAGACCGCGCTCCACGCTATAGACGATCGGGGTGCGAATATGGGCAAAGGAGTTGACGATCGAGATCTGGCCACTCATGGCGGCCAACAGAGCGGGGCCGACCAGCCACCGATACCCGCGCTGCACCAACAGCGGTAGAACAATGATGGCGGGATGACCGATGAGAAACTCCTTATTGCGTGGGCGTGCAATCAGCGTCTGTTCGAGGAAGTTGCGCAGACGAAGTTCCAGTTCACTCACGCCGACCCCGGCGGTGTGGCCCGAGCGTCCTATATAGATATAGATAGCCAGCGCACCGATCGCCAATGCACCCAGGATCAGAAAGCTGATCGGTTCCTTCAGCAGCTGGCGGATATCGTCGCGCCACTGGGCAAACCCACGCTGAGGTGGCCGCTGCGTAAAGGCTAACCCGTAGCGGGCGAAGTAGTAGACCGCCACCAGAATCATGGGCAGGACAAAGCTGACCTTGACCCCACGGAAATAGTTGATCTCCAGCATGAAGGTATTGTCAGCGAGGACGCTGCCAAGGGTGATACCGCCCACCAGGCTGACCAGTGAGGTGGCGACAACCAGGATCAGCCCCTGCAGCAGGGCGTGACCCCGTGTCTTACCCGTGCTACACTTCTCCAGCCGATCGAGCAGCACCATGCCACTGAGCGTTGGGAAGACCACATGGGCCCCAAGACCCACGAGTTGACGCAACTGCACCCAGCGTCCACCCACTGTCCCAGGCGAGCGCGACAGCCAACCGACGGCGACCGCTCCGAGCAGTGCCACGGTCAGAAGGGCATAGCCCCACAGCGGCTTTGGGTTGAACCAATGGATCAGCAGCAGTGCACCAGCAGCGGCGATCCCGATCGGGAGCAGCAGCATCTTGCCCGCTAGATGGAACGATGGCAGCACCGAGGCGTGGCCGAGGGTGTAGCCGGCGCGTTGCAGCTGCGGGATAAACTCGCTGATGATCGCCTGGTTCATCTTCAAAACTTGTTCTGGACGCGCTTCGGTTCCGGCAAATAGACGCATATAGAGGACACGGATATTACGATCGATGACCGCCCTAAACCAACGATCCTTGATGCCATCCTTATCCAACCAGTTCGGCTTGTCCAGCTCTGCCCGCTGAATGGCATAGACGCGCGTGGCCTGATAATCGGTCCCTTCAAGAACCGCCGTATCGCCGTAGTAGCCGATATGGCCCAGCTGATTCGGTTGCTCGATCAGGCCCAGGCTCCAGTTCTGCTCCTTGAGCAGGGTGATGAAATCTCGGTAGGTAGGATTGCTGGCTTTGGCGACCTCGCCCTGAGCGTCAAACATTCCCGGGATCACACCACCGGTGGGGACGATCGTCTTCACCTTGCCAGTGGCAATCAGGGGCTGCATCATCTCATTCAGCTCAGCGGTCGTCATGCCAGGGCGTGGGGCCGGTCGAGCCAGGATGCTTAGACCCATGGCGGCGATACGGGTGAGCTCCTCCTGGTCAAACCAGAGCGCGGCTTTCTGGTAGTCCTTCCAGTAGATCGAAGGGATCTCCAAGACACCCAAGCGTTCCCCTTCCAGGGCGCGCGCACGCACCTGCTGGAATTGTCGGGCGAAGGTCGCCCCGACACGGGCAAAAGTCGCCTTATCATCAAAGACCACATAGGTGGTGGCGGGCTTGACCTCCCCAATCAGGCTGGTGATCTCACCTTGCGGGAGGAAGCGGACCAGGTTGCCTAGGTTCTTCGAGTCGTAGACGCTGACCATCCCCTGCTCTTCCATACGCAGCAAATTCAGCTCATAGACAGCCACCGACGTGGCACCGGCCTGGCGAAAATCGCCTAAGGCGTCGAGGTATTCCTCGCGCCCACCGCCAGCGCGCGCCACCATGGCCCGCACCTCATCCGCATCGACGGCGATCTCCACCGTGCGGCCGTTATTCTCGCTTTGGTAACGTTGCCACGCCACTCCCCCCACCAATAGCATGGAGAGCGCGACAATGGCAGCGCAGATCTTCTTTAGCAAAGGCAAAACCTCCGTTTGTAGGGGCGGGTTTCGCACCCGCCCGCGGTCAACCCCATGTACCCGCTCCCCAGCGGACGCAGCCTATCGCGATTTGT
>CAZINL010000009.1:0-6148 GCA_964540595.1 uncultured Clostridia bacterium
CGTCGCCAGCAGGGCCGTGGGAAAACGATCACTCTCGCAACGGCAGAGAGCGACCAGATCGTCGATCACCTGGTGGTAATCACTCACTCCATAGAGCTCATAGTGTCGTCTCTGACACATGCGACCTTTAGTCACCTCCCTAGTTACACGACCTCGACACCCAGCCAGGTACAGTCGTCATCGAAGCAACAGGTAAGCAGCTTGTCCCGCATCAGCATGCGCTGCTCAACGAGAGACCCGGCTGACGCCAACTGCGCGACGAACTCGAGGTCGTGCAAGGCCTCGTCGACCCCGTCGGTGTAGAACCAGAAGCGGTCACCTGGGACGAAGTCCACCGCCACCTGGTCAAATTCACTGGTCGCAAACATCCCTAAAGGCGACCCAGCCACCGTGAACTGCCGGCAGCCGGACTGTCCGCAGTGGTGAAAGCGGTGAACACCGCCACTGGACATCACCAACTTGCGATCCGCAAGGTCGAGGCTGAAACAGCAGGCAGAGATATAGTCACCCGCCTGAAAGTGATCTGCCACGAACTCATTGAGATGCTGGAGAATGGCATGGGGCTCCCTAACTTCCTCAACCGTGTGCTCGAAGGCAATACGCAGTGCCGACGTGTTCAGAGCGGCTGCCACACCCTTGCCGGTGCCATCGGCGATCAGCCCGAGCAGGTGATCATGGCTGGTCTTCCTAAGGTGGAAACTGTCCCCGCTAATGGTCTGTGCTGGCCGATAGACCACCTCTACGGATACCTTGTCTGGTAGAGGCGACTCCACCTGAAACATGCGTCGCTGGATCTCCATGGCCTGAGCAAGCTCATGCTTGCGGTCAGTGATATCACGGAAGATCATCTGGATCATCCGCCGCCCTTCGAGGATAAAGGCTGTCCCCGACAACTCAACGATGACAGTCACGCCATCGCTACGTGTTAGAGCGAGCTCGATGGGAACGATGGCGTTCGCCTCTGACAACTGATGCAGATAATCAGCTAATCTGCCGGCCGCCTCCTGATGAGCGATCGCCATCACCGAGCGCCCACAGAGCGGACAGGCATCGCCTATCTGCAGCAGTTGTCGAGCTCTGGGATTGGCATACTCGATGACACCATCGCAGCACCAGATCACGCCATTGGGCGAGTATTCCGGTACCAAGTGAAGAAACTCACTGCAATCTCTCACTCCTACTTCTCTCCATTACCTCAGATTACAGGTCGCTGCCGATTGGTTAACGCAACTTTTGTGCCAAGTTCCTCAGCGACAAAAACGCCATGACTACTATCGAACGTTGTCGAGCCTTGTCACGTCGTGCCGATTTCGCGGGGCTAGTGTCTAAAATGGGATTCCCACCGAGTCCCATGGGACACCAGTGCATCCCAAAAACAGTGAGGAGGCCGATTTCGGCCTCCTCACTTCTCGCTCTGTATCTCCTTTAGCCATCGATAGGCGGTGGAACGCGGGATGCCTGCCTGGGCAGCAGCCTCAGCGATCTTACCCTGCGTCCTGTCTAGGGCGCGGATGAACTGCTCTTTCTTGCCTGGAGCGTCCACATACTCCAGGGTTTCGTGCACAAAGTCTTGGATCTGCAGTAGATCGGCGATGGTAGACCGGTCAATCATCGCCTCCTGTGATAGAAGGTGTGAGGTCTCGACCACGGTACGCAGCTCGCGTATATTGCCTGGCCATGCATACTGCTGGAGAAGCTCCAGCGCCGCCGGAGTAAACTGCTTGCTTTCGCCTCGGCTCTGATTGGTCGCGTCTAGTACATGCTCGGCGATGGTCATTAGGTCATCGATTCTGTTCCTCAGTGGGGGCAGGACCAAGGTCACAGCCGCTAGGCGGTAGTAAAGATCCCAGCGAAAAGCCTTATCAACACAGAGCTGGCGCAAATCCTTATTCGACGCGCAGATGACCCGTATGTCAACGGCGATCAGCTTTTCATCACCGATACGAGCAACCTCCCGTTCCTGCAAGGCGCGCAGGAGCATCGCTTGCGCCCCCAATGGCAGGTCGCCGACCTCGTCAAGGAATAGTGTGCCGCCGTCAGCTTGCTCGATCTTGCCTTTACGGCCACCTTTGACCGCACCCGTGAAGGCCCCGTCAGCATAACCGAACAACTCGCTCTCGGCAAGAGAGTGCGTGAGCGCTGCACAGTTCACCGGGACAAACGGTCCGTTCTTGCTCGGGCTGGCGTTATGTATGGCCTGCGCAAGATACTCTTTGCCAGTTCCGCTCTCGCCACCGATCAACACAGGGTAGTCACTCTGGCTGACCAGCTGGGCCCGCTTGATAATCTCGGCCATCGTGGTGGACGAGTGCACGATATCTCTGAACTCATATTTGGCGGTGTAACCATCATGGGCGCTGCGGAGAGATCGGGTGCTACGCTTGCCCGGCAAGCACCCCTCGACCAGCAGTCGTGTGATAGTTCGCGCCAGAAACAGTCCCTCATCAACCGTGACCGGTTTCTTGACATAAACGCCGAATGAGCCGACCAGGACCCCATTGATCTGCACTGGCTCGGCATAGCCCACGTAGTCATGCAAGAGGGGGGCCACATGCTCAAAATGGCTCAAGCGCACAGGCTTACGGAGCCTAATGGCAAGGTTATGGACCCCATTGCCAACCACGTCTTCTGCGAGACGACAGCCAGTAAGCTCATTTGCCAAACCATCCAGCTTACCGCGGCTGAAAACCCGGGCGTATAGCTGGTAGCAATCCACGTCGAAGAAATGTACTGACCCCTCAAAGGTTAGCCTCGATCGCGTGACCATCTCATCGACACGCTCAAGAAACCAGTGGGTCTCGCCAGTGCGTTCCCGCACCTCCTCGGGAGATAGACGCGCTATCCGACTGCTGTCGATGGTCGAGACAGATTTGCGGTAGAGCCGCCACGATTCGAGCATGAATTCAGCTAGATCCGGTTCAGTGCCGTCCTGCATGAAGCGCTGCCAATCGGACTCGGTCACCATGTTCATCCCTCGCTCTCCGGAGTAGTGCTCGTTGGACCTCAAAGCCCCGTTCAGTTCATCCGGTAGCCACTGCGGAGGCGGTAACCCGACTTACTTGGTCAGTATTGTACACGAATGTTGGGGCAATGTCTCTAATTTTGTCGTTCTATTAAAAATAATGAATACTAATAGTAGCGTAATGCTTCCATTACTGCCGTTCATATGTAAGACCTGCGGTTGCGTCAATTGGTTCCTGGAATGATAGATCAACGCCCCCTCACGCAACCAGCGCGTGAGGGGGCGTCACTGTCAACTCTACTGTCCAATGTAGGCTTTGAGGTCCTCGAGGGTAATACCGAGGCGTTTGGCCATGTTGCCGATGCGGCTCAGCACCTTGTCTTTTATCTGGGCCTTGGCTTCATCGACGCTGATCCCTTGCTTCTCGGCGTAGCGCTCGATCATCGCCGTCTGACGATCGGCCTCGAGCTTCGCCTTGTACTCATCGACGGTCATGCCGGCGCCTTTGGCGGCGTCAGCGAGCACCTGGTCTTGGTGGGTCTGACGCAGCTGAGCTTGAGCTTGACGGTTGGCTTGGGCATCGGCCTGCAGCTTGGCTTTGTACTCTTCGACGGTCATGCCAGCGCCTTTGGCAGCGTCAGCGAGCACTTGGTCCTGATCCAGGCCCATCATCATGCCGGCACCGCCGGGCATCTGCCCACGAACCATGCCGCCGCCCTTGCCCATCATGCCGCCTTTGCCACCGCGACCCATCATACCGAAATCAGGGGCGAACTGACGGATGCCGGGTTTGGCGTCAGTCGGCTGCTCGGTAGGGGGCGTAGTGTCAGCGAGGACTGGGGCGACCAGCGAGGCTGTCACCAGGCCACCGATGATCATGGCTGCTGTCTTCTTCCATGTTAGGTTCATTTGAACCACCTCCTGCCTATAGTCTATCCCTCAGCTTTGGCAGTTGTTTGGATGGAGTTTGAACAAGATGTTAAACCGCAAAATGTTGATGACATAGGGGTCTGGGAAAGGTAGCGGTCACAGCATTTACCAGCGCCGTTGCCAGCCCTTGCCCACCAAGCCCCCGCGGCTCCGGCGTCGCCAACGCCATAATCTACCTGGAGGTTTCCCACTTTGGCTGTGCTACCATGAAATAACCGTAAAGGTGCTAACCGTTAAACCGCCTGGAGTGCAGGGGGGCCAAACCCCTGTGGTGATGAACAGCTGGCAACCTGCGGGACTGGCTGGAAACCCAAACCGGGGACTGAACCCCAAAGACTAACGACAAGGTAGGTGGATTGATGTTCAAGAAGCTTCTCGTTGCGATTCTAGCCGCTGGCACGCTCCTCATTGGCGCTGTCCAGCCAGCCTATGCGGCCACGACGGTTACCGCTCCGCGCTATGTTCGTTACACGACATCCGAGGCCATTGCACGTTACACCAAGTACATACCTAGTTACCTAAACCGCGAGCAGAAGATCGTGGATCAGTTCCGCGCGCGCAAGGACAACAGCGCTGCCTCGCAACTGATCGAGCGAGCGATCTGGTACATGGAGAACGGCTACATGGTCTACGGTCACCAATACAAGGGTTACAAAGACTTTGGTATTGTGGATTGCTCCAACTTTGTCTCACTGGTCTACGGCGACCTAGGCTACAACATCACCACCACCGCACGCAACTACACCAGCGTCGGCACTAGGGTCACCGAGGTAGCGAGCACCGTGACCGGCAAGAGCTACTCAGGACGCTCGCTCTATGGTCTAGCCGGCATGGACAAGCTGAAGCCCGGTGATATCCTCACCTGGTACAACACCGACAGCAGCGGCATCAAATACATCAGTCACGTCGCGATCTTCATGGGCATCTTCGACGGCAAGCCCGCCGTCATTGGTACCGCCAGCGACCGCCCGACCGCTATCGGCATCGTCAATGACTTCCGCTATTGGTGGGGCGAGAAGTTCTACATGGCCCGCCGCGTTTTGCCCGCAGGTGCGCCCGTGACCACCGTCAAGGCGCCCACCATCCCCGCCAAGTACGTGCTGCCGCCGCAGAAGCCGGTGGTATTGCCGTAGGGACGGAGCCGAGTCCACAAGTCCACAAGAACACGAGTCCACCTGGACGAGGTTTAACAAAAACGGCAGGTTACCCTACTAGGGTAGCCTGCCGTTGTTATGTCTTCGGTCGTTTTGTCAGGCGTATCCAGCCTGCGTGTCTACTAGGGACTAGGGACTCGAGCCTAGGGACTCGGCCAACAGGCCGTTACCATCCCCCGCTGGCGCCACCGCCACCGGAGCGTCCGCCACCTCGGCGGCCACCGCCGCCTCCACCGCTCCAGCCACCGCCACCACCGCGCCGACCTCCCCCACCGCCGCTCATTCGGGCGATCATGAAGAGGATGCGCAAGAGGATGAAGGGGTCACCGGTGATGCGCCAGAGGATCAGGCTGATCAGGATGAACACGATGACGCCGACTGTGCCGGCCAGCCCCACCTGCTGCGGCGAGAGCTCACGCTGGTAGCTCACCGAATTGTTGGGAAGGCGCGCCCCTTGGAGGGTGACCTTCTTGCCGGTCTCTCTTTCGATGGCGGGCAGCAGCCCTTGCTGGTAAGCAACACTGATACCCTCGAAATAGCGGTTCTCACGGAAGCTCGGTGCCAGGTACTTCTGACCCCATGATCCCACCAGGCTGTCCGGTAACATCCCCTCGAGCCCGTAACCGACCTCGAAACGGTACTGCCTCTGCTTGGGAGCGATCAAGATCAGTAGGCCATTATCCTCCCCAGACTTGCCAATCTTGTACTGCTCGAAAAGATCGACCGCCACCTTTTCGATCGGCTGATCTCCCAGATCGGTGGTGGCGACTACTACCTCGATCCCAGTGCTGCGGTCGATAGCCTCGCCCCACAGGCGTAGTTGGGCGAGTTCGTCAGCACGAAAGAGCTTGACGGTGTCGTAGACATACTCGCCTGCCGCCAGTGCCACCGGCCCCGAGAGCAGGAGCAGCAGCACCAGCACGGCGGCGGACCACCGCCAAAGTTGGCGGCGGTCACTCTGGCCGACTATTCGATCGTCGTTGCGCATAGGCTAGAACTTGACCTGCGGAGCGTTCTCAGCACCAGCGGTCGCTTTGAAGTAATTGGCTTCCTTGAAGCCCAGCATCTTGGCAAAGATCACGGTCGGGAAGGCGACCAGCTT
>CAZINL010000009.1:6158-12485 GCA_964540595.1 uncultured Clostridia bacterium
ATTGTACTGCTGAACAACCTGGTTGTAGCGGTCACGCTCGACGGAGATGCGATTCTCGGTCCCAGCCAGTTCGGTCATCAAGGTGTTGACCTGCTCGTTGGACTTGAGGGTTGGGTAGTTCTCCATGACCACCAGCAGGCGGGCGAGCGCACCTTCCAGTTCGGATGAGGCGGCAGCCTTGTCATCGGTGGTACGGGCACCGCTTAGCTTGGCACGGGCATCAGCGATCTGGCCAAAGACAGACTTCTCCTGAGCCATGATCCCCTTCACGCTCTCGACTAGGTTCGGGATCAGGTCATAGCGGCGCTGCAGCTTGCTCTCAACATTGGCCCATTGGGCATCCACGGCCTGTTTAGACTTGACCATACCGTTATAGGTACCGATCAAGGGGACTGCAATCAACACCAGGATCAATAGAACAATTCCTAACTTCTTCACCAGCGTCACTCCTCTTTTCATTGGTTGGGATGGATCGGGATGCACGGGCAACGGCTCATGTTTATCTTTATGACGAGACGCCTTGTTCTAACCTGCATCCAATCACTATTACGCTATTCGCGCCGAAATGTTCCACTCCTGCCGAGCAGGACATTGTCGTTTCTGTGGCCAATGTAGTGCGCAAGAAAACCCATCGCATATGGACCAAGGAGGCAACCAGTACGATGAAAGTCCTGATGATGTGGCAGGTGCCTGCGCACCTGCGCCGCTATTTCGAAGAACATCTGGATCCCGCCATTGAAATGGTCATCCCCACGACCGACGACCCCGCGGAACTGATCGGTCTGGCCGCGGGCGTGGAGGCCATGGTCGGCTGGCGGCCGACGCCTGCTCTATTCAGTGCGGCTCCCGTCTGCCGTCTGCTGCAGATCCCGGGGGTCGGTGTCCAGCATCTGACCAGCCTGATGCAACACTACCCACAGATCACCCTCTGCAACAACCATGACAACACGTATTTTACCGCCCAGCACGCTCTTGCCCTGCTCTTGGCACTGACCAACCGTGTCATCACCCACGATGCGCGCGTGCGCTCCGGGCGTTGGGGGCATTCGCTAGGCGGCGACCGGGCGCCGATCTCCTACCCACTGCTGGACCGCACCATCGGTATCGCGGGGCTGGGGGCACTGGGCTCTCACTTTGCCCGCTTTGTCTCCGGCTTTGACGTCCGCGTGATCGGTCTGCGCAATGATCCTAAGAAGGGTGGTCCCAAGGAGATCGAGCAGGTCTATGGACCCGACCAGATGGATGATTTCCTGCGTGCTGCCGATATCCTGGTGCTGTGTGTCCCGCAGACTGCGGACACTGAAGGGATGATCACCCGCCGCCATCTGGAGCTCCTAGGACCCGAGGGGCTGGTGGTCAACATGGCCCGAGGATCAGTGATCGTGGAGCAGGATCTCTTCGAAGCCCTTGAACAAGGTGTGATCGCTGGCGCAGCGCTCGATGTCTGGTGGGATGAGACCCCCAAGCCCGGCGCCGACGGTCTCGCCTATCCCTGCCATTATCCCTTCCACCAGTTTGACAACGTAGTCATGAGCCCCCATCGCGGCTCGTCGCCGATCGACGACGTCCGCCGTTGGCGCAGCGTGGTCGATAACCTGGGACGCCTAGCCCGAGGGGAAGAGTTGATCAACAAGGTGGATATCAACAGGGGATACTAAGGTGAAACGAGTCCCTAGTCTCAAGTCCCTAGTGGGCTAAAGGGATGGGGACGGTTTCGTCCACTGTGGTGCTGCCGAAAAGATGACAAGGGGATACTAGAAACGCGAGAAGAGAGGCGATCGCCTCTCTTCTTTGTGCCCAATATTCTCTCCAAGTTCAGTAACTGTTATAATTAAGTCATTCACCGATCAACCATGGTCATGATCGTTGCGGTTGAACGGCTGAGACGGTATACATACGAGATGGGAGGGAGAGCGTGACCAATACCTTCTTGATGGCCGTGATCGCTAGCTGCATCGTCGGCCTGTCCACTGTCCTTGGAGCCATCCCGGTCTATTTCGTGCGCCAGGTCAAGCAGGAGACCATGGGGATCATCCTCGGCTTCGCAGCAGGGATCATGCTGGCGGCCACCTCGTTCAGTCTCCTGATCCCCGCGCTGGAGCTGGCTATGGGCAATGGTTGGCTGATCTTCACCGTCGCCGCTGGGGTCGTGGCGGGCGGAGCGATCGTGGATATGATCGACAAGTTTGTTCCACACATGCACGCCGTGGCCGGTGTCGAGGGGCATGATACCAAGCGGCTCAGTCGGATTACCCTCTTCATCATCGCCATCGCCATTCACAACTTCCCCGAAGGGTTGGCCGTCGGGGTGAGCTATGGAGCAGGCGATTGGCATCGAGGCCTGGGCGTCGCGCTGGGCATCGCCCTGCAGAATATCCCCGAGGGAATGTCGGTGGCCTTTCCCCTCTTGTCGCACGGGGTGAGTAAGACGAAGATCGTTCTGATCACCCTTCTGACAGGTGTGGTGGAGACGATCGGCGGTCTGATCGGGGCCACCATCGTGCAGATTTCGACCAATGTCCTTCCCTTTGCGCTGGCTTTCGCCGCCGGGGCGATGCTCTTCGTCATTAGCGACGAGATCATCCCCGAGACCCACCAGAACCACAACCACCGCATCGCCACCTATGGGCTCTTGGCCGGGTTTATCGTAATGATGCTACTCGATACTATGATATAAGGGTGAGAGAGCCCACAAGTCCACAGGTCCACAAGTCAGCTCACCGTTCGAGACTTCGCTGAGCAACAGCTGATCCACTAAACAAGCAAGACCTAGCACCACACATTGGGGTGCTAGGTCTTTCGTTTCCCATCGCCCTATTTCTGCGCCGCTACATCCACCAAACCCTGGTAGAGCGCTTGCGCAGCGCGCTCCTGGACCTGGGGGTCGGCAAGCAGCCGCTCCTCATCGGGGTTGCTGATGAAGGCCAGCTCGGTCAGGATCGCTGGCATGGTGGTTTCGCGGACGACGTGAAAGTCGGCGGACTTGGTGCCGCGGTTGTAGCGTCCCAGGGTCTCCACCAGCCGCACTTGGATGCTGCTTGCCAGCCGCTGGCCTGCTTCATCACTTGGATAGTGGTAGGTCTCGGTTCCGTTAGCCCTAGGGTAGGCAAAGGAGTTGCAGTGGACGCTAATATACCAGTCTACCCGCTCGCGATTGGCGAGGTAAGAGCGCTCCGGTAAGCTGAGGGTCTGGTCGTCCTCACGCGTTAGGACGACGCGGGCCCCGGCCTGACGCACCAATGCGGCCAGCCGCAAGGCTACCGCCAAGTTCACATCCTTCTCGCGTAAGCCAGTCGGCCCTTGTGCCCCTGGATCGATGCCACCATGGCCCGGATCGATGCACAGAGAGACACCCGCTAGCACCTGCGGCGTTTTCAGGGTACGGGTTGAGATCTCCATGGCGAGGTCGACGGGCAGGTAATTGGTCAGATCGAACCAGGTCATATAGGTAGCACCATCACGGGTCTCGGGAGCGCTCAACAGCGCGATCGGCTGGCCGTTGCTTACCGCCCGTTGTTGATCGACTTGCACCTGCAGACGCTCACTGCCTAGGGAAACCATGATACTCGCGGTCCCGGCATCCCACTGCACCTGCCCACCCAATCCCTCCACTGTCGCCCGCAGCGGCAGCCATGGTACCCCCTGACGAACCGCGGCGGAGACTGGGATCGATGCAGCCCCGCCACGAATGGAAACCGTCATTGCCATATCTGTCACCTCGCTTATCTCACAACTGCACTTCATTGTATTCGGCCTAGCCGGGCTACGCCACTTTCGACAAACCCAAAAACCGCTCCGACTTAACCAGTCGGAGCGGTGCGCGCCTCAGAACTACCGAGCTGTAGTCTGGGCGTTTGTTGAGGATAGCCCTATTGGGGAGCAAGTTCTCGAAACGTTAGCTCATCTGGTGCTTATGGTGCTGCGCTGTATGCTGCATCTGTTGGTAGATTGAGTGTAGTCGGTTTATGGTATGTTGCATGTTGGCAGGCATAGGCTCCCCTTCCTGTTCTGGGTCATAGGGGCTATCCCAAGCATTATGGTCTCACTGTTTCTTAGGGGCTACTCCTGTAAAAGGTTGCTAGTGCGACGTACCACTCTGGTCCTTGGGGACAAACGTATTGCAGTCGGTATCTTGACACTCATCGGCACCCTGACCGGCCACATCGATCTCCTCGGCGACACAGCGATCGCCCTTCCCCCAATACTTGCAGGTATCAACGATGCAGGTGACGCTGGGGTTCATCTGGTCATCCCCCTCGAAGAGTAGATCACTAGCCATCCCACCCCAGTTAACGTTGTCCATGGAGCCAAGCATGTTGGCTAGGCCACCGCGTTTCTCAAAGGTCTTGCATTCGGTCTGTTCATCGTTTTGCGACATGCGTGCGGGCAGTTCATTGAGGATGTCAATATTGGCTGCGCCGCAAAGGTCACCTCTCATGTGGTGGGTGCAGGTATCAACGTTGCACTTGACTCTCGGTCCACTCATAGTCATCCCTCCTTGTTGCTTATTGTTGCCACAGGCGGGATGCGCTATGTTGATGCGAATCGAAAGCAAGGCAGTCCGTTTTTGTTGGCAAACAACAGACAAGGAATTGGGTCGAGTCCACGGCGAATACTAGCACCAAACTAACAAAGGAGGTGTACCGGATGCCCAACCTGATCTATTACGGATCTAAAATGACCAAGGAACAAAAGGCCGAGATGGTCAAACGCTTAACCGAGACCTGCGCCGAGATTACCAAGATCCCAGCCCAGGCTTTCACCATCACCATTTTTGAGAACTCACCGGAGAATGTCGGTGTTGGCGGCGTGCTGCTCGCCGATCGGCAGAAGTAAGAACCCTGATCTCAGCATAGCCCTGGGGCGGATCGTCGCCCCAGGGCTATGCTTTTTTCGTGGCTTATGGGTTTCTTGGGCTTGGCCAACAGATCGAAGGAAAAACTTAGGTAATGGAGAAATGGCAATAGGTGGCCTACGATGAGCCCAAAGGCCAGAGCCCAAGGTGGGACCTGGCCGGGAAACAAAGACTCCGTCGAAAGGACCGATGAATGTGGGGCGCAAGTGGCCTTATCTTAAGCTCGACCGCTCAGCGGGGTCGTGGTCGCGATTGGTGATGGGGTTTGTGGCATCACTGCTCGCGCTCACACTGATCTTGGCCGGACTGAACTCGCTGGGCTCGCCGACCGGCCTCGCCCTGCCTGAACTGGGCATCGGGATCGGTCCGGGAATCTTAGGTGAACAGGGCGAGCCTAGACAGCCGGATAAGCAAGCAAATGAGGCGAACGAGGGCAACGCCGATGGGCTGGGCGCGAGCGGACCAGGTGATCTTGCTGGCCTTAGCGGAGGCATTGCTACGGCGCTAAGCGAGCAGATTCAGTTCCATGGTGGCCCCGAGGCCCCTGCGCTGCCGGTGATGCAGATCAGCGGACCACCAGGAACCGAGTATCTGCGGGTCGCTGTCCCGCAGTCTTATCCCAATACGCAGCTGCGCGCCCCGAGCGCGCCCTACCAGGGCGAAGAGCTTCGCCATCTGGTAACCGCCTTGCACCAACTGATCAGGACGATCACCATCGACCCGATCAATGGCAGTGCGCAGATGCCCGTGCCACTCTACACCACCCAGCTAAGCTCTGCCGCCAAGGGGCTGACTTACAGCCCAGAGGTGCAGACCTTTCGAGCGAGTAGCAGTCAAGCTGATCAGTATGAGGTCAGCCATGACCTGCCTCAGTACAGCGAAGCCCTGCTCAACTCGGTCACGACCGCCCGTCGACCTAGTTACACCCAGTTGCCACCCGGTGTGACCCAGAGGACGAAAAACCTAGCGCAGGCGATTACAGCCGGAGCGGCGACCCCCTACCAGCAGGCGAAGTTGCTGGAGCAGTACATAAAATCCAATTACACCTATGACTTCGCCTTTCAGGGCCCGTCGCCAGGCAGCGACCCAGTGGATTGGTTCCTGTTTGAGGAGAAGGTCGGCGTTTGCGGCAACTTCAACTCCGCCTTTGTCACCATGGCCCGCAGCCTTGGCCTGCCAGCCCGCATCGTGACCGGCTATCGCGTTGACCCTGATCAGGCGGAGCAGTTGGTCACCACCGCCCAAGCCCATGCGTATAGCGAGGTCTTGTTTGACACACTGGGCTGGGTCCCGTTCGACGCCACTGGCAGCTACAATAAGGAGCTTCTGCCAACCTCGATCACTATCGACAAGGTCCCTGAACGTTTGGTGGCAGGGGAAACCGCCCGGATCGAAGGGCGGGTCACCGGAGCCGATGGGCTGCCGCTGGATAACATGGGCATCGCGATCAGCCTGCGCTCCGCTCAGGGCGA
>CAZINL010000009.1:12495-20434 GCA_964540595.1 uncultured Clostridia bacterium
GAGACAATCATCGGTCAAGGGGTTACCAAAGGCGGTAGGTTTGCCATCGATGCCCTCATCCCTGCCGGCACTCTGCCCGACTATCATGACCTAGTGGCCCAGGTTCTGTCATCAATTGGCTACCGAGGCTCAGCTGATACGGCCGGGGTGGCGGTCGACCCTCCCACCGAGATCCAGTCGGACCCTCGCGCAGACGTTCAGACAGACGAGGAGCAACAGCCAGCGCGGCCGTGGTGGAGTTACGCGCTTGCCTTGGCGGCCGTGGTGGTCCTGCTAGTCATCGGCTGGCGGATGCGCAACCGCCTGATTGCACTGCTACCCAAGCGTAAAGGCTCTCCGGTTTCCTCTGCGCCGCTGGTTGCTGGCCCCGACCCGGGACTTGCCATCGCCTTCCCCGAGATCGAAGCGGATCTGCCGCTGGTCTGGGGAGTCGGCGAGCCGCTGACGGTCGAGGTCAGAACCACCACAGGCGGGCCCCTAACGGGCCAGGCTAGCCTGGTGATCGGTAATCAGTCACCCCCACTGCGGTTTGCTGATGGCACCATCAGCAGCGTCGCCCGCTTCGCCACTGTGGGAGAGCAGACGATCAGGGTAGCGGTCGCTGGGCGGGTAATCGCTGAACGGACGCTCAAGATCGTCTCCTACCGCGATGAGATCATCGAAGGCGGCCAAATACTGTATCACACCAGTAGTGGCGACGACACCCCATCCCTCGACCGTCTCACTCCGCGTGAGTTTGCTCTTCTCATCCTGGCCAAAGGGTGCGAACTGCCAGCCCTGCTGACGAAGACCTTTGTCGATCTATTTGAACTGGCCACTTATAGCCTAGAGCCGATCGGTAGAAGACAGTACGTGCAGTTCTATCGTGTGTGTGGGGAGATCACCAACAGGCAGCAGCCCACAGGAGGTGAACGCCTATGAACGCTCCCATCACCCCAAATCGCCCCAGCGTCACCCAACTCATTCCGACCGCGGCGGCGCTGGTGATCAGCTATCCACTGCTGCAGCGCTTTGGCGACCTGCAAGTGGCAGGGCTCCCCCTGCAGCGGCTCCGGGGACCGATCATGCTGCTTCTCGGCGCAGTGCTTGTGGGGCAGTTGCTCAGCCTGTTGTTGACGGGAAGCCATCTGAGGACGATCAACAGCAGCCTGATGCTGATGGCATGGGCACTGGCCACCGTTCCCGTTCTCGCTGATCAGCCTAGCCTAAGGCGGCTGTCTTCACTGGAGCAGCCACTCCTGTGGCTGATCGGCATCTACGTCGTCTATCGGATCGCGCGCTGCTGGGCGCAGGAGAGCGAGACTCTAGAGACCGCGTTGCAGGTGACCGCGCTGTCCACCGCGGCTTTTATCCTTAGCCGCCTGTTGCCTCTGGTCTGGCCAGCCGGGCGGCCGGTGTTCGATCTGGGAGTTGGGTTGGTCATTCGCTCGCCAAGCCAGGCGATTGTCTTCGCCCTGATCATGGTCGCTGCCCTGCGCTCGGCCTCGCTGATCCAGTTGGCGGAGAATAAGCTGCTGCGCCTACTGGGTGGGTTGCTCAAAGATACCGCCCCGCTCCAGTTCGTGGGCTACATCCTCATCTTCCTCTATTCCCATGACCTGCGCCCGGTCTTGGTGCGGCGCTATGATACCCGTCTGGGACTAATGGAGTGGGGGGGAGCCGCCGTCATCCTGGCTCTCGGCCTCGATCGTCTGCGCGCGCGGATGAAGCGTCTCCCCGATGGCATGACCGTGGATCAGCTCGCCCGCCATCTCCAGGACGTGAGCGTGACCAGTGACGATGAGCTGACCATGGTGGCCCGACTGATGACCGCCTTTGTGGACTACGGCGAGCGCAGCGGGATCGCCACCTACCTGATCGCCGAGGCCGCCCGCCTTGGCGTCACCGTGAGTCAGGTGCAAGCCATGGCGGCACGGCTGCTGGAACACAGTGATACGAAGGCTCCTGGACTGACGACACATTGGGAGGGAAAGGCACTAGCCAGGCGCAACCGCGAACAGCGCCTGCTGCTACTGCAGGCCACCGTGCGGCAGTTTCGCGAGCTCATCAGAACCGTGGGTTAGGAGGTAGTCTAGAGATGGAGCACTATCATGCCGAGGAACAGTGCCGCAAGATCATCAGCGGTGTCAGCCGCTACTTCGTGGTCGACGACGATGCCATGTTGCAGAAGGTGCTCTGCGGCATCTTGGCCGGCGGCCATATTCTATTTGAAGATAATCCGGGTTTGGGCAAGACGCTCTTGGTCAAGACCTTTGCCAAGAGCATGGGCTGTGAGTGGAAGCGGATCCAGTTCACCCCAGACCTGATGCCCGCCGATATCGTGGGGACCCGCATCTGGAAGCGGGAGAGCTCCAGCTTCGAGCTGGAGCGTGGCCCAATCTTCACCAATCTGCTCTTGGCGGACGAGATCAACCGCGCCATGCCCAAGACTCAATCGGCACTGCTCGAAGCCATGGAGGAGCATCAGGTGACCATCGAGGGGACCACGCACCGCCTGCCGCCGCCGTTTACCGTCATGGCCACCCAGAACCCGATCGAGAACGAGGGGACCTACCCTCTGCCCGAAGCCCAGATGGACCGCTTCATCCTGCGTCTCTCACTGGGGTATGTGGGCAGTGTGGATAAAGAATGCGAGATCCTGCGGCGCAGGATCAGCTGGCAGCAGGACGATCCGACCGACCACATCCCCTGCGTCATCACGCAAGGCGATCTGGTCCAGTTACAGCGGGCGGTGGAGAGCGTCTACGTGGACGAGAACATCCTGCGCTATATCAGCGAGATCACCCGCGCCACGAGGGCCAATCCCAAGCTCAAGGTCGGTGCCAGCCCGCGCGGCTCCTTGGCGCTGCTGAAGCTTGCCCGGGCCTCAGCGTTAATCAATGGGCGTATGTATGTCATCCCTGACGATGTCAAAGGGCTAGCGGTGCATGCCCTCGCCCACCGCGTAGTGCTCGACCTGGACTACAGCTTGGATGGGATCCGCACCGAGAGCATCATCGAGGAGATCGTGGCCAAGATCGACGTGCCGAAGGAGATCCGGACGCGGAGGATGGCATAACGGCGGCGCCCAAAGGCCAACGGCCAAAGCCCAAAGGGGGTGACGGGTGGTGATCGAGAGTCCTACGAGGGTCGGGGGACGAGGGGCGAGGGGCTTGCGGGGAACGAAGGGTATCCAAGTCACCTCGCTGACCATTGAGCTGGTCAGCGCCATGATGACCCTGGGGTTGCTCGGGGTCGTGTTGGCCAGTCGGCTCCTGCTGATCCTGGCTAGCTTCCCTCTGCTCCTGCTTTGCCTAGGGATGAGTCTCAACCCCCCCCGAGTCGTTGCCGTGCGCCGCATCATTGACGCGGCCAAGTGCAGCACCAACCAGCCTGTTCCATGTCGTCTCAAGGTGGAACTGCGCGGCGGACCAGGCCTGGTGATCTTGGCTGACGAGCTGCCGAGCAGCTTTGCCCTCACCGAAGGCAGCAACTTTAGGGTGCTATGGAAAGGCCTTGGTACCACGATCATCAGCATCGGCTACACCTTCCGCAGTCCACGCTCGGGGCACTATCCCCTCGGACCGCTGCGCTGGGAGGCGCGGCACGTACTGGAGCTTTACGCGCCACCGTCTGGTGAGCTGTCCACTGACGAACAGCTGGAGGTTCGTCCGCGCCTGGCAGATCTCAAGCGGGTGCGCAGCGCCAGCAACAAGACGCGTATCCCTCTACCCGCTGGATCATTGGCACGGATGGGCGTCTCGACCTTGGACTTCCGCGAGCTGAGGCAGTACACCAAAGGCGACCCCTTCCGCAGCATCAACTGGAAAGCCACCTCACGGCGCCTGGCAGTGAACGCCACGCCCATGGTCAATGAGTATGAGAAAGAGGGCAAGCGGGTGGTCTGGATCTTCCTGGACCACTCCTCGCTGATGGACTTTGGAACCAACACTGAGAACAGCTTTGAATATGCTCTGGAAGCGGTCAATGACTTGGCCAGCTTCTACCTCAAGGAGAACTGTCTGGTGGGTCTCTGCACCTACAATGGCGGCCGCACCTTCCTCTACCCCGCTGGCGGCCAAAGGCAGTATCATGCCATCCTGCGCGAGATCACGCAGGCCAATGCGGAGCGGGCCCGTGAAACCCGGCAGAGACACCGTCGCGGCTTGGGTGAGACGGTGCTCGCCTACCGCCGCTATCTGCAGGGCTCCCGTCCGCTGTGCGTCCTGGTGACCCGAGTGCAGAAGGGCAATGCCGATCAACTGCGCAGCGGAGTGATCCAGCTGGGCAAGTACACCGGGGTGGTGCGCGGCCGCTATCCGATCATGGTAGTCAACGTCGGCGGCTACCACCTCGCCGCCCAAGGACCGATCGACGGACTAGCCGCGGAGGTGTTGCACAGCCGCGACAACCGCTACCTGTTGCCGCTCAGGCAACGTGTCTCTTGGGTGGAGTGGGACCCTACCACTGGTGGTCTCACCCAAGCGTTGCTGAGACTGACCGCGGGGCGGTAGGTTGGAAAGGAAGTGATCAGCCATGGCACCGATGATCGTTGCTGGCTCACTGGTGGTCGCCATCAGCGGCTACATATTTGCTGCCAGCCTACCTCTGACTCTGCTCTCCGCTCCCCAGGGCAATCTGATCACTCTGGCGCTGCTAGGTTCGCTGATCACGACCTTCTGCCTGCGCGATCTTCTTTCACGCAGCAGGGTCATGCGCGGAATCACCCGGCTGTGTATCATCCTCTGCCTACCCGCCGTACTCGCCAGCTCTGAGATGGAGTGGCTGCACGCTGCCGCCGAGCAGTGCTGGCTCACCTTCCGCGTCACTATAGCCCCAGGCCTCTTGGTACTGCTCATGACCATGGTCGCTGCTGGCTGCATCTTCCTGCAGGTCCAAACGCGCCAACGCGAGCTGCACCGTGAGCTATGGCTGCGCGAGGCCGAGGCCGAAGATACCGCCACCGCCTTCACTTCGCAGACCGGGGCGGTGTTGGTGACCATGCTTCTGACAGGAGTGCTCTTGGCACTCTTCCTGGCCGGACAAAACCTCGGGATAGTAAAGCGTGTCACCCTTGCAGTGGCAGGCAAACTACCCCCTGCCCTTTCCGTCCTAGCGGGCGTCGCGCTGCTGGCGTTGGTGGTCGGGGCGTATCTGGTGGATGCGCGTGAGTAGGGCAAACGACCGAGGCACTCAGTTCTTCAGTTGTTTCGTTGGCGACGATGGCACCATTCTTGCTTTCCTCAGCAAGGAGATGGATAAATCACTGCACGAGGAGAGGATACTGGTGTCAGAGCAACGGATCACCATAAACTTAGGTGGTGCTCAGGTTCAACTCAGGGAACCGCACGACTTTGATTGGCTACTGCAGATGGGACGTGTGACCCACGTTTTCGACCAACAGGATTCGGGCTGTCTCTCGTTTGGTGTGGAGACCGATACAGGGCGCTTGTTGGTGAAATACGCCGGTGCTCGCCCCATCCATTATGCTGGTGAACCCGGGGCCGCGGTCGAGGCCTTGAAGCAAGCGGTACCACGCTATCAGGCGCTCCGTCACCCGAACTTGGTCGAACTGCTGGACCACTTTCCGCTTGGGGCGGGCTATGCCACCGTTTTCGGATGGTTTGACGGGCTGGTGCTCCGTTCCCCTGACTTTCCGGGGATGGAGAAGTACAACAACCCACTCTCGCCCTATTACCGTTTTCGCCAACTACCGCTGGTGCAACGACTGGAGTCCTTAGATGCCATCCTCGCGTTCCATGAGCATGTCGAGCAGCAGGGGTATGTGGCAGTGGATCTCTACGACGGCAGCGTTCTCTACGACTTTGACCAGCACCAGACCAAGATCTGCGATATCGATCTGTACCAGAGGCGGCCGTTTGCCAATCCCATGGGCCGCCTGTGGGGATCTTCTCGCTTCATGTCGCCCGAAGAGTATCAGCTGGGAGCCGTGATTGACGAGCGGACCAATGTCTTCAATCTTGGCGCCATGGCCTTCTGCCTGCTCGGCGGGGACGGGGACCGCGACTACGGCAAGTGGGAAGCGGGAGAGGCTCTCTACCAGGTGGCTGCGCGGGCGATCAGCCCTGAGCGCGATCGCCGTTACGCATCCGTGGCTGAGTACAGCCGCGAGTGGCGGCGGGTACGCGCAGAAACGGTGCCTGGCACTGCGGGACGCTTGACCTAGCCAGCAGTAGGCGACTGCTGACACCACACCCGTACTTCCCTACCGTCTTGCCTTTAAACATCAAGAGGGTGACCCGCTCTGTGTGGGTCACCCTCTTCGCATCCCCGCTGTATGATGCTCCACGCGCTCCCTGTGAGATACAGGTAGAAACAGGCGATCATGGGCAATCACGTTGACAATCCCAGCAGCCTCAGATAAGGTCTAATTGAGGTGTTTACTAGTGAAAAAGAAACAGAGTTGTTGGGATCTGCTCCCGCTTGTCTCCATGATCTTGATCCTTACCATGGCGGTGGCTGGGTGTCAGCCACGAGCGAGCAGTCAGGTACCTGCTGATACCCCTGCCCCATCTTCTCCTGCACCCACTACGAGCAGTGCCGCTGGACAGGAGTCTGAGAAGCCGGCAACCGATGATATCGTCCTCGCGGGTAGCTACTCTATCAAGGCGGGACACTACGCCCCGAATAAGGACCTATCCATCACCTACCCGATCATCAAAGGGATGAAAGACAAGGGGATCGAGGATACCGTCAATGCATTCCTAAAGGACGCCTGCATCCCCAAAGATATGTTGGCTGTGACGAGCGATGAGACCCTGTCCTATGGCTATCGCCAAGAGTTTAAGGTCTCCTTGTTCAAAAAGAGTCTGCTCAATCTGGAGATAACCGGATATCATTTTCCCAAAGGTGCTGTCCATGGTATGCCAATTAAGAAGCACTACCATATCGACCTAACCACAGGGAAGCTCTACGAGCTAGCTGATCTGTTTCCGCCCCAGAGCAATTTTGTGCAGCGTTTGAGTGCCATGGTTCATGATCAGATTGATCAGGATGCTTGGCCACTGATATCCCAATCCAAAGACTTGTATCACGGCATAGTCATCGAGCAACCGTTCTCACTGACTGATGATGCCCTTGAGCTCTACTTTACGCCCTACGAGATCGCACCGTACGCAGCGGGGTTTCCGACCTTTGCCATCCCCTACGACAGCATTAAAGATATGATTGATACCAATGGCCCGCTATGGCATTCATTTAATGATGGCACCACCGTATCAGCCCCTACATCGCCTGACTTCCAGAAGATCATGGATGCCTATGAGGTTGCCTTGGTCGATGCCATCAACCAGAACAAGTTCGAGCTTCTTGAACCACTTCTGTTTCCCTACGGCAGTCTGTACGACGACCAGAAGAAGCTGGTCACAGACCTTTACAAGCAAGGGGTAAAGGAGCGGTTTGAGGGTTGCGAGGTGGTAGGTTCTGAGCGCATCCGTGGTACCAAGAACTACCGGCTCCATGTCCGCGAGCAGATTGCGATCCAATACCCCGGTGAGCAATTTGCTAGTAAGCGATTTGAGTACGCTTACACCGTCAAGTACATGCCGGGAGAGCGAGGCTACCAGCTCAGCGATATCGAGCGGTGGACGAATTAGACGGTGCCAGGCACCGTAGGGGCGCATGATCTGGTCACAGTCAGCGACTGCTGATGCCGCGCCCGCAGTTCTCCTACTGAAAGATCAAGAGGGTGACCCACACGTGTGGGTCACCCTCTCTGCATCTCCACCGGTCGAATTAGTTAACAAGGTGCCTGACCCCTTGTTAACTAATTCTGACGGCGCAGGCACTCAGCCGTAGCCGTCTCCCCATTCTCGATCATCTCTTGCGGGGTGCCGGTGAAGACCACCTGTCCTCCTTGGTCGCCGCCTTCGGGACCTAGATCGATGATCCAGTCGGCGGCTCGGATCAGCTGCTGATTGTGCTCGACGACGATGACGGT
>CAZINL010000009.1:20444-33681 GCA_964540595.1 uncultured Clostridia bacterium
GGCCCGCTCGGTCGCCGCGTCCACCCCGTCGAAGGGCTCGTCCATCAGGTAGAGGCTGTGTTGGCTGGTGGTGCTGATTAGTTCTTTGGCCAACTTCAAACGCTGCCCCTCCCCTCCCGACAGAGTGGTCAGCGGTTGCCCCAAGGTGAGGTAGCCCAGCCCTACATCGTGGAGCAACTGCAGGGTGCGGGTGATCTTCGGATAGTCGCTGAAGACCACCAGCGCTTCCTCAATGGACAGGAGCAGGGTATCCTTGATGGAGAGATCGTTGTATCGGACCGCCAGCACCTCGGCGTTGAACTGGTTGCCGGCGCAAACCGGGCAGGTCACTTCGATATCCTCGAAGAAGAGCATGTTGCTGGTCACATAGCCCAAGCCTTCGCAGCGCTCACAGCGGCCGCCTGGTGTATTGAAAGAGAAGTGTTTGGCCGACAAGCCCCTATCGCGGGCGTCCTTAAGCCCAGCAAAGAGTTTGCGGATCTCCGTATAGACCTCGGAATAGGTGGCAACATTGGAACGCTTCATCTTAGTAATGGCCGCTTGCTCGATGGTCACCACCTGGTCAAACTGTTCCAGCCCAGCAATGTGCGTGTCACTGACGTTCAGCCTCTCGGCTTGCGCCAGTGTCTCAAAGACCAGCGTGGACTTACCTGAGCCCGAAACCCCGGTCACCACCGTCAGGCAACCACTGGGGAAGCTGAGGTCGATATGCTGTAGGTTGTGTAGATGGGCATTGCGGATGGTGATGGCAGCTCCGGTGCTCGCTCTGACTGCCTGTCGCTGCGACTGTGGTCGCTGCAAATAATTACCCGTCACGGAGTTGGCTTGGTGCTTGATCTCGGCCAGTGTACCGGTGGCGATGATCTCACCACCGTGCTTGCCCGAACCGGGTCCGATATCGACGAGATAGTCGGCAGCCTGCATCAGGTCCGGATCGTGCTCGATGACGATCACGGTATTGTCCAAGTCACGCAGCTTCTCCAAGATGGCGATGATCCCGGCGGTATCCTTGGGATGAAGGCCGACGGTCGGTTCGTCGAGGATGTAGATCACCCCGGTCAGGTCCGAGTCCAGCGCAGCCGACAGCTTGATCCGCTGCAGCTCACCGCCGGACAAGGTGATGGTCTGCCGATCCAGGGTTAGGTAGCCCAGCCCAACGCGCATGATCCTCTGCAGCTTGGTCTTAAGATCGAGCAGATAGGCCTCAACCAGCTCGCGGCTGGCAGTCGTCAACGAACCTTCCAGCTTGAGCAGCCAAGCGTACAGCTCACCTAATGAGAGTATCGTCAGCTCCGGCAGCCGCCTACCGGCCACCGTCACGCTGCGGCTCAGCTCACCTAACCGCTCTCCCTGGCAATCTGGGCAGGTCGTTTCATCGAAATAGTGGTTAGTCTGCTGGGCCTCCCCGCCCTTCTCCGCCAGGCGCCGCCACAGCACGGTCAGAACACCTTC
This sequence comes from uncultured Clostridia bacterium, assembly GCA_964540595.1. Lineage (GTDB taxonomy): Bacteria > Bacillota > JAAYKD01 > JAAYKD01 > CAYOCI01 > CAYOCI01. Next base: position 21,897 of record CAZINL010000009.1, read on the forward strand.
AAACCTGCCAGCGGATACGGTCTTAGGTGGACGGATATCCGGAAACGCCTGCTTGACCTGATCGCTCTCCACGCCATGGTAGATGATGAGCTTCTGCTCAGGGCTAAGGCCAGCGACCGGCGTATGGGGAACCACGGGGACGCCATAATGGCTCAACGCTTTATACACGATGGGGATCTGGTAATCCTTCCACACCTGCTCCCAGTAGTCGACCGCCCCCGCCTCCAGAGACAGCTCCTCATGCACCACCCGTGCTTGGTCGATGGTGAGTATCTTGCCCAAGCCTTGACACCGGGGGCAACCCCCTTCGCGGGTATTATGGGAGAAGTGCGTCCTGGTTAGCTTGTCCATCCGCTGCTGACAGTGGCTGCAGTACATATAGACCTTGAACTCTTCACCCTGCCTCTCCACCTCTTCCCGGCAGTCAGCCGCCGAGATCAGTTCCTGGCAGTGTGGACAGACTCGTACGCCCAGCTTCTCGAAGACCATGCGCAGATCGGTGTAGATATAGGTTACGGTACCAACGGTAGAACGGGGGTTCTTGTTGGCCTCCGTTTGCATAATGCGAATAGCTGGCGAGACGTTGCGCACATAATCAACCTTTGGTTTATGAATCCCCTGGTAGCCAATCGCCTCGAGGTACTGCCGCTGGCACTCTTGATAGAGAACATCCAGGGCTAGGGTCGACTTGCCTGATCCCGAGACCCCGGTCAAGACCGTCAGCTTTCCTTTGGGGATCGTGAGCGATACGTTTTTGAGATTGTTTTCGTAGCAGCCACTGATTACGATCGACTGGTTGTTCATCAATATCGCCTCCATTGCGCCGAGGTTAGCTTTAGCAAGCGCATCAGTAACATGCAAACTCCGTGCCAAGTAGCTCTACGCTACCGAGGATAATAGTGGTAGAGGTCAATCGCGGCGATTAAGTTGACACCTGCTGGCATCCTTGGCTATGGTTTGGTTGAGGTGTTCAATGATGAACAAGAAACAGAGTCTCCGGCGCGTATTCCCTGTCATCTCCGTAGCCCTGATCCTGACCATGGCGCTAACTGGGTGCCAGCCCCGCGCGAGCAGTCAACCGCCTGCTGATCCCCCTGCCCTGCCATCGTCTCCTGCGCCCACTACGACTCATAATCCTAGTCAAGAGCCTGAGAAACCAGCAGGCGATGAGATCGTTTTATCGGATCGTTACTCCATCCAAAAAGGGCTCTTTGCTCCCAATTCAGGCCTATCCATCACCTACCCAATCATCAAGGGCATGCAAGACCAGCAGATCGAAGATCAGGTCAATGCATTCCTCAAAGACGTGTGTATTCCCAAAGATATGCGGGACGTGACGAGCGATGCAACCTTTACCCATGGGTATCGCCAAGAGTTCAAGGTCTCGTTGTTCAGTAAAAACCTGCTAAACCTGGAGGTATACGGCTATATCTTGGCTGCCTACCCCATACCGACTAAGTATCATTGCCATATCGACCTGACCACAGGGAAGGTCTACGAGTTGGCTGATCTCTTCCGGCCCGCGAGCGATTATGTGCAGCGTCTGGGTGCCATGGTTCGTGACCAGATTGATCAAGATGCCTGGCCACTGATCTCCCAATCCAAGGAGCTCTACCAGGGCATAAACATCAAGCAGTTCTCACTGACTGCTGATGCCCTCGAGCTGTATTTTACTCCCTACGAGATCGCCCCTCACGCAGGGGGGGTTCCGACCTTTACCATCCCCTACGACAGCATTGGAGATATGATTGACACCAACGGCGCGCTTTGGCGATCGTTTAACGATGGCACCACCATACCTGCCCCCGTGCTGCCTGACTTCCAGAAGATCATGAACTCCTATGAGGTTGCCTTGGTGGAAGCCATCAACCAAAGCAAGTTCGAGCTGCTTGAACCACTCTTGTTCCCTTACAGCAGTCTGTACGACGCCAAGCGAAATCTGCTTGCTGACCTATTCGAGCAAGGGGCTAAGGAGCGATTTGAGAGCTGTGAGGTGGTAAGCGCCGAGCGCATCCCAGGCACCAAGAACTACCGACTCCACGTCCGCGAGCAGATTGCCATCCAGTACCCGGGTGAGCAGTTTGTGAGTAAGCGGTTTGAGTATGCCTACACCATCAAGTACATGCCGGGCGAGCGCGGCTACCTGCTCAGCGCTATCCAGCGGTGGACGAACTGAGCGGTGCCAGGCACTAAATAATTAAGTCATTTGAGCAACAGAGGGTGACCCACACGCGTGGGCCACCCTCTTGACGTCTCTATTACTCCATATGCGGATAGAACAAGTAGATCTGTGCGGCTGAACCACCGACAAGCGCCCGCAGGCGCAGGTAGCGGGCGCTTCCCTGCCAAGGCTGGGTGACTGCCGGCTGGTCAATGGTGGCGACTTCAGTCCACTGCTCACCATCGGCGGATGCCTCGATCACGGCCTTGGTCAGGTAGTTGACGCCATGTTGGAGCAGGGTCACGCGGCTGATGGCCTTCTCTTCGCCCAGGTCCAGGGTGATGGTCTGCCCGGCATCCGCCGCTCCGCGGGTGAGGAAATAGCTCTGCCGGCTGCCATCGATCACCTTGACGGGAGCAAAGGTGGCGCGCTCCATGGGGACTTCGGGGGAGTCGGCATTGACGCGGAACTCGCGCACAGCCAAGGGGTCATCCTGATCCAGTGTCGAGACTACACGCAGATAGCGCAGGCGGCGGGGCTTGAAGCGCGTGATCAGCTCCGGCCAGCTGGGACGACCGATCAGGAGCTGCCAGTTCTCGCCGTCCACCGAGCCCTCGCAGGCTACTTGACGAAGATAGTGGGTCCCTTTGCCGGGGGTATGCTCCGTCATGGAGATGTGCAGGCGGCTGACCTCATAGAGCTCACCCAGGTCGACACCGATATAATCGCCCGACCGGATGGCAGCATCAGCCCCATCGGCGTGTTTACCCAGGAAATACGTGGCGGTATCGCAGTCGACCATAGCAGCCAGCGGATGCTCGGGATCGGCGCTGAGGTTGGTGAAGCCCACCGCCTTCGGCGTCGGGATCTCGGGGAAGGTGGTGGTGACCGCCGCAGCAACTGGCTGGAACTGCAGATCTTCGGGCAGCGAGGCCAGCGCCCGCTCGACGAAGTCGGTGAACAAGCTACCGCCTATCTGATGGGGATCGCGGGCCAGCAGCTGTCTAGCTTGCTCGATCTCCACCCGTCTTGCCCACAGTTCGCGCGCTGGGTGCTGATGAAGCTCACGCAGCAGGGTGAGGGTGAGCAGCACCAGGTTGGCTTGATCGGTGAGCTTGGCAAACCAGGGTTCAATCTCCCCTAATAGAGCAGGGTTGGTCAAGGTGGAGCGCAGGCGGTGAGGCAAGAGCATCAGGCTCTCTAGCTTAGCGACCAGATCGTGGTCATCGGGCTGCTCACAGGATACCGGCGGTGCCCAAAAGCGGTCCATCAGTTGCTTTAGCTCGGCACCCTCCACCTGCCAGAGGCGAGGAGCCTGGGCATACTGGCAGAGCTCCCACAGGTAGGGGTAAGCCTGCTCGCCGCCTAGGCGGCGCACCGCCTCACGCCAGTTATCATCGGGGCGGTAGGCGGCCGAGTTCCAAAGGTAGTCGGCGTAGGAGAAGAGCGCGATCTTCGATGCCTCGGGCTGGTTCATGGGATTGGAGACCACACCCACATGACGGTGACGGTGCAGCTCCGGCTCGCGGTTGCGGATCGGCCCGAGGAAGAGATTGTAGGGCGCATAGTCATTGACAGGGTAGTTGTCCCAGAGTAGTAGATCGTGTCCAAAGTAACCGGCGATCCGATCGGCATCGGCCCCACTGATGGTCGGTGCCACCACCCCTACCCCGGTCCAGATCACTGGGATCTCGGGGTTGAGGTGCTCGGCCAGGCCGGTGCGGTAGGGAGACGGCTCGTTCTCGCTGTACTCCGTCGGACAGAGGCTCAGGCTGCAGGCGGAATCTTTGGCGCGCAGATGTTCGAGCAGGCGATTGGCCACATAGGCTTGGGCTGCGGCCGCACTGCCGAAACGGGCGCGGTCGTCCGCAAAGGCTAGTCGTGGATCGATATCATCCAGGAGTAGTGAGAAGTGCCGCACACCGTGTTCGAAGAGGGCGTCTAGCTTCGCGGCCAACAGTGCAAAGTCCTCTTCCCCACCAAAGCGCATGCCATTGCCGGGACTGACCGAGAAGACGAAGTCCACCTGGTGCTCACGACAGGCGTCGACCAGCTCCACCAGCTCAGTGAGCTTACTCACCGGATAGGCCTCGCGCCACTGGGCACGGTGATATGGGTCATCTTTGGGCGCGTAGAAGAAAACGTTCAACTTCTGCCGCCCGCAGAACTCGATCATGCTGAGGCGTTCCTGGTGGCTCCAAGGACGACCGTAGAAGCCCTCGATCACCCCACGTTGAGCAAAGTCGGGCCAGTCGGCCATCTGAACGACCGGTAGGCGGACAGTATGCCCCGAGCGCTCGATGATCTGTCCCAGCGTCTGCAGGGCGTAGTGCTCGCCGCGCTGATCTTTAGCCACCATGCTGATGACGGGCACGCCATCGGCGCTATGAATGGCGAGCAGATAGCCCTCTCGCTCGAGGGTGAACCAAGTGGGTGGAAGCTTAGCTTCACCGAACGCCTGGCGAGTGGCGTCATCGAGGGCGCGGTACACTCTGACCATCACCTGGGGCTCGGGGCTCTCATGGCAGATGCCCAAGGACCCAGTCAGGCGCTGCAGATCGATCCCCTCTGCCTGGACCGCGATCCCGCCTACTGTGGTGGTCACCTCCAGCCAGCGACCGGTAAAGAACAGCCGCTTGGGTGTCGGCAGCACTGATAGATTGGCCAAGATGATCAGTCTCCTTTCAGTTTGAACTACTGATGATCCCCTTGCGCATGGCGATGGCGATCGCCTCGCCGCGAGCAGTGGCCCCCAGCTTGGCGAAAACGCTGGCGACATGCGCCTTGACGGTCCGTTCACTGATCCCTAGACGGGCGGCAATCTCCTTGTTGCGCTCGCCTCTGGCCACGCCGAGCAGCACCTCACGTTCTCGTTCCGAGAGCAGGCCGTCGGCGTCAGTCGAGACAGGCGGTTTGGGCGCCGCGTCGATGGTTGGTTGGCTGTCGCCCAGATGGGCGACCACCTTGGCGAGGATCTCCGGCGGCAGCAGCGAGCCGCCCCGACTGGCGGTGCGGATGGCGTCGTAGAGTTGCTGGCGGCTGGTGTCCTTGAGCAGGTAGCCTCGGGCACCGAGACGCAGCCCGCGGATGATGTAATCGTCTTCGTTGTAGGTGGTCAGGATCACCACTTCGATCTGCGGCCACTGTAGCTTGATCTGGCGGATGGCCTCCAGGCCATCCATCTCCGGCATGCGCAGGTCCATCAGCACCAGGTCTGGCCGCAGCTCAGCGCAGCGCGCCACCGCCTCGCGGCCGTTAGCCGCTTCGCCGATGACCTTGAGATCAGGCGCCAGCTCCAGCATGCCGCCTAAGCCCTCCCGGACCACCGTGTGATCGTCCACCACCAGTATGCGGATCGTCCGCGTTTCCATATCCGTCATGCCATCACTCCTCAAAGATCGGTAAGATTACGCGCACGCTCGTTCCCTGACCTGGGTGGCTGACAAGGGTGAACAGGCCGCCAGCCAGTTCGGTCCGCTCGCGCATGCCACGGATCCCATAGTGTCCGCTCCGATCGGCGCTCACACCAGGGTCAAAGCCGACCCCATCATCACTGATCTCCAAGGCGACCTGGTCTGCGGCCGTGGACAGGCGTATCCCCACCTGCTTCGCATGCGCGTGTTTGGCGACATTGGCCAGCGCCTCCTGAACGATGCGGACGAGATGGTGGGCGGTGGCGTTGGAGAGCTGCAGTGGCTGCGCAGGCAGGTCAAGGGTGCACGGGATATCCGCCGAGCGGCGCAAGTCGTCCGCGGCTTGGCGAATGGCCCTAAGGGGATCATCGTTGGCGGTGGCTGCCTCGCGCAGTGCTTGAATCGAGCGGCGAGCGTCCGCCAAGGTAGTGCGCGCCCGGGCCATGTTCTGTTGGACAACCTCGCGGGCACGCTCGGAGCGGCCCTGCTCGAGCAGGGCGTCGGTGGTCTCGAGTTGCATGATCACCGCCACTAGACCTTGGGAGAGAGTATCGTGGAGTTCCCGCGCCATACGCTGCCGTTCGCGGCTGATGCTGAGGGCCTCGACCTGGTCGGCGTAGGCCTCTAGCTGGCGGTGGGCCGCCTGCAGCTGCATCAAGAGCTGTTGGGCGCGCTGTCGCTCCCGATCCTGTTTCTGATAAAGATAGACATACCCGGAAACGAAGAGCAGCGGCAAGACAAAGGTCAGCGATCCAACGCCAAACCATTCCCAGCCGGAGAGGACGTACTGCCCGAGGAAGAGGCCGCAGGCTGCCAGCACCGTGCCGACGATGCCGACCCATACGACCCCGCTAGCCACCGCCTCACCGATTAAGGGGAAGTATAGCCCGATCACGGTGGTCTGCCCTTCGGTCAGTAGCAGAGTGGCTGTCACCAGGACGGTCTGGGCGGCCACTGCGACTAGGATCTGCCGTGGATCTTTCAGATGCGGCACTGGGTAATGAATCAGCCCCTGCAACACAAACAGCCCGCCGACGAACCATGCCACCCATGGTTCGTCGAGAGCAGGATTGGTGAAGAGGCCATAGAGGTAGACAAACGCCAGGAAGCCGTATAGCAGCCAGAAAAGCGGCTGATCCCGCCGCTGACTGCGGGCAGGGGCGTTAGGATCAGAGGTTGACATGAGATCCCCCCTGTCATGCTCTTGGATGAGGCACCTGTTAGCAGTCTTTCGTCCCACTTTGGGCTTTTGCCGTTGGCCTTTGGACTAGTAATAATTGTATCGTACCGCCCACCTTCCCACCATCCCCCTGCACTGGTGGGCATTGGACCAAAGGACGATGGCGCGTTGCCCTTTTGGCCAATAGTTATAGCTGGCAGTCGGCGGTATAGTGATGGTGTCGGAAACAACTACGAGACAGAGACAGTGAAGAGGGGGATATCAGTCATGACTGAACGTCAAGTCGCCATCGAGGTCCAAGACCTGACGAAGCAATATGGCACGCTGCGTGCCGTCGATCGGCTCAACCTCACCGTGGAGAAGGGTGAGATCTTCGGTCTCCTCGGCCCCAACGGCGCGGGCAAGAGCACCTCGGTGGAGTGCATGGAGGGGATCCGTCAGCCAGACGCGGGGACGATCAGGATCCTCGGGCTGCCGATCCGAGAGCACGGCCAGGAACTGCGCCTGCGGGTGGGAGTCCAGCTCCAGAGCACCGGCCTGCTGTCAAAGCTCACGGTGCGCGAGACCATCGATCTCTACCGCAGCTTTTACCCACAACCCTTAGCCACCAGCGAACTGATGGCGCTCGTCGGGCTCGAGAGCAAGGCCATCGCCCGGGTTCAGCAGCTCTCCGGCGGTCAACGGCAACGCCTGACTCTAGCCCTGGCTCTGGTCAATAACCCCGAGCTGGTCTTCCTCGACGAACCGACCACCGCTCTCGACCCACAGGCCCGCCGCGGGATCTGGGAGCTAATCCTGAACCTAAAACGGCAGGGTAAGACTGTTCTGCTCACCACGCACTACATGGAAGAGGCTGAACGGCTCTGTGACCGCGTCGCCATCATGGACGCCGGACGGATCATGGAGCTGGGCGCACCTCAGGAGCTGATCAACCGTTACTTCAATGAAACCGCCATTGAGGTCGCCACCGGTTCACAGGCAGCGGGCTTGGCCGCCAACCTCAGCGGTGTCACCCGCACGGTGGTCGACGAGGATCGCACCAGCCTTTACACTACCAACATTCATCTGACGCTGACCCAGCTGCTCGAGCTCGTACCTAGCGACAGTCGTGGGCTGCATGGTCTCACCATTCGCCAGGCAACCCTCGAAGACCTGTTCCTGAAGCTGACCGGCCGCCGCATTCGCGACTAAGGAGGATATGACTATGAAGCGTTTCCGCGAGATGTATACTCAAGTCTACCTGGCCACTGCCCGTGAGTTCCTGCGTGACAAGACCTCGGTCTTCATCATCCTGGTCATGCCGCTGCTCTTCGCCGGCTTCTTCGCCATGCTCATGGGCAAGAACGGCAACTTCCTCCCCGGCACCCTTTCCATCGCCCTGCTCTGGCTGGGCATCTTCGGTACCGCCCAGCCCATGGTCACCATGCGTGAGCAGAAGGTGCTACGCCGCTTCGCCCTTACCCCTCTGCCCCCGTTCGTTCTCCTAGCTAGCCAGGTCAGTTGGCGGCTGACCGTCGGAGTGGTTCAGTGCCTGATGCTCTTCGTCTTCAGCAAGCTGGCCTTCGGTGTCGGCATCACCGGCAGCTTCCTACTACTCACGATCGCCCTGCTGCTCGGCATCCTGGCTCTGGTCAGCATGGGCTACTTGATCGCCGGGGTCTCCCCCTCCAGCGAGAGCGCCCTAGCCCTCGGTCAGGTGGTCAACTTCCTAATGATGTTCCTCTCCGGCTCTCTGGTACCCGTCGACCTCCTGCCCAAGGCGCTGAAGCCGGTGGTCAACGCCCTGCCGCTGACTCACCTGACCGACGCCCTACAGCAACTAATCGCTGGCACCCCAGCGGTCTTCTCGCTGAACACGAACCTACTGGTGTTGGGCGGCTGGCTGGTTGTGATGACGGCGATCTCGGTTCGCTTCTTCCAGTGGGAATAGGGATAGAAGCGAGGAGTATGAAACTCACACAACCCGCAGCTCTAAAGAGGGAGCTGCGGGTTGTCTGCGTTTGGTGCCTGGCATTAGCAGATTCAGTTATCGCGGGCGACACGAAGACCTTCGACCTCCGAGCCCTGCCTCTCACTGGCCTCAGCATCCGTCTCTGCGCGATCAAGCACTTTGGTCGGAAGTGAGCACAGGTGCATGGTCACACCCAGAGCGATCAGCAACAAAAGCGCTCGCAAGGCTAGATGGGAGACGGCGAAGATGCAGGTGGAACCGATGGTGACCCAAAGCGTAGCAACGGATACCCGCTTGGCCACCAGAGGAATTCCCGTCTTCTCGCGGTAGTCGGAGATATAGGGTCCCAGACTGGAGTTCATTAGCCAGCCATACAGTTGGGTCGACCCTCTCGCGAGGCACGCTGCTGCGAGCAGTAGGAAGGGGGTTGTCGGCAGCAAAGGCAAGAAGAGACCCATGATGCCCAGGCCCAGTGCAATCGTCCCAACGGTGATAAAGAATAACCTACCCAAGTGGATCACTCCCTGGTTTTGGTAGCGCATTGATCAGTCCATGTATCTTATGTGGTGATCCAGCTCAGGGTATCCAGCGCGTAACAAGTACAGAATCAATCTACCTATTTTTTGGTATCGAAGACGAAGACATCCCCATACGTCCCATCGTCGTAGGCGGCTTCAGGACAAGACTCTATCAGCTGGTAGCTGCCATTGGTGCATTCACTGATGACCGAGTTCCAGAAGCGCACCGAAGCCAGGTTCTTAGGATGCCTCTTGAGTTGCCAGCGACCTTTGAAGCGGTCAAAGACGTACCGAGCAGCATATCTGCCGACACCCATCCGGCGGTACTTGTACATAACGAAGAACTCCGCCAGGGTGTAGTCCGTGCCGCTAACCACCTCAGGATGGTCGTTGACCATCACAAATCCGGCCAACTTGCCATCCACCTTGATAAAGAAAGGGTACCTATTCTTCTCAACCCAATAGTGGTCCAAATACCCATAGCCGTACAACCCCAGAGGGCCAACATCGCGTTGGTCGTACTGTGAAAACTCATAGTCATATTTCTCCAAGAGGTTACGCAGGATCTCCTTCTCCCCCTCCGGGACTGGGATCACTTGTATATCCATAGCAAACACCTCCTAACGAATGGCGCGTTTCCCATTTTATCAGAGGTGTTGGCAGGCGTCGATGCCATGCAGCGCATCGTCATTCTGGCGCATCCCTCGGCGGAATGCATTGGTGCCTGGCACTCAGTAGCTCGCTAGCCTACAACATGCTTCTTGAGAGTTTGCAGAGTGCCTCTGTACTGGAAGTCCCTGCGGGTAGGCTCGACCGAAGGCAGCAAACTACGAAAACTTCAATATCCAGCGGAAAACGGGCGTGCCTCATCCGGCGATTGATGGTACAATGGACAATGGATGTAACATTTGATCTGTTGCGACATCGATTGACGCGTAGACCGAGAGCCTAAGGGGGGACCCAGACGGTGAAAAGAGAATGGATAAGTCGACTGTTCTTGCATAGAGCTCGTCGGGCCGGCGATGTGGGCCAACAGTTCGAACTCCTCATGGCGGCCATTAGGCACCACCCGGTCAACAGAGATGCCCATCGCCTGCTGCTAAGTGTGGCCAAGAAATGCCACAGACTGGCGGACCTACTCCCCTTCTATCACGACCTGGCACAGCAGTATCCTGAGGTGGCGATGGTTGCTAACTACTGGGGGGCAGTGTACCACCTCCTGGGTGAGCTGCATATCGCCGAAGCAAAGTTCGTACTGGCAAAGACGCTGGACCCCAATCTCGTCTCAGCACGCAACAACTTAGCGTTAGTGGCTGGATTTTACGGTCGCTACGACGAAGCCATCTCCGAACTGGAGTACTGCCTTACGTTAAACCCTAACGATAGTGACGTGCACGGGAATCTCGGCATGGACTATCATAGTATCGGGCGGCTAGATGAAGCCTTGGCTCACCTGACCCGCGCCGTGGAGCTGGATCCGACCCCTTACCGGATGAACGTACTGGCGGACTTCTATCTCCAACAGAATGACTACTCCCGTGCCCGCTACTGGTACCGTCGCGGTCAGGAGAAGGAGCAAATAGCTCTGACCATGGATCTCCGGCATGTCTCTACCCTGGTCAATCTAGCGCACTGCTACCTTAGGGGAAAGGACTATGCCGGATGCAATGAGATCCTGGAGCGGTGCCTCGCCGTCCCAGGCGGCGAGAACAGCCTCAGCCTCCAGATGAAGGCGGGTGAGGCTTACCTCGAACAGCAACTATACCCAAAGGCAATCTTCCACTTTGAGCGTGCACGAGCACTGGCCTTGGATAACAACCTTATCCTGGGAGGCATCTACCGTAGCCTCTCCAAGGTCTATTACATGACGGGCGAGTTCCATTTATCAGTCACCTCGTTTCAGCTCGCGTCAGCCCACCGCCAGGCAGCCCTCGGCCAGGATCTCGATTGGTTCGCTGATTTGGCCCTCGCTAATCACGCCACGTGCCCGGACGCTCTGCCGCCCTCCCCGTTCCGGAACGTACAGCTTCTCTATGAGCAAGGTCACTGGGAGAAAGCCCTCCATGAACTACTCGCGATGGAACCGCACCCAGACGCACGCGGCGACTTGAACATGCTGATTGGATGGACATGTCTGCTGTTGGGCGATACGACCAGAGCATGGCGGTACATATACCGCGGCCTATATGCTCGTAACGACTCCCCCGCCCCATTCTTGCTTGCTGGCGCGGCTGCTCTGTATGAGGGTTCCTATGCCTACGCGAGCTTCTACCTGCGCCATGCCCTCAGCCTAAACGATCAGATAGCCACAGCTTGGCGTCTGCTAGGCCACGTAAATGGGGCTCAGGCTGACTACAGCCAAGCGCTGGCATGCTACCACAGAGCCAAGGAACTGGAGCCGGGTGAGATTGACATCCACTGCTGCCTGGCGGACGCCTACTTGCGGCTTGGGCAACAGGATGACGCGCTAGCTCACCTCAACATCTTACTGGATAGGCAGCCCCAGCACCTCATCGGACTTGCGCTACAGGCTAGGCTATCAAGCGAACTGGCGGGGTAGTA
>CAZINL010000010.1:0-3959 GCA_964540595.1 uncultured Clostridia bacterium
CTTCTATCGCATTATTGATGAGATCCGCCGCATTCACCAAGCTACATCGGCAACAACTGTTAAGCATCTTTCTTCTAGGGATGTTCTGGGAATACAGATATGTCTGCCGACCTGGCTTGAGCAAACAAAAATCGCCGAGATCCTCTCCACTGTGGACCGGGCGCTCGAACAAACAGAAGCGCTAATTATGAAGCAGCAGCGCATCAAGACCGGCCTAATGCAGGACCTGCTTACCCGCGGTATCGACGAGCACGGTAACATCCGCTCTGAACAGACCCACCAGTTCAAGGAATCCCCTCTCGGAAGGATTCCCGCGGAGTGGGATGTATGTGAAGTGGATTCTATTGCCGAGTTAGTGACAAGTGGTTCCAGAGGGTGGGCTCAGTTCTATAGCTCTGCAGGCGCCGTTTTTCTACGGATTGGAAACCTGACGAGAGAACACATAAATCTTCGTCTCGATGATCTGGTCTATGTGAATCCACCAGATTCTTCTGAGGGGAAACGGACATCGGTCAAAGCCGGCGACATCCTCATTTCAATAACGGCTGATCTGGGTATCATTGGCGTGATCCCTGAGCAGTTTGGGGAAGGGTATGTAAATCAGCATATCGCGCTAGTCCGCTTGTATCCCAATGAAGTGAATGCACGATTCGCTGGATGGTTCTTGTCGGGGCGTGGTGGTCAACTTCAGTTCGACAAGCAAAATGAATCTGGTGCAAAGGCAGGTCTCAACCTCCCCGCAATAAGGAATTTGCTAGTTCCCCGGCCAAAGGATTATGAGCAGAGGCTTATTGTGAGGACGCTGGACGCGAGCGTTACTTCAATCAACGATCTAGATTCCCAAATGCGGAAGCTCCGATCCCTCAGAACCGCTCTGATGCAGGACCTGCTCACGGGCAAGAAGCGTGTCACGCACCTAATCAATGAGACGGAGGTTGCGAGCCGATGAGCCAGGATAAGACTCCCCAGTCTATCAGACTCGATGAACGCAACCATGTTGAGAAACCGCTGCTTGACCAGCTGGCGGGCCTTGGATGGGAGATCCTCGACCTAGATAGCAGCCAGCACCCCAGCGACAGCCACCGCCAGTCGTTCACCGAAGTGGTTATGTTGTCAGTCCTGCGCCAGCATCTAAAGATCATCAACCCGTGGGTAGCAGATGACCAGATGGATGAAGTAGTCAAGCAGATCACTGCCAACTTCCCAGGCACGGCTTTGCTGGAAAACAACCGTCATGTGTTCACTCTGCTCCTGGAAGGCACCAGCGTTAGTGAAAACCGCCAGACAGGCGAGAAAAGCCCGACAGTGCGTCTGGTGGACTTCACGCACCGAGAGAGTAACCGCTTCATCGCCGTCTGCCAGTTCAAGGTGCGCATTCTTGGCACCGAGCACCACATCGTCCCGGATATCGTGCTCTTTCTCAATGGCCTACCAGTGGTGGTGATCGAGTGCAAATCACCCAAGGTCAAAGACGCCATCCCGGAAGCCATCGATCAGATCCTGCGCTACAGCGAACAGCGCGGGGTCAAGGGTGAAGGCAGCGCCCCACTGTTTTACTACAACCAAATCGTTATTGCCACCTGCCGCAACGAGGCCAAGTTCGGCACCATCACCACCCACAGCGAGAAGCACTTCTACCGTTGGGCCGACCCCTATCCCCGCACGGTGGATGACCTGGAGCATGGCAGCAGCGGCCCCAACGATCAGCAGCGGCTCGTTGCCGGGATGCTTGACCGCGATAATCTCTTGGACCTGATTCGCACCTTCACCCTCTTCGCTACCAATGAAAAAGGGGAGACCATCAAGGTCGTGGGTCGCTACCAGCAGTTCCGCGCCGTTAAGCTGGCGGTTAAGCGTTTGCTCGCCGGTCAAAGCCCACGTGAGCGTAGCGGTATCATCTGGCATACCCAGGGATCGGGCAAATCCCTAACTATGATGTTCATGGTGCGCGAGATGTATCGTCATGCCCGGCTTTCTCACTGGAAGGTGGTCTTCGTGACCGACCGTACCCAACTGGAAGGGCAACTCGCCGAAACCAGCCAGAGCATCGGTTTCACTGTTAAGGTGGCTGAGAGCATCAACGGTCTGAAAGCACTCCTGCGTTCAGACTCCTCGGACTTGGTCATGGCCATGATCCACAAGTTCCGGGAGGCTGATCTGACCGAGACCTTCCCGGAACTGAACCCCAGCCCATACATATTGGTCATGACCGACGAGGCCCACCGTTCCCAATACGCACTGCTGGGGGCCAACCTGGATAAAGGCATTCCCAACGCCGCCCGGATAGGCTACACGGGCACGCCCATCGACAAGACCGAGCGAGTCTTCGGCGACTACATTGACAAATACACTATGCGCCAGGCCATCGAGGACGGCGTGACCCTAGAGATCGTCTACGAAGGCCGCACCCACAACGCAGAGGTTACTGACCAAGGGGCAATGGACAAGTCCTTCGCGGACGTGTTTAGCGACTATAATATCAAACAACGCATGGAGATCCTGGGCTACGGTTCCCGCGACTCTTATCTTGAAGCCGAGCCTACCATTGCCGCCAAGGCGAAGGATATGGTGACCCATTACCTGACCCATGTGTTTCCCAACGGCTACAAGGCGCAGGTGGTGGCCACATCGCGTGAAGCTGCAGTGCGCTATAAGAAGCATATTGATGCCGCTCTGGCCGTTGCCCTTGCTGATCTGGAACAGGCGAACCCAAGGAAACTTGACTTGGATCGACTCAGGAAGCTTCAGAGTGACGTGATCATCTCTGGCAGTCACAACGACCTGCCTCATCTCAAGGCCCACTCTGACAAGTCCAGGCATGAGGCCAGCATCAAAAGCTTCAAAATGGCCTTCGGCGGCGAAGAGGATGGCATCACCGGCGACATGGGTATCGTCATCGTCAACAACATGCTGCTGACTGGCTTCGACGCTCCCGTTGAACAGGTCCTGTACCTCGACAAGATCATCGTCGCCCACAATCTCCTACAGGCCATCGCACGTGTGAACCGCGTAAGCGGGGCGGCCAAGGACAAGGGTTTCGTGGTCGATTATGTAGGTATTGGCCACCACCTCAAACAGGCAATTGATAACTATGACGAGAGGGAACAGAAAGAGGTGCTCGACACCCTCAGTTTCCCGGAAGTCGAGCTGCGTGACCTAGTTGCCGCCCATGCGGCTATTATGGACCTGCTAAAGAAGCACGGGTTGACAGACCTAACCGATCACGACGCGTTCTTTGATCTGTTCTATGATGAAGACATGCGTTTTGACTTCATGCTGGTTTTTAAGAAATTTACCACGTGTCTGAACCTGGTCTTCCCAGCCCGTCAGGCCCTCGACTATATGCCGGACTACCAGGCACTCGCGGAGGTCAATGTGCTGGCCGGGATGCACTTCCGGGATGGGCGGTTGAGTATGAAAGGCATTCCACCCAAGCTACGTAGCATTACCGATGCGTATCTCGAGTCAAGAGGGATCGAGACCAAGGTTGCTCCTATCTCCATCCTTGATGAAGACTTCGAAAAGCAGGTGGGTAAGCGCAATCGCACCAAGACTAAAGCGGCAGAGGTGGAGCACGCTATTCGCCATCACCTCGATGTTGAGCTAGACGATGATCCTGACCTGCAAGCCTCGTTTGCCGGGGCCCTGGCCGCCATTTTGGCGGAGTTCCAGGATAACTGGACGAAGATCTATGAGGAACTGGAGAAGCTGCGCCAGCGCATTACCAGTGCCAGCAAGGAACCAACCTACGGCCTTCACCGCAAGAAACAGATGCCGTTCTTCCGCATGTTCGCGCGGGAGATATTTGGTGAGAGCCGGGAAGTTACGGGAGCCACGGCTGCTGAAGAGACGGACCCATGGGGAGAGAGCCATGAAGAGAGGATCAGCCGGCTGGTTGACCTGACTCAAAAGGCATTCCTGGTAGTGGAACGAGAACTCAAGCTCACAGGGTTCTGGGA
>CAZINL010000010.1:3969-8955 GCA_964540595.1 uncultured Clostridia bacterium
CCGCCCGCAACAAGCTGAAAGCAGAGCTTCAGAGGACACTTCTGGCGCGGGAGTTTCTGTCACTTCCTGGAATAGTTACGAACCGTGCCCGCATTATCAGCCGGATTATGGAGATCGCAGAGAAGAACAATGATACCATCCTCTACGCGGAGTGATAGTTATGGACCTAGCATATACCACTCAAAGATCAGCCAAGAGGCGCAAGCTGACCATCACCGTTGAACGCGATGGCAGCGTCGTCGTCCATGCGCCAGAGGGCACATCTGACGAGAAGATCAATCAAGTCGTCACGGCAAAGCGTCAGTGGATCTACGAGAAAATCGGCCACCCTCAGAAGTACCACGACCTGCCGCATGCACCAGGGAAGGAAATGGTTAGCGGCGAATCGGCCCTGTATCTTGGGCGCCAATACCGCATTGAGGTGGTTAAGACAGGATTGGGCGAGGTCAGGTTTGCCCAGCGCTTCCTTGTTCCCGCTTCACAGCCACCAGCGCAAGCCAACGCCTTTCGGGAGTGGTATATAAGCAGGGCCAAAGAGAAGATCATCCCACGGGTGGCGTACCACGCCCACAACCTCGGCGTTGATGTGACAGAGGTGAAGATCGTCGACAACCGGTACCGGTGGGGCTCATGCACATTGAATAACAACGTCAATATCAACTGGCGGTTGATCAAGGCTCCGATGTTTGTTATCGACTACGTCATCGTCCACGAACTCGCTCATCTCATTGAAGCCAATCACACGCCCCGGTTTTGGAACGTCGTTCGTGCACAGACGCCGACGATGGAAAAGGCGAAGGCGTGGCTCAAGGAGCACGGGCAGTTACTAGATGATGCGATTTGAAGGCCTTTCGGGGGATGCGAAGGAACAGGGGTAACATTTGACATGGCGGATCGCCCCGGCTGATCCACATGGTGTCATTGCATGATCGGGAAATTCGCAATAGTGAGTGACCTTGCAACCTAACATGGTACGCAAAGCTAGAGCCTCCCAGAGCGACGCAGAGTCGACTCTAGGAGGCCCTTAGTTGTTTGCGTATCAAACAGGGAGACCATTCTGGCGGTTGGGCATACTATGTGACAGGAAGAAATAAATATGTGGTAACCTGTGACTGGAACGGGAGGAAATGTGCGGGCGATGAAGAATGATAGAAGCATTTCAACCGTGAATGTGAAGGAGGACGTGCAAATGCCAATCGACTTGCTTAAGTTGGCATTTCGGAACGAGATCAGTATGCCACCGGGACCGGATAAGGCAGACCTTGAGATAAGGAACGATACCGATTTCTATAAGACCAGCCTGACACGCCATGAGGATATTGACTTTGACACATATCAAACACCCGGCGCTCGGAAAGGCCGAGTCTAGGTAATGCTCTTCATCCAGGAAGGAACTTCACCTCGGAGTTCCTTCTTTTGTATCCATCCGAACCCCGAAGGACGTATGAGAGCGACATCTATGTGTCCACCTACCCCCGAGGTGGCCCCCGGATCGGCTAAAATGCCGTCCGAAAAGCGCTGCATTTCAATTGTGGCTCGTGCCAAGAAAATGGCGAAATCAATGGCATCCTGAAGGTTCATTCGGTTGAAATAGATGATGTATTCGCTCTCATCCAGAGCTTTCACCACATCTGGCGGAAACGTTGACTTTGGAATACGTTGATCATAGCCTTTTATGAGCCTGCAGACAATATCTGTCTGTCCCCTCCAAACGGCGCCAGGTGACGATGTAGTTGCTCTGTCTATTTTCTGTTTACCTGGGAACCAGCACTCGTACAGCTTACCTTCACCTTTCGCATCATAGCCACCTACAATGAACCCAAAGGCATACGCAGCGGGGTTATCATGACCCGCCTTGACATGCTCGTTATACAATTTCTCAAAATAGTCCTGGAATGGGGCGATTATTTCATCAATATCGGCATCGGGCTTATGATCCTGGCGAAAGCGTTCAACGTGGCTATGTATGTTCTTGCCCGAGAGATTGGCCCATCCAAACGTCATGGCACCGACCTTTTCGGTCAACTGATATAGCTTCTGTGTATAGTCCGATGCGATCTTTGGGTGGTTCCGAGGGTTTCCATATGTTGTCCTGCTGTCACCAGCAATAATGATGCCTTCGGGAACAGCAATACCAATGGCAATGGTCAATTTCCAACCCCCCTAATATTCGATAGCCTAAGGAGACCCGTAAACCTGGACTTTGATTGTGCGCAGCCACGCTTGGTCCATTGTCATTGTCCAATCAGTCCTGTTCCGTGGCCATTTACTACCTCAAGGGCGCTTATCGTGGCGCCTAAGCCCCCCGGCACCTCGTCATAAGAGAGTTAGTGTCAAGAGCGTCTTGCAGCCACCCAGACGGATTCTAGGACTTAACAGCATGATTGTCAATATATGAATTCTTTCCACAATACATCCCATCCTGTGGTGCGGCGCTGGCCGGTAAAGTTACACATTAATTGGTGGGAATGATCGCCATCTCTGGGCTTATGCAGTGCATTTTCAACGCCACCCGACTAACAACAAATCCATGCCACGGCGATTCCAATGGTCAGGCTACTGACGACAGTTGTTGGGACCAAGGGCCACTGATATCTATAGTCACCATGTGCCATCACATCCTTCTTGAGGCAGGACCGCGCTCTAGTTCTCTGACGGGCTAGCACTGATGCTGTGCCCCGATGGGGACAGTTTGGGGACAAACAATACCCACATAAGCAAAACTGGACGAATCAGGAATGAAATCATGGGCACAAAACCCTCATAAAGCAAGGCTTAGAACTACACGGCGTGATTTGAAATAAACAGTGATTTCGGACTTGTAATCAGCAGGTTGCGGGTTCGAGTCCCATCTCCAGCTCCAATGAAGGCAAGGCATCCCGAGATCGGGATGCCTTGTTTTTTTGCTACGGTGATGTCGCTTCTCTTGGGCAGGATAGTGTCTAAGTGTGTGAATGTCAATCGAAGTATCACCCTATCAAACACAAAGACAACCGCCCTCGGTGCATTTTGTGGCAAACCACATTCTTCTCATGCCACACTTGCATGTATGTTCTTCATCTTGTTCAGAGAGCCACATCTCAACTCCGTTATCCATAATTCTTAGCATGTTTTCGTATGCCAGTTTATGGTGTCTAGCACCATCGTTGTAGAACCCACTTAACTCATCGCATGGGAAGTCTCCGCATTCTCCACAATGTAGGAAGCCTTTACTCATACAACATGCACGAGTTGGGCAGTCAGTAACAAGTTCCTCTTCCTTACGGCACCCCATGCAGTTCAAATTCTCCTTGTAGTTCTTGCAGCCTCCACAATATAGGCCACAGAGAGATAGCTTCTCATACTGCTGCACTCCAATCCCCCCTGCATTCCCAGATTAGGATAACACCGATATTGTACCTGCTACTTCGTCACATCCTGGATTCTGTCCTGCCAACGGTAGCCATTTTAGAGCAGTTGGGACGAGGGAAAGCGAGCTATGCCTCCTTTGGGCGATCCGATGTCAAGGCACGGGTGGGGAGGAAAACCTTTCCCCTAGCCCGAATATCGGACACAGCCATGCTGAAAGGAGTGGAGGCTATGAGAGCCGCCTTGGCCGTCAACTTGGTATCCGGGGGTTGGGAGGAGAACCTGGCGCACATTGAAGTGATGATCAACGAGGCCGCCGATGCCGGGGCGCAGTTGATCCTCTTCCCAGAGACCGCCCTCACTGGGCTGATCAATAACGATGATCCAGCCCACGACCTCCCGCTGGGGCAGCCGATCCCAGGACCCGCGACTAGGCGTCTGGGCGATCTAGCGCGTGACAGGGGGATTTATGTTGCCATCGGTTTGTTCGAGCTCGATGGCGGCCGCCTCTATGACTCCGCTATCCTGATCGACCCTGCTGGCGAGATCGTCCTCCAATATCGGCGGATCAGTCGAGGTTGGCGCAGCCCCAGAGCGGACCCGGCGGCCTATGGCGAGGGCGACACGATCACAAAGGTGGAGACGCCTCATGGCTCATTCGCCTTTCTAATCTGCGGCGATCTGGGGGATGACGAACTGCTGGATCGGGTGCGCGCTTTGGACGTGGACTGGCTGCTTTTCCCCTTTGCACGCAACTTCAACGACAACAGCTATGATCAGGAGCGGTGGGATCGGGACGAGGAGCCGTGGTACCGCGCCCAGGCCGCCCGCACCGGCTCGACGACGCTGATGGTCAACTACCTCGCCGATCCCGCCTGGGAGCCGGATCGGGTCTTCGGTGGGGCACTAGTGGTCGCACCTTCGGGCGAAGCTATCGCCAAGCTGCGACTAGGCCAGGCGGGTCTGCTGGTGGTGGACTTGGAGCCGCAGAGGTAACGTATTCGGGCCGAAATTCCCGGCACTGGTATCTGTTATGTCAAACGGTTTGGGACCGAACCAAACGATCGTCG
Source organism: uncultured Clostridia bacterium (assembly GCA_964540595.1). Classification (GTDB taxonomy): domain Bacteria; phylum Bacillota; class JAAYKD01; order JAAYKD01; family CAYOCI01; genus CAYOCI01. Next base: position 8,388 of record CAZINL010000010.1, read on the forward strand.
GCGAGATCTGTTCAGTTGCGCTCAGCAATGATCATTTGTCGCAGGCGTGGAGTCATAAGGAAACCGCAGGCTACCCGCCTGCGGTTTCCTTATGATCCGGGCTGCACACGCACTAATCTGCTGACTTGCCTCTTAGCATCTCGGCGGCCTTATAGGAGCTCCGTACCAATGGGTCCGAAGCAACAAAGCCAAACCCGAGCTCAAGAGCGATATCCTTGTAGCGATTGAAGGTTTCGGGAGTAACGTACTCCTTAAGAGGATAGTGCTGCTCGCTGGGCGGCAGATATTGTCCTACGGTTAAGAAGTCACACTGAACCGCGCGCAGGTCCTTCATCACCTGGATGACCTCGTCCTCGGACTCACCTAGACCCACCATGATGCCGGATTTGGTGAAGGTCCCTTGATCCTGTTCCTTGACCCGTCGAAGCAGTTCTAGGGAGCGCTGGTATGTGGCCATCGGTCTGACCTCGGCATACAGTCTCGGTACGGTCTCGATATTGTGATTGATAATCTCCGGCTTTGCATCGACAACCAGCTTGAGCGCAGCCAGATCACCTTCGAAATCCGG
>CAZINL010000010.1:8965-27044 GCA_964540595.1 uncultured Clostridia bacterium
GATTACAGTTTGAAGCGCTTCCTGGTCTCCGCGGAAATCCGGGATCAGCACCTCGACGACCATCTCCTCCGACTTGCCCTTGATCGCCTTGATGACCTTGGCAAAGTGATCCGCCCCGCCATAGGGAAGGTCATCTCTCGTCACAGAGGTGACCACTACATGCTTTAGCCCCAGTTCGGCAGCGGCTTGGGCTACGTTCTCCGGTTCATTGGGGTCCACCGTCTCCAACTCACGGTGCGAGACATTGCAGAAACGACAGTTGCGTGAACAGTTTTTACCTAGAATCATGAATGTGGCCGTCTTCTTGCCAAAACATTCGGCCCGATTGGGGCAGTTGGCCTCCTCGCAGACGGTGTTAAGGGACAAGCGGGTCAAGATCTCTTTGACGTAGTCTTGGCTGCGCAGATCGCGCAGGTTGCGCCTGAGCCATTCTGGTTTTCGTTCCATCTTCATGAACTGCCTCCTACTTCACTCTGTTAGGCTGACCTCGGTGTGACCAGTGAACCCAAAGACGTGGCAGAAATACTTGATGACCTGCCGCGTAGCTTGCTCGCAGTCAACCGGTGCGCCCGTAATCTTCTCCAGTGAGGTCACACCTCGATCGACAATACCACAGGGCACGATCAGGTCGAAGTGATCCAAATTGGTGTTAACATTGAACGCAAAACCATGCATGGTGATGCCGCGGCGAACGGCTAAGCCGATGGCAACGATCTTGTTGTCGCCTATCCAGACGCCCCGATGCTCGGGGTGCCTGCCGGCCTGGATGCCATACTCCTCTCTGAGCAGATTGATGAACAACTGCTCAAGACCATCGACGAACTCTCTGATCCCTAGGTGGCCGCGCCTGAGGTTGAAGATCGGGTAGCCGACGATCTGGCCGGGGCCATGGTAGGTCACGTCCCCTCCCCGGGTGGTCGGGAAGAGTTCAACGCCAAGGCTTGCCAGCAGTTCTGGTGACGCTGTAATATTGGCTTGATCGGCGTGTCTTCCCAAAGTAATGACCGGGGGATGCTCCACCAAGATCAGCGTATCAGAGATCTGCCCTTCAGCCCGCCGCTCGAGCACCTTGAGCTGGATATCAAATGCTTCTTCATAATCGCATTTCCCTAATGGCAGCACGCTAAGATCCAACTTTATCTCGCTCCTTCAGGCTGATCTGTGGAAACGTAAGTGGATCCTGAGACCCAGTCTCATACTACTCCAGATCAACCAAACATAGCAATATTACGATCGCAATACAGGTGAGTTCCCACTTATTGCATGGCGGAAGATGATGACGGGAGAGCACCTTGTCCATGCTTTCGCATGCAGTCCCTATATCCGTTGGCGTCTCTATACGAGATGAAGGGCAACTGCTCAAGTAGAACCAGCCGCCCCGAGATCGGGACGGCTGGTTCTTTACCACTGTGTCGACACATGTGATAACTAAGAACAACATTTAACTGCAGGTATTCCTGCCCAAAGGGGGAAACAAAACACATATCTCTCGTATGTCAGGCTAGTCGATCAATGCCGGGGTGTATCGCCTGGTGGTGCCACCTGCCATACAGCGTTGGGGACGGTTCTCTTGGCACGAGAAGAAGCAGCCTGTTGGGCTGACTCTGTGTTTGTCGCTGATAGCGTTTGACTTTCTTCAGCACTTGGATCTCAGCTTCGGGGCTGCGGGCGGTGGACCTGAGTGTCCTGGTGACCTCCGCACAGGGCCACGGTACATAGGCAATGCAATGGCGGACAGATTGAAAGGATTGATAAGCGTGAAAAGGGTTCTTGTCCTTCTTCTCAGTCTCGTTCTTAGTCTCTCCCAGCCTCAACTGGTCTGGGCGTCCTCAAACAAAGGGGGAGACGTCGTCTATCCTGAGAGGAATCAGTTCTACAGGCCTGGCCTTACGACTGATGAGTTTGTTCTACCTCAGAACACTATGTTTACGATCGAGCCCCAGTACAATCCCTTTATCATCGAAGTCAACCATGTGACCAATCAGATGCGGATTACCACGAAGACTTCTGGGGATGTGATGATCAGTGTCATCAATCCTCCTATCAATGATCCCAACTTTGACCCCGTGAAGAACCCCATCAAGACGAAGGACAAACCTCACTTCCAGAAGCACATGGAGGCTGGTGTGATGGAGGAAATGCCACTGCTTCCACTAGGTGTGCCGCATGGGCTCACTCTAACGGATAACTTGAATGGTCTCTATTATCATATGGTTATCAACAATATGTACGACCATGGACCTTATTTCTATGTGGGTGGCGTCAACATCTTCACATTGGCGTCCAGGCAGTCAAAAGAGGCTACAAAGGACATCGAAGAGGAAAGCAGCCCTTCCTCCCGGCCCGTTGTTCCCTGGATTGCCGCGATCATCGTAACGGTTTTCATCCTAAAGCAGAGAGTATCAGCTCACCGAGGCTAACGCACTATGAACGCAGGAACCGTCCCTGTGTCCAGACATCTCACCCGAACGACAGGCATTAAGCAAGATAGGATGTTGATCTAGCATGCGGGAACGACCCAACCTGGCCGACGAACTGGTTCTAGATGCGTTGGGCATCTACTACGGTATTTCCACCGCTCAACTGACCTTTTTACCGCTGGGCAACGACCCAAGATCTTCGGCCTACCGCGTCGAGGATGCAGGTGGTACGCTTTACTTTCTTAAGGTGCGCGACCGCGAGGGATTCAGTCTCCCAAGTCTAGTGGTGCCCCATTATCTTTGCAGCCAAGGGGTTCCCCATGTCCTCGCCCCCCTGCCGACCGCTGATCAGTCGTTGTGGGTTAACGTCGGCGATTTCGCCTTGAGTTTATACCCGTTTATCGACGGACAGATGGGTGCCCACGTAGGGTTGACTGCTGATCAATGGCGCACCTTTGGCGCACTGGTGAGACAGGTCCATGGCACTGAGCTGCCGCCTGATCTGCTGCAGACCGTTCCACGGGAGACCTTCCGACCCCATCGGTGGAGTCAGATTCCCGACCTGCTGGCCATGGTTGACAAAGAGAGATTTGAAACCGCCGTCGAAAGTGAGCTCTCTGTAAGTTGGCATGCGCGTGAAGACGAGATACGCGTGCTATTGAAGCGAACAGAGGCACTGGGAGACCAGCTGCGTCTTTCATCTACCCAACTAGTTCCATGCCATGCCGACATGCACCTTTGGAACGTGCTCATCGATGCCGACCGGCAGCTATGGCTGATCGATTGGGATGAGACCATGCTTGCCCCGAAGGAGCGGGACCTAATGTTCGTCGTGGGAGGCATTGGTGGATATCGCACCAACACCGATGCCTTCCTGCAAGGCTATGGTGATACCGTGGCCGACCCAAGCGCATTGGTCTATTACCGATATGCCTGGGCAGTTCAGGATATGCTCGAGTATGGTGTGCAGGTCCTCTTGCGTCCCGAGGTCAGCGAGAGCGCCAAACGCGATGCTCTGCGCGGGTTTGAGAGCCTGTTTGAGCCAGGGAATATTGTCTCGCTGGCAATAGAGTCCGAGATCGTTGGGGAGTGAAGAATTTAGAGAGCCAATTGTTGGCAATAGGCAAGTAAGGTGTGATTAACGCGGCCCTCGAGGGACCGCGTTTTACTATGCCTATCATTTACCGTAGGATCGTACAGATGGGGCTATTCACCCCAAACTAGGAATTTCTCTGCAGGTATTTTCTCCGAAAAGTGGAAACAAACCATGCAGTTCTACGTAAGATCAGCTCAATCGTTACTGCAGATGTGTTCATCGTCACAGGTGCGCACGGCACCGAGCCGAGCGGCACACGCCTACGGGCAGGTATCCCTGGCACTGGGCTCGTCTACGAAAAGCGGCTTGGGACCAAACCCAAGCGTCATCGATAAACTCCAGCGACAACACACCGATTGTTGTCGTACTCTGCTCCTGGAGGAGGTGGAATAGTCATGAACAAGCGGGCAGCCAAGGTGCTTCGTTCGTTGATTGTGCAGTACGGGACAGGTCTGGCTGAGGATGCCCGGCGCTGCGAGGCGCTGCTTCGTGATCTATGTGGAGAGTGCCGCCTCGAGGTGACGGTACTGGTTCAGGCCTGCCGTGGGCGGATCCCGCAGGAAATGCTCGAGGGGGCCGGGGCCACTCCATTGGAACTATTGATCGCGCGTGGGGTCAAGCGGCTGCAGGACGATTGTGGACTGGCACGCGAGGTAGCGGATTGGACCGTGAAGACATGGGCCGAGGCCCTAGAACTCACATCCAGTAGCCGCGAGCCTAGGGCCAACCAAGGGGAGTCAGCCACGACAGAGGCGGCGGCCGCCGTGGCCCACCTCTGGGATAGGACCGTTGCCAATGTCGCGTCGTTGACCAGGCAAGGCATCTCCGGAGTCCTAGAACGTCTAGCCTCTACTCGCTCGGCCGAACCGCAGCCACCCCCCTCACCGCCACCGAGTCGACCGAGGACGGGCCGATCGCAGACTGCCGCGGAGATTGCCGCCGGCCGCTTCCACGCTCTGGCGCGGATGAGCGATGGAACCGTACTGCGCTGGGGAAGATCGGGAGTGATCTCCCCTTATATGCCCCGGGACCTAGGGGATATCGTCGAGATCGCCGCTGGTGGGAGTGGTTCGCTTGCTCGACGCAGCAATGGGTCGGTGGTTGGCTGGGATGACCGCAATCAGCTCTCTATCCCGAGCAAACTGCCTCCCGTGGTCATGGTCGCAGCTGGGGGTAGCCATTACCTGGCTCTGCATACCAACGGCCGGGTCAGCGCCTGGGGGAGCAACGTAGTAGGGCAGTGCGACTACCCATCGATCGATGGGATTGAGAAGATCGCCGCAGGTTCGGCACATTCGCTGGCCTTGGGCAAGAACGGGTGCGTCTACGCTTGGGGTGGTAATGAGTTCGGCCAGATCGATCTGCCTTCCAAGCTGGACCGCGTCATTGATATCGCAGCTGGCGCCAACCACTCCCTAGCGTTGCGGGATGATCTCACCATTCGCGCCTGGGGAGACAGCGGCAGCGGCCAGTGCCGCATTCCTCGTGATCTGCCAGCAGTCTCTGCCATCGCGGCAGGCCTGGACCACTCATTGGCCCTGAGACGCGACGGGCGAGTGCTCGCCTGGGGCAGCAACGAGCTCGGCCAGTGCACGGTGCCCGCCGAGGCGCTCTTTGGCGTCAGGAAGATCGCTGCCGGTTGGGGGTACTCCCTCGCCCTCAAGGCGGACGGATCGATCATCAGCTGGGGGGACAATTACCACGGACAATGCGACCTGCCCACCGTCACTCGCGAGCCGACGATTGCCGCTGGCACGTACCATATGGTGGCTCTGAGCAGCGATGGCTCCATCTTCGTCTGGGGGAGAGGGGCTGAGAGCACCCACAGGACGCCGCGCACGCTGGCCAACGTCATCCGCATCGCTGCTGGCGAAGAGCATACTGCCGCTCTCACTGCCAATGGGTTTGTCACCTGCTGGGGCGGTAACCAGTGGGGGCAGTCTTCCCCACTCGAGCGTATTGGTGGCGTGGCTGATCTGGCGGCTGGATCGTGGCACACCCTCGCCCTGAGAAAAGACGGCAAGGTACACGCCTGGGGCCGCAACGATGCTGGCCAGACCTCGGTCCCAGCCTCGCTAGTCGGTGTAACCAAGATCGCCGCCGGGCTCAAGCATTCGCTGGCTCTGCGCATGGATGGCCAAGTGGTTGCCTGGGGTGGCAACGATGACGGTCAGTGCGCGGTTCCATACTCGGTTTTCACCGAGCGACGCGCGGTGGACATTGCTGCTGGCGAACGGCACTCGGTGGCGCTACTCGAAGACGGCACGGTGGTCACATGGGGATGCAACCTTGATAACCAGAAGCATTCGCCGGGCGACCGCCAAGTGACGAAGATCGTCGCCGGGCAGAGGCATTCATTGGCGCTCCTCGCCAATGGCAGGGTGGTCGCCTGGGGGGCCAATGACCACGGTCAGAGCGATGTCCCCAATGATCTCCGAGACGTGGTGGCGATCGCCGCCGGTGGCGCCTTTTCGGCCGCGTTGCGAGCCGATGGCCGCGTGGTAGTCTGGGGCAGCCGTCGGGACAATCTGCAGGCAGTCCCGTCGGGGTGTGTGCTCTTATAGGCACTAGACACTAGGAGAGGCGCCAGGGAGCCCACCAGAAGGCAAGGATAAGAGTTCCACAGGTACACAGGCACGCAGTCAGCACAAGCCCACTGGACGAGTTGTTCTTCAGCTAGGTGACATGTGGACCTGTGGACTTGTGGACTCATCAATATTAGACAAAGGAGAGGATTTCGATGGCTGTTAGACCTGGAGGAGAACTCAGTTCACGCCCTCTACATTTCATCTGGATGGCAGACTGTTCTGGTTCCATGTCGGTGGATGGCAAGATGCAGGCGCTCAACTACGCGATTCGCAACGCCATTCCTGAGATGCGTCGCGTCGCCGATGAAAACCCCAATGCGCAGGTCTTGGTACGTGCGGTCAAGTTCTCGGACGGAGCTCAGTGGCATATCACCAACCCCACGCCCGTCCAGGACTTCAACTGGGTCGATTTGCAGGCCAAAGGGGTTACCGACCTAGGCAAAGCGCTGGGCATGGTTGCCGACCAACTGAAGATGCCGCCGATGTCCGAGCGCGCCCTACCACCCGTGCTCGTCCTCGTCTCCGATGGACAGCCCACTGACGAGTTCAATAGTGGCCTCAAGGCTCTGATGGACGAGCCCTGGGGTAAGAAGGCGGTGCGCATCGCCATTGCCATTGGTTCCGATGCCGATCTGGAAGTCCTGCAGAAATTCATCGGTCATCCCGAACTGAAGCCGCTGCAGGCCAACAATCCTGAGGCTCTGGTCAACTACATCAAGTGGGCCTCGACGGCGGTGGTGAAGTCCGCCTCAGCTCCCGCCAGCCAAGCCGCCGGATCCGCCCAGCAGCCGGCTGCCAATGTCCCGATCCCACAGCCTGTCGTCAGCAGCGCTCCTGTGACGGCCAATGACCCATGGTGACCTACAAACATGATGTTGCCCATGGCAATGATGCGTCCTGCGGTCCAGGCGAAACATCATCTCAATTGCCTGAGCAGGCAATTGATAGGCCGTGGTGGCTCATCGGCTCCAGTGTTCGTGGCGCCACCCATATCCGTCAGGGCCTGCCGAACCAGGACAACATTCTGTCTCACCCCCATGGGGGAGAAGAAGGCGCTGGGGTCTTTGAGCTGGGCAATCGCGTGGCGTTGGCAGTGGCTGATGGCCACGGCAGTGCCAGCTGTTTTCGCAGCCAGATTGGGTCGGACTGTGCGGTGAAAGTGGCGATCGCTGTGGCCAAGGAGTTCCTAGTAGCGCAGCAGGAGATCGATGATCTTAGCCTGGTCAAGCGGGTGACAGAAGAGCGTCTCGCTCGTGAGATCGCCCTGAAGTGGACGAGGGTGATCGACGAGCACCACCAGCGGTTTCCGTTTACACCGGAAGAACTGACTGCGGTGGAACGAGCCTCGGGCGCCGGCGCACGCCGGCGGGTGGAGAACCAACCGCGCCTGGCCTATGGAACGACCTTGCTCGCCGCCATGGTCACACAGACCTTCGCGGTCTATCTGCAACTCGGTGATGGCGATATCCTGATGGTCTCCGAGGCAGGCGAGGTCGACCGGCCCATGGCCCGTGATGCACGGCTCTTTGCCAACGAGACCACCTCGCTCTCAGGCAAGGATGCTTGGCGCGACTTTCGCTACACCTTTCAGGTCTTCGCCGGTGAGCGGCCGGCACTGATACTCCTGGCCACGGATGGCTATGCCAACTCCTTTGCCAGCGACGCCGGCTTCTTACAGGTCGGCCGTGATATCCTTGCTCTGCTCCGTTCGACATCGATCAAGCAGATCAAGGATGACCTCACCACCTGGCTAAACGAAGCGACGGCCTATGGGAGTGGTGATGATATCACACTCGGCCTCTGCTATGGAGGCGACGCACTTAGCGCCGGGTCCACAGATGCCGAGGAGCAACCACAGGAGGAGACCAATGCAGCTGCTAAAGAGACAACAACAGCTGGTCACTGAGACCTCAGGAGCACTGTGCGTCGTCGAGGAGTTCCTCGGCAGTGGCGGTCAAGGGGAGGTCTATCGCGGGTCACTGGCTGGGACCGATGTCGCGATTAAATGGTATTATCCTTATTACCTCAAGCAGGACCCCGGGCTCAGAGGGAGGCTCGAACTGACCGTCAAGAAGGGTTCGCCCAATGCCAACTTCCTCTGGCCCATGGAGCTGGTCTCGACCGCCGAGGCCGAGGGGTTTGGCTACATCATGCCACTGCGCGATGGCGAGTACAAGTCGATCGTCGACCTGATGAAGCGCCGCGCCGACCCGACCTTCCGGGCGTTGACCACTGCAGGACTGCACCTCGCTGACAGCTTCCTGCAGCTGCATGCCAAGGGGTTGTGCTATCGCGATATCTCATTCGGCAATGTCTTCTTTCATCCAGACACGGGCGAGGTGTTGATCTGCGACAACGACAACGTGACCGTCGATGACGGCGGCGAGACAGGGGTCCTCGGAACACCGCGCTTCATGGCCCCCGAGGTGGTGAGGGGCGATGCCATGCCCAGCACGCACACCGATCTGTATTCATTGGCCGTTCTGCTCTTCTATATGTTGATGGTGCATCATCCCTTAGAAGGGCGCCGTGAGGTGGAGATCCACTGCCTCGACCTGCCAGCGATGAACAAGCTCTATGGGACACAGCCACTCTTTATCTGGGACCCGCAAGATGCGTCTAACCGGCCGGTGCCAGGTGAGCAGGACAATGCCATCGCCTACTGGGCGGTTTATCCGCAGTACCTACGCGAGCTCTTCACCCAGGCCTTCACCGCTGGCCTGCGCGATCCCGTCAACGGTCGCGTCCGCGAGAGTGAGTGGCGATCCGCCTTGGTGCGGCTGCGTGATTCGATCATCTACTGCGGCTGTGGGGCGGAGAATTTCTACGATGCCGATGCCCTACGGCTAAGCGGCGGGGCGCCAGGGAACTGCTGGGCGTGTAAACGGCAGCTGGTGCTGCCGCCACGCATCCGTGTGGGACGGTCGGTCATCATGCTCAATCACGACTCGCGCCTCTACCCACACCATATCGACGATCAGCGTGCCTACGACTTCAGTCAGCCGATCGCAGAGCTCTCCCGCCATCCTCAGAACCCGGCACTCTGGGGACTGAAGAACTTGGGCCAGGAGAAGTGGGTAGCCGCCTTCCCAGATGGAGGCGTGCGGGACATCGATCCAGGGCGAAGTGTGCCGCTCAACGTGGGTCTTCGGATCAACTTCGGCAAGGTCGAGGGCGAGATTAGGGTCTAGAGCAAAACAACCGCAGGCCTCGCGGCTTGCGGTTGTTGCTGACTTCTTACGATCTGGCTATCCTCCCGATAAACGCCCTGACCGCCTCTTCCTTGGTCGCCCAGGAAGTAACAAGGCGGATGGCGGAGCGGTCGGCATCGACCTTTGACCACACGTAAAACGCATAGTCTTGCTGTAGCTCGGCGATCAAATCGTTGGGCAAGATGGGGAAGATCTGATTGGTCGGCGAATGGACCAGGAAGTCAAAGCCCGCCTGGGCCAGGGCGTCTCTGAGCAGGCCAGCCATGCGGTTGGCGTGTCGCGCCAGGTCCAGGTAGAGGTCGTCACGAAACAGCTCGCTAAATTGAAGCCCCAGCAGTCGGCCTTTGGCCAAGAGCGCCCCCTTCTGCTTCATATGAAAGCGAAAGTCTTCCTGTAGATCATCGCGGCAGATCACCAAGGCTTCGCCGATCAGGGCGCCGCTCTTGGTGCCGCCGATATAGAAGGCATCCGTCAACTGCGCCAGATCACAAAGCTCCAAGTCACTCTCATCCGAGCTCAGGGCCGAGCCTAAGCGCGCGCCATCGACGTAGAGGATTAGGTTCTTCTCGCGGCAGAGGCGGCTGATCTCTTCCATCTCCTTACGGGTGTAGATGGTCCCGATCTCGGTCGGCTGTGACAGGTAGACCAGCTTCGGCTGGACCATGTGCTCGTCGGTATGTTCATCGAGAGCGGCCTGGATATGGGCCGGGGTGAGCTTGCCATCGCCGGTCATCCGTGCGATGATCTTGTGTCCGGTGGCCTCGATCGCCCCCGTCTCGTGCACTAGGATGTGGCCGGTATGGGCGGCAATCGCCGCCTGGTGTGGACGTAGGAAGGCCGAGATGGTGATCAGATTGGTCTGCGTCCCACCGGAGAGCAGATGGATAGCGAGGTCTTCCCGACCGATGTGTTGCTTGATCAGCCGCGCTGCCGTAAGCGAGTAGCAGTCCTCGCCATAGCCGTCGGCCTGCTCAAAGTTGGTCTCCATTAGGGCGTTAAGGATCCTGGGGTGTGCCCCCTCGCTGTAATCGTTCTTGAAGCTGTACATAGGCAACTCCTTCCCAGAAATAGCATTTGCCTCTATAATTTGACCAAAGGAGACCATCCCCTGCAAACATCGCAGCACTTTTGTTTAAGGTCATTCGCTTAGGAACAAGTTAAGCGCTCCAGACGTCGTAGGGATTGGGAAAGCGAGGTATACATGATGCGCCAGAAACTAGCGGTAGTCGCTCTAACTACGGTAGTCGCCCTTTTGACTGCGTGCCAGGTGCGGGTGGTGCAGCCATCAACCAAACCATCACCAACCCCGGCACCGTCGGCTCCGGCAGCTTCTACCCCTAAGCCGTCACAGCCGCAGCCCTCAGCGCCACCCGCGCAGCCGCAGACGCCGGCTCCGGCGGCAAGTGATAAGATCACCAAGACGGCCATCTATCTTGGCCTCGCTGACAGCCATACCATCGAGGTCGGTATTGATGGCAAGCCGGCCGCGCTGCGACTCGCCGATGAGGTCAAGCCGTCTTTTGAAGCACTTAAGCTCAAAAAAGATGACAAGATCGAGATCAAGTATCATCAGAATGACAGCAAGCAGCTCGTCGTCACTGAGATCCGCACCGTTCGCTAAGCTGAGCCAAGGCACTGCGCAGCCGACCCTGCAAGTGCCTTTTTCTGCCTCCGACTTGCATCGGCTCTATCGCCATGCTATAATAATTCTATTCCTGCGGAAGTAGTTCAACGGTAGAGCACCAGCTTCCCAAGCTGGGTGTTGCGGGTTCGAATCCCGTCTTCCGCTCCATTAACAAAGCAAAGCGAGGTGACACCTCGCTTTTATTGTGTTTCGATTTGTGTTTCAGCCCAGATGACGGACTTCATCTTCGGAAACAAATTGATCACACCATGAAGGAATCACAAACAGACAAGCCGAATATAACAATTCGGTAACAAAGATGTATAATCCCAAAAAATGGACATACTATCCCCGTTGTCATTTGGTCATCTCGTGCATACATGTACTATGAGAGGGGAGGCGTAGGATGGAAGACAGACTCAAATGGATGTCGACTCTCCGCCGTTGCCGTGATGCGGCAGCTGCAGGCCTAGCGAAGCTGCATGCTCTCTGGGTCAAGGCCGACATCCCAAAACACCTAACCCCCATTCGATATAAAGTGACCGAGAACCTCAAGGCTTTTCGCGCTCGTGCCGGGCGGGCTGTCCAGGACGCGCAGCTGCGCGAACGGGTCAGCACCGTACGTCGGTCCATCGGCAAACATAGCAGCGCTTTCCGGGGTCGCGTGCAAGTCATCTGGCAGCACGTGGCGCTGAAGGAGCGTCTTTCCCCACTGATCGAACGGGCTGAGCGTGGCCTAGCCCCAACGCTCAGGATCTTGCGTCGCTACACGATCGAGCAGCGGGCAGCAGCCCTCGTGAGCGTCATGATGCTGATCATTATGCTTACCTGCGCCATACCACGGCCGGCTTTTGCCGTCATGGTCGGAGACGAGACTGTAGGTGTTCTTCCAGACGCGGGTCTGGTGATGACCTACGTGCAGCGCTTGATCGCCTCCCGTGGGCATTCATCTGAGATCAAGCTGCAGATCGATCCCATGGTGACGGTCAGGCCGATCCGCTGGGCCAAGGGGTACACCACCCCTGCCAATCTGGAGCAGGCTATCGCACTACGAACCAGTGTGGTCGCGGACGCATCAGTCATCAATGTCGATGGCAAGATCTCGATCCCTGTGGCTAGTACCCAGATCGCCAACCAAGTGCTCGAAGAGGTCAAGCGGGCCTTTGTCGATCACCAACCCGGTCTGCAGAGTGCCACCGGTGAATTTCAGGAGAATGTCAGTGTGGAAAAAAAGCTGATGCCTCTCGATCAGCTCCGCACGCCTGAGCAAGCCGTTCGTCTGCTGCTCGATGGCACCGAACGTCAGGAGTTCATCACCGTCTCTCGTGGTGATTCGCTCTGGAGTATCGCCGATGCCCGCAAGACCAGTATCGAAGAACTGAAGAAAGCGAACCCAACGATCAGAGAAGACGAGATCAAGGAAGGGCAGACCCTGAAGTTGGTGGTTGCCGAGCCTCTGATCAATGTCAAGACGGTGGAAGTGGTCAATGAGGAGACCGCGATCCCATTCGGGGTCCAGACCACCTATACCGACGATCTTTATACTTGGGAGACTGAGGTTCAGCGCGAAGGTGCCTCGGGGACCAGAGCAGTGGTCTATGAGGTTACCAAGATCAATGGCGAGGAGCTCTCCCGCGAGCAGATCGATGAGAAAGTGATTACCAAGCCGGTTGACAAGATCGTCGCCCGGGGGACCAAGGTCGCCCCCAATCGTGGCACAGGTGCTTTTGCTTGGCCGATGCACACGGGCTATGTCTCATCCAGCTACGGTTGGCGTGATATCGGCTACCACAATGGGGTGGATATTGCGGCTCCGCATGGGACCCCGATCTATGCCGCCGACAGTGGGATCGTCACCTTCGCTGGCTGGGATAGTAGCGGTCTTGGCTACTCGATCACCATCGACCATCGGGATGGCACGGTCAGCCGCTATGGCCATATGTCGGCTATCTTAGTGGAGAGCGAGCAAGGCGTGACCAAGGGTGAAGCCATCGGACGAGTGGGCAATACGGGCTATAGCTTTGGTCCTCACCTGCACTTCGAGGTCTTCTCTAACGGAGCCCGGGTCAACCCGATGAATTACTTCGACTAATACATCCCAACAGGATGTGGCGTCTACGCCACATCCTGTTCTTATTGTTCGGCCATAATTTGTTCATGTTTGCTTCATTGAACCGACATGCAAACATGCTATAGTGATGGTGCAGGCGCAATCCCCATACCTCCTCTCAATATAAAGAAGCGCAGTACGGCGGGTACTGCGCTTCTTTAGTTTGCGCGGACGCGGCTGTGAAGCAGCATGTCCACGCTCACCGTAGCCACCGCTAGCGCCGGCTAGGCGCGATATCATCTGTGACCGTGAGGGCGCAGGGATAGTGGTGGTGCAGGATGAGCGGTTAAACGGCTAATGTCTAGGCGCAGTGTCGTCAGCGGCTAGGCAAAGCCACGAAAGACAGGTGTAACGGGGGATGGGCGGTTGAGTGGGTAACTGCCGCAAGCGTGGCTTGTGGTAATCGCTTGGTGAGTTGGAAACCGAACTCAATTTTGCCAACCTAGAGAACGGCAGGAAACCTAGTCGCCGCGCCGAATATACTGTATTATGTAAAACGCTTGTAATGTTGGTTAGAGGAGGTAATGGGGTTGGCTGAGAAGATCTTGGTTGTCGACGACGAGAAGCCGATCGCAGAGATAGTCAAGTTTAACCTTGAACGCGAGGGCTATGAGGTAGCTGTCGCCTACAACGGCCTGGAGGCACTGTCGATGGCTGACAGCAACAAACCCGATCTGATCCTCCTGGATATCATGTTGCCTAAGTTGGATGGGATCGAGGTCTGCCGCCAGCTGCGTAAGACCATGACAATGCCGATCGTGATGCTCACTGCCAAGGATTCCGAGGCGGATATCGTACTGGGCCTCGGGGTTGGAGCTGATGACTACATAACGAAGCCATTTAGTACCCGCGAAGTGATTGCGCGCGTCAAGGCTCTGCTGCGTAGGGTCAAGGTGTTTACCGAGGCCGACGCCAAAGCCAAGAGCTTGATGGAATTTGGTCATTTGGTGATCGATCTGGACAAGTACGAAGTGACCAAGCGCGGTCAGGCGCTAGACCTGACTTTTCGCGAGTTTGAGTTGATCAAGTACTTGGCTGCTCACCATGGACGAGTACTGTCCCGCGAGCAGTTGCTTGAAGAGGTCTGGGGATACGATTACTACGGTGATTTGCGTACCGTGGATGTCACCATTCGTCGCCTGCGTGAAAAGGTAGAGGACGATCCATCCAACCCGCAGTACATAGAGACCAGACGGGGTGTCGGGTACCTATTTCGGAGGTAGCTAGATGGTCAAACAGGGACGAGCCGTCCGTTGGTACCGGAGCATCCAGCTCAAGGTGGTCGCCATCTACCTCCTGCTGATCCTAGCGGCGATGCAGTTTATTGGGGTCTACCTTTGGCTGAATTTGGAACAGTTTTACAACGAACAGAACACCAAAACCCTTGAACAGGCCGTGCGCAACGTGTCCTTTAGCGCCCGCGAGTTTCTGATCAAGGATCGGCAGCTGAAACAACTGCAGCAGGAGATCGAAGAGCTGAAGAAGGTCGTTCCCGGCGACAACGAGCAGGTAGCGAGGGAGCACAGCCAGCAGATCAAGCGAAAAGAGGCCAGCCGCGTGGAACTGGAGGCGGCCGTGGTCAAGATGCACAGTGATCTGACCAACATGGTCCGCTCCTATAGCCCCCAAGAGGCCGATGCCAAAGGGGACACCATCCAGCTCGCGGTGCTCGACAGCGCCCTTAACCCCGTGGGCAAGACCGTAGGGGTTTCTTTTCTCAACACGATTGACCTGTCGCTCTTGACTACTGCCGTGCAAACGGGACAGAACCGTGAGCTCAAGGCGCAATTTCAGCGCCCAGGGCAGGAGCAGATGCAGGATATCAAGGTACTCGCGATCCCGATTAAGCAGGAGAGTACCGTCTACGGGCTGATCTATGTGGAGAGCGGGTTGGCCGCCATACGGGCCAACCTCGAACAAGTCCGTGAGATCGTATACTGGGCAACGGGTGGTGCACTGCTGATCGTGACGATCCTAGGCTCGTACCTTGCTAGCACCATCGCCGTTCCCATCCGGCAGCTGACCAGCCGCGCCGCTAACCTGGCGCAAGGGGACTTTAGTCAGCTGATCCATGTCCGTGCCGATGACGAGATCGGGCAGCTGGGCGATACCTTCAACTTCCTCACCCTGCGTCTGCGTGACACCTTGGCGCAGATCGCCAGCGAGAAGGGCAAGATGGAGGCCATGCTCGAGTACATGACCGAGGGCGTGATCGCCCTGGACTCCACTGGTATGATTATTCATGCTAATCCCACAGCGCAGGAGATGTTTGGGGTTAGCGCCTCGGTGCTGGGCGAGCCCCTCGATCAAGTCTTTGATCCCAAGCAACACAATTTCGGCTGGCGGCAAGCGCTGGCCAGCAACCAGACCATTACCAGGCAGTTGGCCCTGCCGGGTGGATCGGCACGGATTGTCCGTTCGCACGCCGCGCCCTTTACCAATCCCGAAAGTGGTCAAGCTGGCGTGGTGATCGTACTGTATGACATCACCGAACAAGAGCGCCTCGAGGAGTTGCGCCGCGACTTCGTCGCCAATGTCTCGCATGAGCTGCGTACGCCGTTGACCACCGTCAAGAGCTATGTGGAGACAATCCTCGATGGAGCCGTGGATACACCGGAGATGAGAATGCGCTTCCTAAGTGTGGTTCGCGATGAGGCAGACCGCATGACGCGCCTGGTCTCCGACCTGCTCCAGCTGGCCCAACTAGATGCACTGAGCAAGCGCGAGCGCTTCTTCATCCAACCGATCAAAGAAATGGTGAAGGACGTGACGACCAAGCTGATGGTCACCTTCGAACAGAAGGGTCTCAGCTTCGCGTTAGCCCTCCCTGAAAGCTCGCCGATGGTCTATGCCGCACAGGACAAGATCCAGCAGGTGTTGATCAACATCCTCTCCAATGCCATCAAGTACACCCCTGATGGGGGCCGGATCTTTATGTCGCTGGCGGAGTTGGACGATGGCGTCGAAGTGGTCGTTCAGGACACGGGGATGGGCATCCCGAAGGAAGACCTGCCACGCATCTTCGAACGCTTCTACCGCGTCGACAAGGCTCGGTCGCGTGAGCTGGGAGGAACCGGGCTAGGCCTCTCCATCGCCCGGCAGATCATCGAGAGCCACGGTGGGCGGATCAGGATCGAGAGCGAGCTCGGCCAGGGGACCACGGTTCGCATCTGGCTGCCGCGTCCTGAGGCGGTCGTAGAAGCAGCCGCCACGGAGGCGGATCCATCATGAGGGAGATGCTGAAGTCGACTAGCCTCGTGCTGCTGGTCATCCTCAGTGTCTGGCAGATGGGCCTTTTCATCCAGCAGCAGACCTTTGGCCCCCAACGGCTGCTGAGCCCCGCCATGGCGGCCGCAGCCACGCCGGCGACGGAACAGGAACAACTCAGCCACCTGCCGGCGGAGCTGGTCACTCCACCCCGCGTCATTGCCCATCTAGGGGGCGAGAAGCACGCCTTGCTGAGGGCTTCCTCAGGGTTTTACACCAACATCTGGAACAATATCTGGCGCTCATCCATCGCCAAGAATAATGTCATGCGCTTAGCGGACTTTCGTGAAGTTGAGCGCGATCTATGGGATAGCACCTCCCCTTCGGTGGAGATGATCCTATCCCAACCCACCCCACTGGATCTGTGGCTGAAGGGGTTAGGGGTCAAGCTAGATGGCGTCGTCGGTCGTGTGCCGGTGATCAACCGCCTCTACGTCTCCGCCATGGAAAACGATCTGATCATGATCGAGGATATCGAGATCGGTACGCTCTACGTCATGCCGGTGGAGTTCAAGGCCGAGATTCTGAGCAAATTTCTTGATGTGACGGCTGCCAGCGTCTATTACGCCCAAGTGCCGCTCAGTCCCAAGATCTTCGCCATCCCCTTTGCCAATCCCATCTACGTCTACACCAAAGCTCCACTCGTCGCCCCTCGTCAACTGGAGGCGGAGCCGATCATTGAGACTGACAAGCTTTTGACCAGTTACTTTCCTGACCCATCCATGGTCAGGTTGTACAAGGACAGCGAGGAGAACGAGACCTATTTCGATGGCGCACGAATGCTCAAGCGTCTCAGTGGCCTGCGCCGCTTGGTCACGCTACAGGCACCGGACGGGGTCGCCAGCACCCAGGTGCCGAATCCCTTGTTGGTGATGGCGCGGTGGGCAACCCGCCTGCAGCAGTGGTCTGAGGGCGAGGTCCTATTTGACGGTCAGAGGCAGGCCGATGGGCAGACTGTCACTTACTATCAGCAGGCCTACCAGGGCAAGCCAGTCTTTAGGCAGGGTGCCAGTGAGGGAGCGATCCCGAGCATTCGTCCGTCCTATACGGTCGCTAGCCTTGGGGAGACGCTGATTAGCTTCGAGCGTGACACCGCCAAGATCGGCGCCTCGGGAACGCACAAAGAGGCGCTGGACGCCATCTTTGCCCTAGCGGTGGTCGACGATCGCTGGGACACCCTCTTTCCCGGCCATGGCCGCGAAGAGAAGAAGCTGCGCGACATCTATGAGGCCTTTCTGGTCGGTAGCAGCCCCATGGCCAGCCCTGTCTGGTGCGTGGAGTTCTACGATGGATCAAAGGTCTTGGTCGATATCTACGACTGCAGCATCCGGGGCGTGATGCTGTCGGTAGCGGATCGCTAGCGATACGCTGCCGAAGCCCAAAGCGGGCACCCTAGGGCCAGCGGTGGTTGCTGGCGCTGTCACTTGGTAGGTCCCGGTTCTTCGTCTCCCACGAGGGGCGAGGGGCGAGGGACTTGGGACTCTTTTCTGCAAAGGAGCGAGGTTTACTTGAACTGGGGGAAGGCAAAGACACTATTGCTGATTGCGTTTGTGGTGCTGAACCTCGTCCTCGCTTACCACAATTTCGCTAAGCCGCTATGGCTGCAGCCCAGGCAAGCGGTCGATGATGATGAGCTGCGCGCCACGCGCGATTACCTGGAGAAAGCGGGTGTCTTTCTCATGCAGCCCATTCCGCGGTTAGCCCCGCAGATGGGTTACCTACCGTTGCGCATGCAGGCAGAGGACCCGAGAGTGACGGCAGC
>CAZINL010000010.1:27054-29500 GCA_964540595.1 uncultured Clostridia bacterium
CTTTGGTCAGGTCGGGGTCCGGGCCGAAAAGCAGAGTGGAGCGGGGGATCCGGACAGCTTTCAGTTTACCTTGGGGTCGGAGCGGCTGGATATCAGCGCCAATGGCATCTTGACCTATCGCAATGAGACGGCTCAGGTCGGCGAAAATGGCACCGCGATCAGTCTGGATGAGGCCAAGGCGATCGCTGAGGAGTTCATCAAACAGCGCTTAGGGGGGCTGCCAAAAAACGCGCGCTTTGGCTACGCCGAAGCAGGGAACACAGCCGCAGTCAGACACCACCTCACCTACTACCAATACTATCAATACTTTGGATCGGTGCCGATCTTCGATGCCTATATCGATCTGGCGGTGACCAGTGAAGGGGTCACGCTGCTGACCAAGCGCTGGCCCGAACCAGCAGGGTGGGTCAGTGAGCTGGCTACCATCGCGTCAGCCACTGATATCCTGTTGCGCTTGGTCCAGGATCCACTGTTTCACGAGGCCGCCAGCCGCGCAGCGGATCTTACGCAGCCGGCGGCACAGATCGTGATCCAGGAGATCACCCTCGGCTATTACTCGGCGCTCAATCCCAACCTTGAGAGTAAGGCTTTCCCCGCATGGCGAGTGGTCCTCGCCCAAGGTGACGAATTTATCTACAACGCCTTGACAGGGCTGAGGGAATATCCCGGGATTGTCCCGTAGGGAGAATGCCACGACCGCATTATTCTAGACCGCCCATTGGGCGGTCTTTTCTTATGTTGACATTGGGAAATCCGGGGAAGACTACTAAGGGAAGATCAGCCTAGCGTGCCGTTTGGCTCTCCCAACACAGTCGCGAAACGGAGGGTTTACCATGAGCCACACCAAAGGTATTACTCGTGAAGAAGTTATCGCTGCACTCAACGACACCATGGAGATCAGTGCCCTCGATATCAATGTGGATGTGATCGGCGGCAACCGTGTCATCCTGCACGGGGTGGTCGACGTCCTGGCAGAGAAACATAAGGCGGAAGAGATCGCCCGTGCCCTACCCGGCGTGAAGGCGGTCGAGAATGCGCTGGCCGTCTCCACTGATGGCAACGTCGAAGATGGCGGGATCAAGAATGAGATCGAGAACAAACTGCGCGCCAACCCGCGCGTTCGCAATCTCGGCGTCGAGGTACACAAGGGTATCGTGACCCTCCACGGACACGTCCAGCATATCGGTGAGGCAATAGCGGCGATGCACACGGCCGAGAGCGCCCTAGGCGTCAAAGGCGTGCACAATGACATGGAGCTAGAGGACGAGACACCTGACAATGCCACCATCGTCAATGTCATCGAACACCACCTCTCCCAGCATCATCTCTCGTCCAATGTGGACGCTCGCGCCAACCGGGGGATCGTGACCCTGGTCGGATTTACCGAAGACGACGAACTGCGTGCCATGGCGCAAGACATTGCCGAGAATGTGCGCGGTGTCCGCCAGGTGATCAACAAGATTGGGATCTCGCCCGAGCAAGCGAAGTATAATCCGTAGACGAGTCCCTAGTCTCAAGTCCCTAGTCCCTAGTAGGGACTAGAGCCGCCAGCGGAAACGGGAACATGAGTGCGGGCATGTCCCGTTGAGAAGAGGCTGCGCCGGTCTCCGGCAGGATTCTCCCATGCCTGGCGCGAATAAGGTGCAACATCGCAATACCGTTCCCTGCCTGGTTCCGGTCAGGAAGCCAAGCAAAGGCGGTCCAGGAGGTAACAAGGTGAGTTCGTTTCTAATCAATGGTGGGGAGCGGCTGGTCGGTAGTGTCAAGACCAATGGGGCCAAGAACTCTGCCCTGGCCCTGCTCCCAGCGACGATCCTAGCTGAGGGCACCACCGTGATCGACAATCTGCCCGGGATCAGCGACGTGGCTGATATGGCAGCGCTCCTGAGCGCTCTGGGAGCCCAGGTAAAGTGGCGCGGTCCCAATGAGCTGGAGATCACGCCGAGCGCTGAGCCAGAGGTTCACCCGCCGGATGATCTGGTTAAGAAGATGCGCGCCTCGTACTACTTCATGGGGGCTCTGCTGGCCAAGGTCGGCGAGGCCCATGTGGCGTTGCCCGGGGGCGACAATATCGGCCAACGGCCGATTGATCAGCACCTAAAAGGATTTCAGGCCCTGGGAGCGAAGACCGCGACCCAACATGGGATCGTCTCTGTCTGGGCGGATGAGCTCAAGGGCGCCCATATCTATTTTGATGTTGTCAGCGTGGGGGCTACCATCAATGTGATGCTGGCCGCCACCCGGGCCAAAGGGGCGACCGTGCTCGAGAATGTGGCTAAGGAGCCTGAGATCGTCGATGTCGCCAACTTCCTCAACGCCATGGGAGCGCGGGTCAAAGGGGCTGGCACCGATACGATCAAGATCCATGGGGTCGAGTACCTCGAGGGATGCAACCACTCGGTGATCCCAGACCGCATCGAGGCTGGGACCTTTATGGTCGCGGCCG
>CAZINL010000010.1:29510-31300 GCA_964540595.1 uncultured Clostridia bacterium
GGATATTACTGTGGAGAACGTCATCCCCAAGCATCTCGAGGCGCTGATGGCGAAGCTGAGAGAGACGGGGTGCGATGTCATCGAAGAGGATGATACGGTACGGGTGAGAGCCACCGATCGCCCCTTGGCGGTCGATATCAAGACCCTGCCTTACCCTGGTTTCCCCACCGATCTGCAGGCCCAGGCCATGGCCCTGCTCTGCCAGTGCAATGGTACCAGTGTGATCTCGGAAGGGATCTGGGAGCGGCGCTTTAACCATGTCGAGGAGCTTAACCGCATGGGGGCCGATATCCGGGTCGAAGGGCGCGCTGCGATCATCGAAGGGGTCAATCAGCTGACTGGGGCCACGGTCTGCGCCTCTGATATTCGAGCCGGGGCTGCCTTGGTCTTGGCAGGTCTGTCGGCTGAGGGTGAGACGATCGTCCACGGGGTCGACCACATTGACCGTGGGTTTGAGCATCTGGAGGACAAGCTTCGCCAGCTCGGTGGCAAGATCAGAAGAATGTAGGAGAGGCCGATGGATTGGCTGCAGAGTATTAAGAAGGATCACGAGCTTCGACATAACTTCACCCGTCATATTATCGCCGACTCGCTCTTTGCACTCTTCGCCGGGTCGGCTTTTCCGTTTGTGATGCCGGTGCTGATCCGGCTGGGTGCGACGGATCTTTGGGTGGGCGCTGCGCAAGCGGCGCCATTTATTGGTTTGCTCTTCTCCATGTACTGGGGGCACTTTTCCGAGGGTCGACCCAAGGTCCCCATCATCGTCTACTCATCCATCGCCGCCCGCCTGCTCTTCATCGTTCTCGCCATGATGGCCAATCCCGTGGCCTTCGTGGGGGTTTATGTGATCTATCAGTTGGTGATCAATATCGGCGGCCCGGCTTTCCCCGGCCTGATCCATAAGATCTACCCAGCGGAGTTTCGCGGCCGCATGGTGGGTACCACGCGGCTCTTCCTCGGCGCCATGCAGATCGCAGCGACCTTTGTGGCGGGACGCAACCTCGATAAGTTGGGCCATCATTTCTGGTGGTCTCTGGCTGCATGCCTAGCGATCGTCTCAGCCCTGGTCTTCAGCCGTATCCGTGAGCCGCAGGAACCTGAACGGCCAGCAAGGCGCCCAAAGTTCTCCTTCCGTGAGCAGGTAGACCTGCTTGGCCGCGACCGTGCCTTCCTGCTGTTTCTGCTTGGCTGCACGGTCATGGGGTTCGGTAACCTGATCTCTTCACCGGCTATTCCGCTTTATCAGGTCAAGAAGCTGGCACTAAGCAGCCAGCAGTTGGCCACCGCCAGTATGCTCTATACGACCTTTTGGCTGGGTTCTTATCCCATCTGGGGCTGGGTCATTGATCGTCTTAGGCCAATCTATGCCGTGATTGGTGCGGTTCTCCTGTTCGCCCTCGCCAATTTCTCGTACAGTCTAGGCTATGGTTTTCTGTCGGTGCTGGTCGCCAGCGCCCTGTTTGGGGTCGGAGACTCGGGACTTGATCTGGGATGGAACAATCAGGTGATGCGCCTGACCTCGCATCAGGTCTCCACCTATAGCGGCATCTATCTTTCTTTCCTAGGTTTGAGAGGCACCGTCGGTCCGCTGCTTGGTTCGCTGTTGCTACCAATGATCGGGTTGCGTTCGATCTTCCTAATCTCCACGGTGGTCATCATCATCGGACTCGTTCCGTTCTTCTTTGTGGAGCGCGCCATGATCGGCCACGCCCCCACCGGATCGCTGGGAAAGGAGCAGATCACACCGTGATTACTATCAGGATGGCCGAGCTCATGGATGCCGAAGGCAT
>CAZINL010000011.1:0-28385 GCA_964540595.1 uncultured Clostridia bacterium
CTTGGACTTCAGCACCCCATCCTTCACCATCTGCTCCAGACCTTGCAGCGCCTGGCCTTCACCTCGGCCTTGCCGATCAGGTTGCCCTGATTCTGGGCGTCCCAGATCGGGCGGGCAGATCATTATGCCCGCTGGAAGTAGCGGTAGAGTACCTTGACGAACTCGGGGATAGGGGAGGCTGAGGTATGACGACGCAGGTCAGCCTCTGCCTTTAGCGTCGCTTCCAGCCCTTGTTGCCCGGCTCTGATGATATCCGCCGCGGTCGTCGGCACGCCCGTCTTGGCCGTCACAACTTTCGCGAGGATCTCCTGCCCTTCGGCATGATCAAGGACCGCAAACGAGGTGAATAGGCACAGACCCAAGTTCCCGGTGCCCAGCATGTAGGCATAGAGGTAGTCCATATCGCTCAGATCTGCGCACGCTGGAGCCTTATGCGGCATGCTGACCGTAAACCGTGCTGCCTCATCGGTGGACGGGCGGGTAACCATCGCCTGCACGCTAGGCTGATCGGGGTAGAGGGCAGCAATCCCAGAGGTCGCTCCCGCTACCACTCTCCCCCGCGTGGTCAACCGACTCACCTCATCCAGCAGCGTCTCCACCGCCTCGGGCGTCGCACTCTGCTCTTCGGCCCGCAGCAACTGGGCCGCACTGGCTAGGAACTCGAGGCTGTCGATCCCCAGTTCATAGCAAGCGATATTCAGTCGCTTCGCGTAAGCCCTATCATGCACCCCCAGCAGTTCCTCACAGGCTGCTACGACCTCACTCTCGGCAGGTGAACTGTAGGCCTCCTTGGCATCGGCTGCGTGCCGGTTCAAGCAACCGATAACACACCCGGGAGCACAGTTGCGGTTAAGCCCAGTGTTCGTCACCACGGGCCGATCATCCCGATCTCGCCCGCTCAGTTCGGTAGCGAACTGCTGCCCCAGCTTCATCATCTTGATCAGCGTGATGGATCCATAAGCAGGCAGCGCGCCACCACAGACGGGATGGTCAACGATCAGCCTGGCCAGCTGTTTGCTGTACTGACGCAGGTCAGCATCGGCAGCCACCGGGGTGGTGAAGTTGGCCTTGGTTGAGACCACCACCGCTTTGAGCCCCATGGCACCCAGAACATGGCCCATTTTGTTGCGCCCCACATGGTAGACCGGCTTGCCGCCTGCCGGGTAGGTACTGAAGGTACTGGCCAACGGCAGCAGGTGCTCTCCCGCGGACCCGATCCCGACGATGGCACTCTCGGGTCCGCAATGACCACGTACCCAGTCGATGGTAGTACTGACATCCTGGCCCCGGAGCTCAGGCACCGCGTCGACGCTGACCCCCTCGCTGCCCAGGTGCACGATAGTGGTCCGATGAGGACGATAGCTGCCGGTGATGACAAGGGCGGCGATATCCATGGAGCCGAGCTTTTGAGCCATCGGCCCGCCCGTGTTGGCCAACAGCATGGTCGGTGACAAGTGGCTGCGACCCGCCATGGTGATTCGACACGTGCTGGGGGCGAAGGTGCCCGAGAGCAGCCCCGGAGCGATCACCAGCGTGCTACCTTGGCCGCCTACCAGCTGGTTTGCTTCAGCCAGCAGGCGAACGGCTAACCCCCTACCGGTGTCCTGAACCCCGGTATAGGTATGCGGCTGTACAGTCACCGACATGGTCTCGAGATTAGCGTAGATGATCTTAGACAATGGCGTCGACCTCCCTAAATTCAAGTGCGCGACCGGCGTACTTGAGGCGCGGCGCGTGTCACGCATAGCGTGACAACACTCCCTGGGGCGCCTCTGCCATCCGCCGGAGGCATATTATGCAGGGGATCATCCCCTTCCAAAGTATTTCATGCTCGCGACCAAGTCCTGGACGTACGGTGTCTGTGGTGAGACCAAGACCTTCTCCGTAGGACCGGACTCGACGATCTTGCCTTGGTAGAGTACATGAACCCGCTGGCACCACGGTGCCACCACTTGTGGCTGGTGACTGATCACCAAAGCACTGAGCCCGGACGTCTGAGTTAGTTCCTTCAGAACAGCTAGGATCTCGGTGGCGGTTTTATGATCGAGCATCGAGGTGCTCTCATCGGCTATCAGGAGTCGAGGGCGAGGTATGAGCGCTCTAGCGATGGCCAGGCGCTGCCGCTGCCCGCCGCTGAGCTCTCCCACCCGCCGCTCGGCCCACCTCTGATAGGGCCCCAACCCCACCCGGTCGAAGGCCTCGGCCACAGGATAGGGATCATGCCCGTGGCGTCGGCACAGGCGCACTGGCTCACCAAGCGTCGTAGCGACGGTGACCCGCCCATCCATGGCAGCGTAGGCGTCTTGACAGATGTATTGGATCGACGCCACCTGACTGAAGCTGCGTTGCCGTAGCGGCAGCAGCGGCTGTCCAGCCAACAACACCGAGCCAGTATCCTGCCGTTCTTGACCGCTGATAATGCGCGCCAGGGTCGTCTTGCCCCCGCCGCTTTCGCCGAGGATGCCGACCATACTCCCTGACTCGATGGCCATGGAGATACCATCGAGAACGACGCGCCGCCTACTGCCGTCCAAGTAGCTCTTGGTGATGCCGATTAGTTCGATAAGATTAGTGCTCACGATGACCCTCCAGGTTGATCACCACATCTGCCAGGCGGCGCACCAGCCCCCGCTCATGGGAGACCATCAGCACCGCCAGCCCCTGCCGTTTCCGTTCCTGCAGATACTCCACCATGATCCTCAACGTAACGGCGTCCACCGCCGTGGACGGCTCATCCAAGACGTACAGCTTAGGAGCCTTGATCATGCCCATCATGAGGAGTAGGCGCTGCTTCATCCCTCCGCTGATCTGGTGGGGGAAGAGCGGTAGCACGTCGCTGGTCAGCCGCACGTCACTTAGCCATAGCCCCCAGTTATCAACCACTTGCCCCGTGCCCTGAGCGACATGGGCGAGGTGGGTGGCAATGTTGAGTGAGGGGTTCAAGCCGCTTTGCGCATGCTGAGGCAGATAGGAGACAGATCGGAAGATGCCGGGCCAGCCTAGATCGGCCATATTCTGCCCCACTAGTTCTGCCTGATCGTAGCTGACGCGGCCAGTGAACGAGGGCTGAAAGAGGGCGTTGATCAGCGTCGTCTTGCCTGATCCCGTGGGACCGACCACGGCGAGGCAGCTCCCCGGCTCAACCACGAGCGGCGGGTAGTGGTACGGTTGGGCTGAGTTTGGATAGGTGGCTCTCAGTCCAACAACGCGCAGGACCGGCATGGCTTCACCTCCGTGTCTGATCACTCGCGCTCAAATGTCAACATCCCCAGCGCTAAGATAAACCCGATTAGGCAGATCATCGGCGGTAGGAGCCACCATTGGTAGACCCCGTCACGGAAGATCCCCTCGTAATCCAGCGCCGCCTTGATAGTCCGTCCCCAGGACTTCAGGGTGGGGTCGCCGACCCCCAAGAAAGCGACTGTTGCCTCGTAAACCGCGGCACGACTGCATTGCTGGACGAAGACGGTCGTGACGGCGGGATAGAGTTCACGCCAGAGCTTCCGTCCGATATCGAGCACATTGCCCTTCAGCATCAGGGTGTACTGGACCGACTCGCGATGCACGGCGATCAGTGCCTTGGCACGCAGGACACGGGTCACCCGACTCCAAGAGAAGAGGCTCATGACCAAGATGATATCCAGAACCCTTGGCCCCGCGAAGGTGGCAAAGATCATGATTACGATCGTCTCGGGGACGATGAGGAAGAGTTCGGTGAGGCGCAGGATAAGCTGATCCACCCATCCCCCATAGTAGCTGCTGACCACAGCCAGCAGCAGGCCCACCGCGGTGGTGGTCAAGGCGGTAGCTAACGAGATCCCGAGCGAGAGGCGAAACCCGGCCAGCAGACCCGCGAGATTGTCTTGGCCCATGCTGTTGGTCCCTAGGAGATGGGTGCGGCCGGGGCGCTCGAGCGGATCAAACGAGAAATTGCTGGGATCAAGGGGGGTGATGACTGGATAGAAGATGGCCGTAAGACTCATGGCCGCCACCACCATCAAGGCTGCCTTCTGTGCCAGCGTCAGCCTGCTCATGATCGTAGCCTCGGATTCACTGCCGCCAAGACGAACTCAAACAGAGTATTGATGATGATGCTGTAGAGGCAGGTTACGAGAAACACCCCCTGCACCAACGGATAGTCACGCGCGGAGACGGCGGTCCTGAGCAGGATGCCAAGGCCAGGGTAAGAGAAGACCATCTCGACGAACAGCGCTCCTGCCACGGCATAGAGCAAGTGAATATTCAGCCGACCCAGGATCTCCGGCAGGCTGTTGCGCAGGATGTAGGAGCGGCGAATGCGAGCTTCATTCACACCATTGAAGCGCGCGACCTCGACATACGGCTCCCGCTTTGCCGCCTGCACCACGTTGCGAGTCAGAAGCGCCAGGCCGGGCACACGGGAGACCACCAGCACCGCCAGCGGTAAGATGGCATGCTCAGCCACGCTGGCCAGATAGGCCGCGTCTGCCTTGGTCAGCCCCGGCGTATAGGCTCCGTGGGACGGCAGCCACCCCAACTGATAAGAGAAGACCAACTGTCCGATGATGGCCAAGAGAAAGTCTGGCAGTGTCTGCAAGATCAACAGTACCGAGATCGTCGCTTGAGGCCACCTACCTTGGGCGGAGGTGGCGAGCCTTATGCCTAGTGGGATGGCGATCACCACCGCGATGGCGATGGCCGAGAGGGAGAGCCCCAGGGTCCAGCCGATCCTGCTCTGGATCAGCTCCCGTACCGACAGCCCATAGTGGAACGAGTAGCCGAGATCACCGCGCAGGAGCTGGGCAAAGTAGCGTGCCAGCTGCTCATGCCAAGGTAGGTCAGGCGCGTAGTACTCGGCAAAGCGCTCCACCGCTGCACTGGAGAGGCCGAGGCGCAGGGCATCGGTCTCTTCACCGGTCAGGGTCAAGGGGCTGCCGGGGATCAGACGCGGCAGCACAAACCCCAGCAACGCCAGAAAGGCCAGGAGCGCGATGTTCCTGGCCAGCATCCGGCTATGGGATTGCAGCGATCTCACGTTCATGCTATCCCCACTTATGGAAGATTGATCAACCGCGACTACTTGCCGCCCCATGTGCCACGCACGTAAACCAGCTTGTTCTGAAGCGTAGGGACGGCACGGGCCACGCCATCCTTGGTGTAAAACCAACCGTTGAGTTTAGCAGGATTGTAGGCAAAGGTATTGAGGGTGTAGTAGAGACTGAGCGTTGGTAGCTCGTCGGCGATGATCTTCTGCATCTCGGCCACCTGCTGGTAGCGCTTGCTCTGATCAAGCTCACGGATCTGCTGCGCATACAGGGCGTTGTATTGCTCGTTGACCCAGGCTTTGCCGCCTTGGGCGGTGATCCCAGGGGTAGCCCCTACGGAGCTGCCAGTGGCAAAGCGGGCTAGCAGCACCGGATCGCCACCGAAGGAGCCGTGACCGTTCATAGCCAACTCAAACTTGCCTTCGCTGATCAGACCGTCAACGGTCTTCTGATCCTGAGCCTTGACGGTGACACCGATACCGACTGCGGTTAGATAGCTCTTGACCATCTCAGCCTCTTTGGTGCGGTCGCTGACCACGAGCAGCTCATACTTGAGCGCCTTGCCCTGGTACTCGCGGATGCCGTCACCATCGGTATCCTTCATGCCGGACTTGTCCAGTAGGCTCTTGGCGGTCTCGGGGTTGTAGTCGTACTGCTTGACATCCTTGGAGTACCATTCGGAATCGGGGTGGATATGACCCGGATTGCCTGTCACTCCCTGACCGCCAGCAGCCTTGGCTACCATCTCGGGACGGTTAATAGCATAGAACATGGCCTGACGGAGCGCAGTCTGGTTTAGTTCTGGGCGGTCATAGTTGAAGTAGAGACGGTAGATCCAGAAACCGGGGCCAGAGAGGACCTTATACTTGCCGTCCTTGGTCAGCTGCTCGACATCGCTGACCGAGACCTTCTGAGCGGCGTCGAGTTCGCCGTTCTGCAACGCGGCGGCCGGTTTGGCGACGGTGGAGAGGATCAGCTTGTCGACCACCGGCGCCCCGAGGAAGTATTTCGGGTTGGCGGCAAAGGTATAGGAGCCATTGGTCTTGTCGTAATTGGCAAGCGTAAACGGACCGGAGCCGATCACCGCGTCGGCGGTGTTGAACTTCGCGGGCTCCTTGACATTCTGCCAGATATGCTTGGGCATGATCGGCACATTGCCAGCAACCTCGGTCAGAAACGGGGCGTAAGCATCCTTGAGGGTGATCTTCACGTGGGTGGGATCGACCACCTGCACCTCTTTAACCATATCGACGGAGACCCAGGTCCACGGATGCTCTTTGATGTAGTCAAAAGAGAACTTCACATCCTCCGCTGTCAGCGGCTTGCCATCGGTAAACGTGGCCTTGTCGGCGAGCGTAAAGGTCCAGGTCAGCTTGTCATCTGAGGCCTTCCACTCCTTGGCGAGCAAGGGGACAACACCCTTGTCGTCTTTCCAGGTAAGGGTGTCAAAGAGGAAGCTGGTGAGCAGATAGCCACGGCCACGGGTAGAGACGGTGTAGACCGAGGGATAGCCAAGGTCGGACTCATCAATGCGTACCACACGCTCCTCGCGCGGCTGGTTGGCCGGTGGTGGGGTGGTCTGCTGGTTGCATCCGACGACGGACAGCAGCATCGCCAGAGATAGGATCAGGATCATCAGTCGTTTCAGCACGTTCTCTCCTCCTATTTTTACTTATAGAAGAAATTACGTTCTAATTATACATGTTATACCGCTAATAAGGAATGCTAATTAGTTATCTTTTTCGCTAAGTTATTCTGGGACAAACAGTAGGGCACCATCCGGAAACAGCCAAAGCCCCCACGCTGGCCATCTGACCACGTGGGGGCTCGTCTGCGCTCTATCTATTATCACTCTATCCTCTACTCATCCTACTCAATCCGGGCTTTCAGTTGCTCCGCCTGCTTGGACTTCAGCACCCCATCCTTCACCATCTGCTCCAGACCTTGCAGCGCCTGGGCGGTCACCTCGGCCTTGCCGATCAGGTTGCCCTGGTTGAGGGCGTCCCAGATCGGGGCGGGCAGATCACCACTCTGTAGCAGGTCCTCGATGCGCTGCGCCATCATCTCCCAGGCCCCTGTCCGCGCCTCCATGGGCAACGCCACGTTGCCCACCACTCCGCTGAGCAGCGAGGCCAGCTGCCCTTTAGGCTGGAGACTGGATGGCGCGATGACCGAGTAACGAGGACTCTTCCCCGGATAGCGAGCTAGATAGAAGGGGATCGTGATCATCGTTTGATCACCCAGGTCCTGTTCGAGCTGAAGCGCCATGCCCTCTAGGTTGTGGGCGACGGAGCGCCTCTCTTGGGCGGCCTGCTGCAGAACCTGCATGACCGCTGCTACCAAGCTCTTCTCTCGGTCTGCCGCCACATCCCAATAGCGATTGGTCATGGCGATCCGCTGCTCCATGGCTGCCAGCGGCCGCCGGGCGACCCCGATCTGTCCACTCATCTGCTGCAGCAGTTCTTTACCCTGACGCGTATGCTCGCTGCCTAGGGACTTGATCTCCTCTTGAGCAAGGCGAGCCTGATCGTGGTAGTAGTCAGCAAGCTCACCAATGCTATTCTGATACTCCCGCTCGCCCGCCTGAACCTGTTTCAGGTAGGCCTGCCAAGACTCAGTATCGCGGGTTAGCTGGGCATCGAGCCGCTCGGATTCGCGGCGGTGCTCATCTTCCAAGGCCTTGATCTCTGCATCAATCCTGGGGCGTAGCTGACTGAGCTGCTCCTGCAAAGGTTTCAGCGCTAGCTGCCGCTCCTCCTCAAGGATAAGCATCCTCTTCTCCAGAGCCTCAGTGAGGTCGGGCAGCATCCCGTCCAGCTGATCCCCCGCATCACGTAGACTGGCGATCCAGGCAAGGATGAGTCGCGCTTCTTCCTCGGCCTGAGACGCGTGGGCAGGCGCGACGGGAGTAAGATACGCCTCGGTGGCGCCACCGCGCCCCTCCCCTAGGGCCTGAGCAATCTCTCTGATATCCAGCAAGCAGGAGAAGTTGTGCTGAAACTGACCCGAGCAGGCGTTCTGCTTAGCTAAAGCGAGCGCCCCCTGGACGAAATCTCCTTGTCTGGAGAGAGCAATGGCGACGGCACGTTGCTGAGGATCGCACTGCAACAGTACCCCCTCGCCTAGGATGCCCACCGTGTCGAGCGCCAGATAGCCAAACGGTGTCCGTCTGAGCATCAGCGGCCAGCCGATCTTGGCCAGCATCTCAACTTTGTCATC
This sequence comes from uncultured Clostridia bacterium, assembly GCA_964540595.1. Lineage (GTDB taxonomy): Bacteria > Bacillota > JAAYKD01 > JAAYKD01 > CAYOCI01 > CAYOCI01. Next base: position 8,244 of record CAZINL010000011.1, read on the forward strand.
GTTGCCCTTGAAGAAGCTTAGGCCCTTTGGCGCATCCGCCCTAACCGCAGCCAGGCATAAGGCGAGCTCGACGCTGGTAGCGACGGCCTGTCCGTCCTTATCTACTAAAAAGGGGATCTGCATGTCCATCAAAATGTTCCCTCCTTTTTTGCCTAATCCACTAACCTGCCGCTGTCAGCCATTGTCTATGGGGGTGGAAGGACTTCCGCGGAGGTTACAGAAGAGTTAGCTATCCTGGTCTGCGGTGTGCACGCCGCGGCGACCGTCGTTGAGCGAGGTATCCCATGGACGAAGCAACCATTGTCGCGCGGGCTCAGGCCAAGGACGAAGGCGCCTTTACTTGGCTGGTGGACCGCTACGGTGATCTTTTGCTCCAACTGGTCAACTACCACGTGGGTAGAGGCGACGCTCCCGATCTAGTGCAGGAGATCTGGATCGCAGTCCACCGCAAGCTCTGGCAACTAGACGACTATGATCGGTTCCTGCCTTGGCTGAAGAAGGTGGCCTACTACCACTGCCTAAACTATCGTAAGGTCAGGGCTCGGCAGTGGGCGTCGGAGCTACAGCTGGATACAGGCGCATGGCTGAGTCTATCGGAATGCCTGTCCAGCGATGATCCGAGCGTTGAGGAGCTCCTAGAGCAGAGCGAACTGCGCAGCCTGATCGCCAACCAACTGGATAAGCTGCCAGCGGACTACGGTCAACTGCTAAGGCTCCACTATTTTAGGCGGCTCAGTTATCAGCAGATTGTCGCACTCACCGACCTCCCACTCAGCACCATCAAGTGGAGAATGCACCAAGGACGCAAGCTGCTCTACGCCAGGCTACTCAAGGATCTGGTACGGCAGAGCCGTATGAATTAAGGCAGCGGATCGCCGCCAGTGGCGTACAACCGCGATCTGATCCTAAAGCAACAAGGAGGACGATTAGTCATGGATGAAGCCAAACGCAAGGTTATCTACAGCATGCTGCGCGAACTAAGAAAGCTGGCCGCCCAGGCCTCGATGACCGGAAGCTTCCGCAAGTCAACCCCAGTCCTGGTTACCACTTACAACAAGTGCCTCGCCCTGATCAAGGAAGAGGACGCCAATGTGGCACTGTTTTTCACTGAGCTTTCAGCGGAGCAGGTCCATGTGGATGAAGTGGGGGCAGCAGCCGGTCTTCTGGCTAGCTACCTCTTCCCCAGCACCAACGAACAGATCCAGGTCCGTCACTGCGGGCACCGCGAACGGGAAGAAGAGGACGAGGAATAATCTGGTTAGCAGAGGGCACGGCCAGTGCCCTCTGCCTTAGTTTCTGCGGACGCTACATCGCAGCCCCCGATGTTAGCCCCTGAGGGACAATGGGCGCGGGGCGAGGGACCCGCGTTAGCGCGCTACCGCCCCACCAACTGCCGCATCCCCTCGATAAATCGCCCCACTTCTTCCTCGGTATTATAGGGCGCCATGCCGGCCCGGACCCAGCCACCTCTATCGCGAATACCGAGGTTGGCCGCCAGACTGCTGGCGTAAAAATCGCCCTCTGCGATAAAGATGCCATGTTCCTCGACGATATAGCGGCAGACCTCGGCTGTCGTCATGCCGTCCACGCGGAAGGCGATGGTCGGGGTCCTCTTAGCCCCTGCCGGTGCCTGATAGAGACGCACCCGCGGCATCTCGCCCAGGGCAGCACGGATACGCTCGGCTAGGCGGTTCTCATGCTCCTCAATTCGAGCAAAGCCGGAGACGATCCGTTCTCTGAGTGTCTCGCCCTCACCCAGGCTGGCGATGAATTCGATGGCTGGCTTGATCCCGGCGATCCCTTCATGGTTCTGAGTGCCGGTCTCCAGCTTGTCAGGAGCATCCTGCGGCGCTGGCATCAACTTATAGGGCTGCAGCGGGCCAAAGACGCTCTCGCGAATCACCGCGATGCCGACGTGTGGTCCGAAGAACTTGTAGGTGGAGCAAAGGATGATGTCTGCGCCTAGATGATCACGATCGATCACCAGATGAGGAACGGCATGCACTGCATCCACAGCGGTTAAGGCGCCGACAGTATGAGCGCGGGCGGCGATAGTCGCGACGTCGTTGATCGTCCCCACGGCATTGGATGCCAGGCCGACCGCGACCAGCTTGGTTCTGTGGTTGATCACCTGATCAAGATCGGAGAGATCGAGGGTTAGGGTCTCGGTATTGACCTTGAGCCAACGGACGGTCATACCGCGGTCGTGGGCCACGGCCAACCACGGGTCCACGTTGGCACGGTGGTCAAGCTCACTGACCACCAACTCGTCATCCGGTCCCCAATGACGCGCTAGGGCTCGGGAGATCGCCAGAGTCAGGGTGGTCATATTGGGTCCAAACGCCACCTCGCTCGGCTGGGCGTTGAAAAGCACAGCCAGAGCCCCACGGGCCTCGTCGATAATCGTCTCGGTCTCGCGGCTACTCGGAAAGAGACCGTGCAGGTTGGCACCACCGCGTGTCATGTAGCTGACCATGGCATCGATACTGCCCTTGCAGACCTGTGAGCCGCCAGGGCCGTCGAAGTAGGTCACGGTACGGCCGTTGTAGACTCGGGTCAGTGCTGGGAATTGTGCTCGTACGGCTTCAATGGGAAAGTGACTAAGTGTGGTCACTAGGATCCCCCTCTCTACGAATAGGCTATGACGCTAGATTCTAAGGCGATTAGGAACATTCCTCCCCTGAAGCCAGTTTGGTTATATAGATCGTTACCTCAGTGTCACGACTTATATTTTCAATAACTTTATCAAATGGCGGCAGGAAACAAGGCCGCCTCAGCGAAGAGTCTGGTGACTAACCAACTAGGAGGCGCACACAAAGTGAAGATCACCAAAGAGATGGGCATTATTGAAGTCGTTCAGCAATACCCCAAAGCAGCAGCCGTATTTATGCAGCATGGAATGGGCTGTCTGGGCTGTGCCGCGGCACGCTTTGAGACCATCGAACAAGGCGCTGCCGCCCATGGGATCGATATCGCCAAGCTGGTTGATGATCTCAACAAACTGGCCACGGCCTAAGAGCAGGCCTAACAATGCACAAAGCACTGGCTCCCTGTATAGGGGTGCCAGTGCTTTGTCGGTTCTACATACTCGCCGGTTTGATCTGATGTTTAGCTCAGCGGATAGTTTAGCGCCCACATAACGCCAAACTTGTCTTCGACGATGGCATGATAGGCGCCCCAGAATGTTTTCTGGAGCTCAAAGATGATCTTCCCATTTTTGCTCAGGGCAGCGTAGAGGCGGTTGATCTCCTCTTCGCTCTCCATATCCAGGAGCAGGCTGATACTTGACCCACCAGCTCTCTTGGTGTCAAATTGGTCTACCAGGTAGATGACGCAGTTCTGATTGATATGGAGCTCGGCGTGCATGATCTTGCCGGCGTGCCCCGCAAACATGCCTTTGCCATCAGCTTTCTGGACGTTCTTCAGTTCTCCGCCAAATATGGATTGGTAATACCCGAGGGCCACTTCGCACCTGTCGACGGTGATATCGGGTGTGATCCGTTTCACTCAGCAGCACTCCTTCCGTCAGTATGATCTTCGTATCCAGTTTTCCCAGCGTCAGGCGGGGTTATCAATATGGTGGCGTCACAATCTTACACGTTCGCACGGTGGAGCAGGTACCGGCAAAGGCCTAACTACGGTCATCAATGCCGAAGGCCCTGGCATCAACAATGCCAGGGCCTTCATTACACCACTAGCGAGCACCCAATCAGGTCCGTTCGCCTGTGACCAAGGTTCACTACGTGATCAAGTGGATCCAGTCGCCGAAGATCAGCTGCAGCCGGGCGATCAGGAGTGAGATACGCCCCATGACGGCATTGCCGAAGGCAGCGCCAAAGGAGGCCATCATCACCCAGCGACCGAAGCGTGAGCCGTAGTCGGTGACGACGTTGTGCTTCTGCGAGAAGAAGAAATAGATCAGGGTACCTAGGGTGCCGAGAACCACGAGCAGGTTGTTTAGGTTGGTCAGAGGGATGACCGTGGCGCGGATCTGATCAACAAACTCGGCCTGGATGGTCCCGCGCAGCGCCAGTGCGGTGCCCATGCCGATCAGCAGCGCCATGGGGATGCGGGTGACCCAGTTGTAGCCCTTGACGAAGCGAGCAAAGACCAGTGCACCGAGCAGCATGGGGATGATCAGCTTGATATCCCCCTTCTCGGTCATGGGCTTCCAAGCCTTGTTCAGGACGTTGTCAAAGCCCATCACGATGGCATAACCGGCGCCTAAGCCCACGAACAAGTGCTCAGCGAGACGGAAGAGGCGGTTTTCCTTCCACAGGAAGGAGTAGGCAGCAATGGTACAGACGGCGGCCAACCAGATGGCAAGATCGCTAGACATTACCGGCCACCCCCTACCTTCTTATTCTTGTTCCCCAGGAAGTAGGCGACGTTGCCCAGTACGATGAACAGAATGACCACGACGTGGCCGATGGATTGAGCGTCCATGGCGGCCGAGGCCTTGCCTGGGCTCTTGAGTACCTGCTCATATTCCGCTGCCCCGCGCAGACCAGACAAAAGACCCTTGAGCTGTCCGGATTGGACATAGGGTTCGTTCTGCGGACCCATGACCGTCACCACGCCACTGACCATGGGGATCTTGTACTTAGTCCCCACTTGGCGGACCCATTCGGCGGGGCCTGGGATACCGGTGGCAAACTCCAGCACCAGTTTGGTGTCGTTGATACTCTTGACCCCTTGCATGATCGGCATCGTGGCGATGGGGTTCTTGCGGAAATCCTGAGGAGTAGCCTTGGGGATGTCGCCAGCAAAGGCGGCAATGGCGGTCTCTACACCCGGCAGATAACCGAGGTTGACGAAGTCTTCACCATACTTCTTGCCTCTGCCTTCCCAGTCTTTCAGGATGCTTTCACAATACATGGTGGATTGGTCGATGAACGCCACACAGATGACCTGTAGGTTTTTCTTCATCAGGTGCTGAAAGATGGCCTCTACTTGCGGATGGACGTCTGGGCCGCCGCCGCTGGAGTAATCGAAGGCCAGGATGACCTTGTCGCCGTCTTTGAGCTTTTCCACTTCGTTGTAGAAGGCCACCGTCCAGGAACTGACGCGGATCGGCATCCCGATCGGCTTGACCAGCGGCCACAGGATCAGAACGATCAAGAGGATGTAGATAAAACGACGGTCAATGCGTTCGATCAACTTCTGCATACTCCGGTCCCCCCTACTCTGAACCGAGGTGACCACGGTCGATGCCCAAGAGCACACGTAAGCCCGTGGCTACGGTACCGATGGCTGCACCGATCATGATCCCGCGATTGCCGGCAAGATTAGGAACTTGGATGAGCCAGTCAGCCGCTTTCGGAAACCACCCGGAGATCAGTTCACCGATCGGGGCACGACCCAGCATGACCAAGATCCCGCAGACCAGGAGAATGGTGGTCTCGAGGCTGCGCGCTTTGAACGCCCGGAAACTGGCCGAAGCGATGTAGAAGACCAGCAGAGACATCATGGCCGCTGAGAGAGGCTGGAGTAGGTTACGGAAGAGATACTGTAGCTGTGGTGACGCCTTGCCAAAGAACAGACCGCTGATCACCATGCCAAACAGCCCTAGGAGCAGGACGGCGCTCTCCAGCCAGTCTTTCTGCCGCTCGATCAGCTTCTTGCCATGAATGCGGATCAGATTGATGGCGGCTAGCCCCAGGATGAAGGCGGAGATGATGATCCCCCAGTTTTGCAACTCGGTGGTCACCTTGGTCAGCCACGGCACTTTAATGAAGAACTCCAATATCATCAAGAAGCCGGCACAGGCCGTAATGGTCAAGGGAAGAGTTTTACGCATGCGAGCACCTCCTTACCACTTGAGCAGTTGGATAATGAGATCGCTGCCGACGGTCTTGAGCAAAGCGCCAATGGCAATGAGGGCGAAGGCCAGCATCTTGCCATAGTCTTGTCCGGCTAGACTGCCGAGTTTGATCGGATCCTGACTGAGATACGCGCCGCCGGCGAAGAGTTCCTCACCGATCAGAGTGTAGTCACAGGCCGCGACGAAGAAGGGAATCTGGAAGAGACGGTTGCATCCGGCGATGGAGATGGCCCCGACCTGGGAGGCCCCTTCGGAGAGAAGTAGCGACTCAGCCTGGAACTCACCCATCATCAGGGCGGTACCGACCTTCTCGCGATGCATAATACCTAGACAAGCAGCCGCATAGGCAAACTGTTCCGGCGATAGGAAGCGTACCATCTCGGTCTTATACATGTCGGGATGGCCAGCGGCCCTGAACGCCTCGCGGGTGATCTCCTCTGCCACCGGGTAGACATTGGGCTCGGCGATGGCGACAATGATATTGGTCTTATATTTCGCGGTGGTGCGCGCCACAAAAGACAGCACTTCCAGGCCAGCCAACGTCTGTGCGGCCGAGGCGGTGGTCAAGCCACCCATCCCTGTGGTAAAGAAGACGGGGCTACCGATCTCAGTAGCGCGCCCGATTCCTTCCTCGATCGCCTGCAGTCCGGCGATGCGTCGCAGTGCGGGTAGTATCCCTTTCTTGGCCAGATCGATTCGATACAGGATGGCGCCGCAGGAGAACAGGAGAGCCAACAGGGTAAACATTCGTCCAGGAATAAACACACATTTCACCTCCATCTGTGAGTTGAGGCGTTGCCTATGACTGTCCGCAGGTTCACTAACACCCCCTTATCGGCTCCAGACAATCACCATTCCACACCACCAAGTATTCATTTCAGACTTTTCTCTATACTATTGGGTGCTATAATTCTATGTATCTTTATGACCGTCAGAACATAAACCGCAGGGTGGGATACCTCCTCTGAGCTCCGAAACTAGTCAGAACACTTGCGCATCGGTAGCTGATTGACTATCATGTATATCAATACACTCCACATAGAAAGAGGGTTATCCAATGTCCACCCATACCCCTACCCGCGACGAAGCTTACAAGCTTCTGACCCAGTACAATAAGGATGAGAGCCATGTCCGCCACGCGTTTGCCGTCGAGGCGGTGATGCGCCACTTCGCCGAGTTGCTTGGTGAGCCAGATGTGGACAAGTGGGGCGTGATCGGTCTCGCCCACGACCTAGACTATGAAATGTGGCCAGACCAGCACTGCACTAAGGTCCGCGAGATTCTCACTAAACAGCAGTGGCCCGAGGAGTATATCCGCGCCATCCAGAGCCATGGCTGGAAGCTCTGCTCCGAGGTCAAGCCCGAGCACAAGATGGAGATCGTGATGTACACCATCGACGAGTTGACCGGACTGATCGCCGCCACGGCGCTGATGCGTCCCAGCAAGAGCATCCTTGATCTGACTACTAAGTCGGTGATGAAGAAGTGGAAGCAGAAGGGCTTCGCAGCTGGCGTCAACCGCGAGGTAATCGAAGAAGGCGCACGCATGCTGGGCATGGAGCTGGACAAGGTCATCGATGAGACCCTAGCAGGTATGCAGAAGGTGGCCGATAGCATCGGCCTGCGTGGTGAGCTATAAAACGAGTCCCTAGTCCCGAGTCCCTAGTCCCTTGTAGTAGGGCAAATAGATAGGACGCGTGTCACTCTGATGCCCCCCGGAAGGTGGCCAAGCGACCCTGATCAAACAAGAGAACCCTGCAACCCGATCGGGTTGCAGGGTTCCTTTACTACTGGCCTGCCTTCTTGAGGGCCTCGTTTCTCTCTTGCTGCCACTTGGTTTGGGCAGCATTGTACTCCTCGGGTGTGATCGGCTTCTCGGCGATCACTTGACCCTTAAATCTGTGATACGAGCTGCCGTTGAGCGCATAGGCGCCGGTAAACGGCACCACTCGTGATCCGACGAAACCGCCACCACCGATGAATAGGGGGATGACGAATGCTTCGTTGATCAGGAAAGCCTCGGCCTTGGCAAAGAGCTCATAGCGCTTGGTCATGTCCTTGACCTCTGCTTTAGCAGCATCCAGCAGGTTGTGATAGGTGCCTTTGCCATTGGCTTCTTGATAGCCCAAAGCCTTTTCCGGCCAGTTGTAGCTAGTACCAGCCAGGAACGGATCGGTGTAGCTCTCGGGATCGGCATAGTCAGCGCCCCAGTTGCACTCGAGGATGGCGTAGTTGCCAGCACGTCGAGTGGCGTTGCCGAAGTTGGTCGCGGGGTAGGCGACCGGAACGATGTCGATGTACTCCTTGCCGAGTACGCTCTCCACCTGCTGCTCGATCACTTGGGATCGGTTAACCCAGTCTGGTCCGCCAGTGTTGTAGGGCATCATCACCTTGACCGGGAAGGTGGCCTTTCCTTCTAGCTCTTTCTTGGCCAGATCCCGATACCCAGTGGCCTTGGCTTTGTCAAAGGGCTGCCCAGAGGTGATCTTGGCCAGATCACCGACCTGGGTATAGTCCGTGCCGTTGACCGTGGCGAAATTCTTCGGTGTGATGGTATTGAGGATGCGGCGCTGCGGCTCATAGGGCTCAGCGGTCAACACTGCCGCAGTACGGTCGAGCGCATGGAACAGAGACTTACGGAAGTTGGCGTTGTTGACCGCGATCTTCCAGTTCTCCGGCTCATACTGCTTATCCATTTTAGGCTCAAAGTTGAGCGCGTAGAAGTACGTAAACTTGCTCAATGCGCCGGGTCGGATCATAGCCTTCTTGGCCGGGTCCTTCACCCAGCTGTCAATGGATGCGGCGGGTATGCTGGTCTCGACGATATCGCCGCGTAAGAAGAGCTCGGGAGCTAGAGTGGCGGCTTCCTTGTTATACTTGTAGGTCAGCTTGTTGATGTAGACCTTGTCCTTGTCCCAGTATTTCTCGTTCTTGACGAACTCGCGCAGGTTCTGGGGTTCGAAGGTCTTGATCAGATAGGCGCCGCAGTAGAGGAGGTTCTTGTTATCGGTGCCAAAGCGGTCACCCATTTCACTGAGGAACTTGCCGTTGACCGGCAGGAACGAAACATAGGTGAGCATGGAGAGGAAGTACGGCACGGGTCTCTCCAGAGTGTATTCGAGCGTGTATTTGTCCTTGGCTTTGACGCCCACCTGGTTGAAGTCTGTGACCTTGCCCTCGTAGTAGGCGCTGCCGTTCTTGATCACCTTGTAGGCGATATTGGCGGTCTTCGAGGCGTTCTTAGAGTTGAAGGTATACTTCAGTGCATCGACAAAGTCCTGGGCGACCACTTCGGCATACTCTTTACCTTCCCAGGTAAGCCACTGGACGCCCTCGCGCAGGGTAAATGTCCAGACGAGGCCGTCATCGGACTTCTTCCAGCTCTTGGCGAGCGAAGGCTGTAGGACGCCATAGGAGTCATAGTCGACCAAGCTATCCACGGTGTTGACAGCGGCGGCACTCTCCGCGGACGAGTTGCTGACAAGATAGTTGAGAGTGGTCAGTTCACCAGAATAGATCGTAGAGAAATCTGCCGATTTCTTGGCCGTTGGCGCCGGTGTGACTGCCGCAGGCTGCGAGCATCCGGTCAAGACGAGGATCAGAGCCAGGCCAATTACAAATGCCTTCTTCATCAAAACTCCTCCTTATACCAACTAGTCATACGGTGCTACAAACCATGCCCTCGTTCTCCCTCTTCCCCGATCACCTTCCTTGCAGTGTGATACACGATACGGCACCCAAAGATCGGCGAGCTATCCTACGCGGATCTCGCCTTGTTCGACGATCACCCGACCGTCGGCGACAATGGTGGGCTTGGTCATAATCAGGTCATAATGGCTGGCCGCCTTGACGTTGCCACCGAGCGTGATATTGGTCCCGATGCCGATATGGGCGCTACCCCAGACACCCTCGTCCTCCAACATGACTCCCATGAAGCGGCACTTGGGGTTTAGCCCCACTCCCAGCTCCGCGATATTGTAGACCAGCGGATCCCCTTTGGCCGCGAGGTTGCGGGCGAGGGTCTCGGCCTGTTCACCACCCGAGATGGAGACGATCATCCCCTTCTCGACCCGCGCGACCACTGGCTCTCTCAGCACGCCGATACCGTCGTAAGGAACGCTGGCGTCTGCGACGATCACGCCCTCGGCCGACCCTTCAATGGGAGAGACATTGGCCTCGACATTGGGCACCGGGGTGAAATGACCCGGGGAAACCAGACAGGTCATGGCGTTGCCCCTACGTCCCGTGGCGGAAAAGGTAAGGTCTGTCCCCAAGTCAGTGGTAAGGCGGATGGTGCTGGCGCCAGCCAGCCCTTCAGCCACGGCGCGGCAGATCGGGGCGATACTGGCGAAGTCAGCTTCGAGCCCGCCCTCGATCAACATCTCTTCGGTGAACTGCGTCATCATGACGCCCCGCGAGCCAGCGCCGGCAGCATCGCGGACCGCACGGGTATGGGTGATGGACTTATTGACCACGCTGAAGAAGACGTCGCTTGCCCGCATGGCTTCGGCGATGGGGGCCGGCGGCTCTTGTCCATCGGAGTGCCTCGGCGTCATCAGCGTAATGATCGGCTCAGCGCCAGCCGCATAGACGGCAGCGGCCACTGCCTCGGCCATGGTAAGCATCACAGGCTCGGTGATGATCACCGCTTTCTCGTTGGACTTTACTCCAGCACAGACGTTGACCACGGTCGAAGCACCGCGGCTCATCAGAATCTTTTTCATGGTGTCCTCCTAGTTGGTTGATGTGTTGTGGCAAGACTAACTCTCTGACGGCGCCAATCGCTCTAGGACAAACTTCAATCCGTTCTGGACATGGGTACGCATGGCGGTTTCGGCCTTGTCGCCGTCTCGTTGCTCCAGCGCCTCGACGATCGCCTGATGTTCGGCCTCGATGGATCGTCTGCGGGCGTCGGAGTAGGCCGTCACGTTGCGGTCATGCACGATGACATCATTGAACAGACCGAGGAGCCCAGAGAGTCGAGCGTTATTCGAGTAGCTAAAGATCAGGTCATGGATGGCAGAGTTGATCTCCACCAGCTCGGTGACTGCACTGGCCCTAGCCGATTCCTCACAGAGCTTGCGCAGCTTCTTCAGCCCGCTGCTGTCCATATTGGCGGCGGCTAATCGACAGGCCAAGCCTTCCAACGCCTCGCGGCATTGATAGGCATCGAGCAGGTCCTTGGCGCTGTAGCCCTGCACCACCACTCCGCGCCAAGGGAGGATCTCGACAAACGCCTCAGCCGCCAGGCGCCTCAGCGCTTCGCGAACGGGAGTCGTGCTCACATCCAACTGACGCGCGATCTCGGTTTCGGTCAGTCTCTGACCGGGCTGCAGCTCTCCATTGATAATGGAGAGCTTGAGACTTTCGTAGACACGCTGACTCAAGGGTTTACGACCCACCGACTTGGTGGACCAGCCTCCAGCTCCGTCTGACATAGCGTTCTCACCCTCCTTCATACTGATGATCTGGACTCTGCAGTCTATATTGTTTCTAATTTTACAAACAATATAGACTGCAGAGTCGCTGTTTGTCAATCCCCTTTCGAATAAAGAAACCGAACAGATGGGGTCTGACCCCATCTGTTCGGTTTCTTGGCGAGCTGTTGGCTTTACTGAGCCATGAACGCTGCGATATCGGCATCGACGGTGCCCATCTGGGCGATGCCGAACGTCTCTACCAGCACCTTCGCCACGTTGGGCGAGAGGAAGCCAGGAAGAGTAGGACCGAGGTGGATATTCTTCACACCCAGGTAGAGCAGAGCCAGGAGCACGATGACGGCCTTCTGCTCGTACCAGCCGAGATTAAAGGCGATCGGCAGCTGGTTGATATCGTCCAGGCCAAAGACCTCTTGCAGCCTGAGTGCGATAAGCGCCAACGAGTAGGAGTCATTGCACTGACCGGCGTCGAGGACGCGGGGGATACCGCCGATATCGCCGAGATCCAGCTTGTTGTAGCGGTACTTGGCGCAACCAGCGGTGAGGATGACGGTATCTTGCGGCAGCTTACGGGCAAACTCGGTGAAGTACTCACGCGACTTCATCCGACCATCACAGCCGGCCATGACGAAGAACTTCTTGATCGCGCCGGACTTGACCGCCTCTACCACCTTGTCCGCCACGGCGAAGACTTGGTTGTGGGCGAAGCCGCCGACGATACTGCCGGTCTCGATCTCTTCAGGAGCCTTGAGCGTCTTGGCCATGGCGATAATCGCGGAGAAGTCCTTCTTGCCGTTCTCATCGGCCAGGATATGCGGGCAGCCAGGGAAGCCAGCGGAGTTGGTGGTAAAGATCCGCTGCTTGATCTCTTCGCTGCGGGGCGGAACGATGCAGTTGGTCGTGAAGAGAATAGGACCATTGAAAGGCCCAAACTCGTCGACCTGTTTCCACCAGGCGTTGCCGTAGTTGCCGGCCAGTTGGTCGTACCTCTTAAAGACGGGGTAGTAGTGGGCAGGAAGCATCTCGCTGTGGGTGTAGACATCCACCCCGGTGCCCTTGGTCTGCTCAAGCAACTGCTCGAGATCGGTCAGATCATGTCCGGAGATGAGGATGGCGGGGTTGTTACGGACACCGATGTTGACCTGGGTGAGTTCAGGATGACCGTACTTGGATGTATTAGCCTCGTCGAGCAGAGCCATGGCTAGAACGCCGTATTCGCCCGTCTTGAGGGTCAAGGCGACTAGATCGTCGGGGCCAAGGGTGTCATCGAGCAGTGCCGCCAGCGCCTCGTAGATGAAGGCGTAGATGGCGTCGCTCTCCTTGCCCAGGTTTAGGGCGTGTTCGGCATAGGCCGCCATTCCCTTGAGACCATAGGTAATCATCTCTCTGAGCGAGCGCACGTCGTCGTGCTTGGTGGCGAGGACACCGACGGTGGCGGCTTTGGCCAGCATCTCTTCGCGCCCGTGGACCTGAAAGTCAGCGGCATCGTGTAGCCCCTCTACCCCGGCTTGCGCATAAAGCTCGTCTCTGAGAGCGATCATCTTCTCGATCTGAGCCTCGATGGCAGCGTCGTCGAAGTTGGCGTTGGTGATGGTCATGAAGAGGCTATTGAGCAGTTGATGGTTGAGCTGTTCAAGGTTACTGACATCCATTTTGGCGGTGACGACGATCTCAGCGATCCCTTTGAGGGTGTAGATTAGTAGGTCCTGCAGCTTGGCGACCACTTCGGTCTTGCCACAGACGCCGCGAACCTCACACCCGGTGCCGCGAGCGGTCTCTTGGCACTGAAAACAGAACATGCTCATTAACTCCACCTCACTCCACCCTAGTCTTCTACTGGCTCAAAATCATCCTTGCTGACACCACAGATCGGGCAGACCCAATCATCGGGGATGCTAGCAAAAGGAGTACCGGGCTGAATCCCGCTATCCAGGTCCCCCTCCTGGGGGTCATAGAGATAGCCGCAGGGAATGCATCTGTACTTTTGCATGGTGCAACTCCTTTCAGCTCGTGATCGAAGTACGCAGGCGAGAGCCTACATCTCCTGCACAAGGTATTCGCCTTCCCTAAGGAATTTCCTTCCGCAAGGAGCGGTGATCAGTAATTATTCCTAATACTCGTCCATAGTGGGATCGGATCCGATAGCGCAGATGTCGGTACAGCAAGAGGCCCCAACCGCGGCAGTTGGAGCCTCTTGGTATTATTCCTGGTGCAGAGCCGTGCGTGTCTCCTTCAGGTGTTGGATGATGGGCAGATTTTGCGGGCAGGCCGCTTCACACTGTCCGCATTCGACACAGAGCGAGGCGTCTTTCTTGCCTTCCACCATGCGCAGATAGGCTCTGGATGTGGCCGGGAAGGTGTCAAACATCGAGGCGTTGTTGTACATCGAGAAGAGATCGGGGATGGCCACGCCTTGTGGGCAGGGTTGGCAGTAGCCGCAGGTGGTGCAGTCGACCTTGATCTTGCGTTTGTAGACCTGCTTGACCTGGTCGACCAGAGTGAGCTCCTCGGCAGTTAGAGGAGCGGCGCTCCCGGCGATGGCGAGGTTGTCGACCACGTGGGCCATGGTGCTCATGCCGCTCAGCAGCAGCGAGACCTCGGGGTGGTTCCAGACCCAGCGCAGCGCCCATTCCACCGGTGAGTGCTTGACCGGCGCGGAGCTCCAGACTGCCATGGCGTCGGCGGGGATATTGGCGGCCAGTTTGCCGCCCTTGAGCGGCTCCATGATGACCACTGCCATGCCCTTAGCTGCGGCATAACGCAGGCCTTCCAGTCCCGCCTGATACTTCTCATCGAGGTAATTGAGCTGGATCTGGCAGAAGGTCCAGTCATAGGAGTCGACGATCTCCTTGAAAACCGGCAGTTGGTCGTGGAAGGAGAAGCCGATATGCTTGATGCGGCCGTCGGCCAACGCCCCTTCGATGAAGTGGAGGATACCGAGCTGCTTGGCTTTGGCCCAGGTGTTATGGTTGAGCCCATGGAGCAGGTAGAAGTCGATATGATCGGTTTGCAGCTTGGTCAGCTGTTCGTTGAGGATGCGGTCGAAATCCTCGTAGGTCTCGCACAGACGCACTGGCAGCTTGGTGGCTAACTTGACCTTGGCACGGTAGCCATCCTGCAAGGCCTTCCCCACTAAGATCTCACTGTTGCCTCCATGATATGGCCATGCGGTATCGACGTAGTTGATCCCTTGATCGATTCCGTAGCGGATCATCGTGATCGCTTCGGGCTCATCGATCTTGTTCGTGTCGCCATCGATGACCGGTAGGCGCATGCAGCCAAAGCCGAGGATCGAGGCGTGGAAATCGGTTCTGCCAAACTTGCGGTATTGCATGGATGGACCTCCTTTGATGACACTTCGTGGCGGGCGTTTGTTTTAGTATTCTAAGTATCTTAGGCTAATCCTGCATCGTAAGATCACTCAGTCAGAGTTCCCTAGACGGTTGATGAGATTCGTTGCTTCCTTTGTAAACCATTGGTAGTATGGGAAGTGTGGCGTAGGTTGATGAAAGAGGTGGTTACGCGTGCGCCTGTCTCAGGTCCATCCGGTATTTTATCATATCCGCGTTTGGCAGATGCGCCTCGAGCGCGATCTGATCGATCTGGGCCGGCGGCGATGTCTGGCCGGCGAGTGCTCGCTGGATACGCTGCCCAACATGGTGATGGAACACCGTTCGACGCTGCGCAAGCGCCTGGGCGATACCGACCCGCAGCTGCAGGAAAACAAGATTACCAACCTGCGCATCGCCTTGGGCACAATGAACGGGATCACCATCCGGCCGGGCCAAGTCTTCTCCTTCTGGCGCTGCGTGGGCAACCCGACCGCGGACCGAGGCTACCTTGACGGCTTGGAGCTTAGTGACCAAGGCGTAGGCAAAGGGGTAGGGGGTGGGCTCTGCCAGCTGGCCAATCTGCTCTACTGGATGGCGCTGCACACCCCGCTCGAAGTGGTGGAGCACCATCACCACAGCTTCGACGCGTTTCCTGACGACGGCCGCGTACTGCCCTTTGGCAGTGGCGCGAGTGTTTTCTACAATTACGTCGATCTGCGTCTGCATAACAACACTGACCAGACCTTCCAGTTCCGCATCTGGTTGACGGAGCTGCACCTGCACGGCTCAGTGCATACGGAACGGGAGCTGCCGCAGAGCTGCCGCATCGAGGAGCGCAAGCACCGCTTCGTACGACAAGGAGAGCAGATCTATCGAGAGAACGAGATCTGGCGCATCGTGACCGACAGGGCTACCGGGGATACCACCGAAGAGCTGGTCACGCGCAACCACTCCGAAGTGCGCTACCAGGTGGATGAGAGATTGGTGGAGACACGCTAGACTGCGCCAACCACTGGTACAACAAGCAGGCCCTCAGGATGCTGATCCTGAGGGCCTGCTTATGCACTGTTAGTTTCTCGTCTGTGTCAGCCTCGCTAGCCTCGCTACCGCTACCGCCTGCGCTTGCTGCAGCAGGTCGGCGACTCGTTGCCCCACTGCAGGCCCCTTCATCCCCAATCTAGCGCCATCGATCCCAGCATCGACAGGGTACCACGGTACTTCGTCTAGCATCGTTTCGATCAAGGCACGAAGCTCAGTGCGAATGGTACTGGCTGGGCTCTCCGCTAAGCTGCCTTGTGCCGCGGACATGGCCTGCTGAAGTTGCAGCAGTTCCGCGACCAACACTCGCAGTTCGGATGAACTGCGGCAGGTCGCGGCCACTTGACGCATCCAGCCCCAGAGCGGTCTGAGATCAGGCTCGAGTTGCTGCATAAGCACCGACAGACGCACCAAGTTCTCCACCCTTCTACCCAGCGGGCTGCCCAAGCCTAAACGCACGATCATGGTGCGTATCCGTTCGGCGTAGGTTGTGTCGGTAAGCTCGTCGGCGGCCCATCGTGCCGCCATGGCTGCCAGGACCACAGCCCGCGGGGCGGCGTGGCGTTCAGCCTCGGCCACCGCCGCGACTGCCACGCTCCATGACTCTCGGTGCCCGGTTCTGGTCGCAGTTACCCCTTCAGGGAACACGTAGGCGTTCAGATCGAGCTCGTGCAGCAACGCCATGCCGCGATGCAGGACCCGCCGGTCCAGCATCTTCTTTAGCTCCTTGGTCATGCGCTCCACGGGAAGAGTCTCCAGTAGATCAGCATTGCGCCGGATGGCGGCTGCTGTACCCTCCTCTATCCGAAACCCCAACCGAGCAGCGAAGGTCACCGCCCGCAGCAAGCGGGCGGGATCTTCGCGGAAGCGCGTGTCGGGATCACCGACAGCGCGAATCAGCCCAGCCTGCAGGTCCGCTCGTCCGTCGACGGGGTCCAGGATCTCCCCCGCCCGGGTCATGCCCATGGCATTGATGGTGAAATCGCGGCGAGCGGCGTCCTGGGCGAAGTCGGCGGCGGGGAAGACATCCGGCTTACCGGGTATCGTATAGGTCTCGCCGCGAAACATGGCGACCTCGGTGCCATCGACCACGACCACACCGAAGTGTTTCCCTTGCTGTTTGACCACGGCGCGGTCGCAAAAGAGCCCTACTATCTGATCGGGGCCGGCTGAGGTCGCTATATCGGCGTCATCCGGTTGCAGTCCGAGCAAACGGTCGCGGACGTAACCACCGACGTAGAGGGCGCGATATCCCGCCCCCTCAAGGATGGCGAGGATCTGGTCAGGATCAAGTTTGCTCACGGTACACATCTCCTTGAACGCCAATGGCTTGGTCCGATTGCCTGTTGGTAGGCTTTCTCGGATTGCAGTCGCTAATCCTCTCGCCAGTAACAGCCTTCTTCAGGCAATAATCGACACGGATTTTTGGTCGGGCCGGTCCACACCTAGAGAAACTATGGTAATATGGAAACAGTTAGCAGAGAAAAGGGGCTGTGGTTAGAGATGAGAAAGTGGACCTTTGGCAAACATGTACTTCTCTCGGCGGTGATGACGCTCGTAATCCGGTTCGCTCCCGAGGCGATCATACGATTGATGCTGAAGCGGTCGACCCGCGAGGCGGCCAGCATTGGGATTATCGGCGGCGCCGACGGCCCGACGTCCATCTTTATCGCTGAGAAGACGGGGATCACGCACAACTACCGTTGGTTGCTGGTCTTCCCGATCTTGCTGCTCCTGTACGTGCCGATCTGGCTGCTGACGCGCGGGGCCACCAACGAGTAATTTACGCTATGCAAGGCGTAGGAGGTAACCCTAGATGAATATCTGCATCCTAATGGGCAGCCCACGTCCTGCAGGCAATACCGCCACACTGCTGCAACCTTTCGTGGCGGAGCTCAAGTCGCTGGGCGCCCAGGTCGAGTATATCCCGCTCTTTGAGCACCAGATCGAACCCTGCCGCGCCTGCTGGACCTGTCAGAATATCCATGACCGGCCTGGCTGTCCGCAGCGGGATGATATGGCCTCGGTCTATGACGCGGTGCTGCGCTCAGACTGCGTCGTCTTCGCGACGCCGATCTACTCCTGGTACTGCACCCCGCCGATGAAGGCGGCCATGGATCGCCTGGTCTATGGTCTGAACAAATACTACGGCGATGTCGAAGGAGACTCCCTGTGGGAGGGTAAGAAGTGTGCCCTGGTCGCCACCTGCGGCTATGAGATCGACTGGGGCGCTGGCGTGTTCGAAGAGGGGCTGAAGCGCTACTGCCAGCACTCGAAGCTCGACTACATCGGTAAGATCGCGGTGCGCGATATCGACGGTCGTGAGTACTTCCGCAATGAGGATGCCCAAGCATTAGCAAGAGGATTTGCGCGGAAGATTGTCGAGGAGCTAACGCCTAAGACGGCTCAAGCAAGAGCGTGAGTACCCTGTACCGACCGGGTAAAGATGAAATCACAAGGCCGGGTTCGTGCCAGAGGCATGATCCCGGCCTTGTCGTTTGCGAAGGTTGTTAGCAGAGCGCATCCCCTAACAGTAAAAGTGTTGACAGCGAAATCCATTGGGTATATAGTGTGTATATACGGTATATACGGTTGGTGAGGTGATATGGAAGGTGCTCATTCTGCTCAGCAACACCGGCGATGCACCCCTCTACGCTCAGATCATCGATCAGATCAAGACGAAGATCCTCGCTGGTGACCTACGCCCGGGGGACCCGCTGCCCTCGATCAGGCAGTTGGCCTCAGATCTGCTGATCAGCGTCATTACCACCAAGCGCGCCTATCAGGAGTTGGAGACCATGGGACTGATCGAGACGCGACCAGGAATAGGGACGTTTGTCGCCCACAACGGCGATCAGCAAGCTCCGGATCGCCGTCTGCAGGAGATCGGATCTCAACTCCGTCCCGTGATTGCCAACGCCAGGCGATTGGGGCTGAGCGACGATCAGGTTAGAGAATTGCTGGATAAACATCTAGCCTTGGAGGATGATCAACGATGACAGACTATGCTCTTCGATTGCGCGGCGCACAGAAGCGGTTTGGCGACTTTTGTCTCGATATCCCCTCTCTCGAGCTGGAGCGGGGATATATCCTGGGCTTGGTAGGGCAAAATGGCGCCGGCAAGTCTACCCTGCTCAAGATGATCATGAACTTAATCTATCCGGAACGGGGGACAATCGAAGTTCTGGGGCTCAGTCAGCCCCAACAGGAGATCGAGATCAAGCGCAGGATCGGCTACGTGAGCGAAAACCCCATCTTCTACGAAGATGCGACTGTCGACTGGACAGCGAAACTGACCGCTAGCTGCTATCCTACCTGGAGCCACTCGGCCTACCAGAGCTACCTGAAACAGTTCGGCCTGGCGCCGAACAAGCGAACCAAGGAGCTCTCCAAGGGGATGAAGGTTCGACTTGCCCTTCTTCTTGCCCTTGCCCATAATCCAGAGCTGCTGATCCTCGACGAGCCGACTTCAGGTATTGACCCGGTGGAACGCCGGGAGATCCTAGAGGAGATCAGCAATGTCATTACCGACGAGCACCGGACTGTGATCTTCTCTTCCCATATCTCACAGGACGTGGAGCAGATCGCTGACTACGTGGCGATCGTGCATGATGGCAAGATTGCCGATTTTGATGACAAAGAAAGTCTGCTAGAGCGTTGGCGGCAGGTATCGGGAAAGATTGGGCAGGGGATGCCCACCTTGAGACCCTTCTTCGCGACCTATCTCGAAAGTGGCCACGACTTCATCGGCACGACTAACCGCTTCTCACCGGCTTTGATGGGTGAGTTGGAGAAGTCAGGTGCCACCATGCTCAAGAACGCCCGACTTTCCATCGATGCAATCCTGATGAGCGTTGCAGGAAAGGAGCCAGGAAGATGTGGTTTCTAATCGTGAATGAGCTGATCTTGCTCAGAAGCTTTTTGTTGCAGACTTTTGGTGTCATGCTCGGGTTCATGGTCATCTTCTCCCGCCTTGACCCAGTCTACGTCACCTCCTATCTGACGGTCTTCCCGGTGGTGATGTCATTCACTATGGCGCAGCAAAGCTTTGCGCGCGAAGAGAGGGGAAACACCCTCGCTTATCTGCGGTCGCTGCCGATCAAGCCGGCCCAGATCGTGGCTGCCAAATACGCCGTCGCAGGTCTGATGGTGATGGTCTTCTGGGGTGGTGCACAGTTGGGCAGAGTGCTGTTACCGACGCGGAATCCTGGTATGGCTGCAGCCAACCTGCTGATTCTCCTCACATCGTTGGGTTTTTCCTTAAGCTACCTATTTCACTTCTGGCTTGGCATCAAGGGAGCCCAAGGCGCCATTATGGCATCGTTCTTCGTGCTCAGCCTCCCGTCATTCCTACTGACGAAGAACCCTGGGATGCAGCGGTGGCTGGCGACGCTGCTCGAAAGTCAGATCTATCAGCTGGCATCGTCACTCGTGGGGGCTGGCATGGCATTGCTGATCGCGGGAGGCATCATGGCCCTCTCGTACACCATCTCGACTAGGATCTTCTCCG
>CAZINL010000011.1:28395-30773 GCA_964540595.1 uncultured Clostridia bacterium
CGAAGAGCCGGTGATGCACCATCTTCTCCTCGTCGAGCGCCTCGGCGCCGAGGTGCTTCTCCGTGATCACCGCCGCCTTCTTTTCGTGCCCGCGCTCCGCCTCCGCCAGATGCACGAAGAGCTCGCGCAACGCGATCTCAGTCGATTGCGCTAGAGACGATGGGCAGTTCGCAGGGACATACCAAGGGCAGGATCGCGCCATGCGCGATCCTGCCCTTGTCGCATTCCCACGACCTGTTTCTCGCCAGTCTACACCGCCGCCAACTGCTCCTGTTGGGCGCTCTGCGCGCGGCACAGTTCAGCATACAGGCCATCGGCGTGTAGCAGTTCATCATGATT
Organism: uncultured Clostridia bacterium; assembly: GCA_964540595.1. Classification (GTDB taxonomy): domain Bacteria; phylum Bacillota; class JAAYKD01; order JAAYKD01; family CAYOCI01; genus CAYOCI01. The sequence continues at coordinate 28,735 of CAZINL010000011.1, forward strand.
ACCGGTCTCGAGGATCTCGCCCTCTTTGATGACAATGATCTGGTCTGCCTCTTTGATGGTTGAGAGGCGGTGGGCGATGACTACCGTAGTCTTGTCCTCGGTCAGGCGGTTGAGCGCTTCTTGGATCAGCCGCTCGGTCTGGGTGTCGACCGCCGAGGTAGCCTCATCGAGGATGAGGATGGGGGCGTCTTTGAGCACCGCGCGGGCGATGGAGATGCGCTGCTTCTGACCGCCGGAGAGTTTGACGCCGCGCTCGCCTACCTTGGTTTCGTAGCCGTCGGGCAGATCGAGGATGAACTGATGGGCATTGGCCAGCTTGGCCGCGGCGATTACCTCTTCGTCGCTCGCGTCTTGGCGGCCGTAGAGGATGTTCTCCTTGACCGTGCCGTTAAAGAGGAAGACATCCTGTGAGACCAGGCTGATGTTGTCTCTGAGGCTGGAGAGCCTCGCCGTACGGATATCGCGGTCGTCGATCAGGATGGCGCCAGCGACGGGGTCGTAAAATCTTGGGATGAGACTGGCGATGGTGGTCTTGCCTACCCCAGTGGGCCCAACGATGGCGATGGTCTCACCCGGCTGGGCGGTAAAGGAGATCCCCTTGAGCACAGGAGCTTCCTCGACGTATTGGAAGTGGACCTCGCGGAACTCCAGCTTGCCAGCAACCCTGCCGATCTTGACGGCGTCAGGGGATTCGGTGATCTCAGAGGTGGCATTGAGGATCTCCAGTACCCGCTCGGCACTGGCCAGGGCGTGCTGCAGCCCTTCATTGATCCGCCCTAGGGCGGTAATCGGCTGATAGAAGGAGCTGAGGTAGAGCAGGAAGGCGACTAGGTCTTCCAAAGGCAGTTGCTGGGCTAGCGCCAGCCGTCCGCCAAAGAAGATGACGATCACCGTGCCGATGCTGGAGACAAACTCGATCCCGGGGTGGAACGCATTGGAGAGGCGGAGCGCGTTGAGCATCGCGCGGGTAAAGGCCCCTAGCCGCTCGCCGGCCCGGCTGCTCTCATAGCCTTCCTTGGTGAAAGCCTTGATCTCCTTAATCCCGGAGAAGTTGTCCTGCAGGAGAGAGTTAACCTCAGCCAACCTGCCTTGGGTTACCTTGAACATCGGGCGGGAGATCTTGCTGAACTTCAGCACCATCCAGGCCAAGAACGGGATCGGGATCAGCGAATACAGAGCCAGAGTAGGGTTCATGGCGAACAGGACGGCCGAGACGCCGATCAGCATCAGGCCATTGGTCACTACGGTGGGTAGGGCGTGGGCCAACAGTTGTTCGAAGTTGTTGGTATCATTGATCACCCGCGACATCAGGTCGCCGGTCTGACGGTCCTGGAAATAGCGCAGCGAGAGGTGCTGCAGATGGTCATAGAGCCGCTGCCGGATCTGCTTCAGCATGTTCCAGGCGGCGTAGTGGGAGACGTATTCGGTGCCAAACTGAGCGAACGCTCGCAGGATGTAGACGGTGATCGTCACCACCGCCAGGAAGGTGATGCGGTCGAGACTGCTGGCGTTGCCGACGCCGTCGGTAATCACCTTGATCAGGGTCCGCACCATCCACGGGCCGATCATGTTCATGGTGGTGACCATCACCATACAGAAGGTGGCTAGCGCCATCCATCCACGATAGGGTTTGAAGAAGGGAAATAAGGCCTTGAGCTCTTTCATTGCCGCTGCTCCTCTCGCGCTCCGCTCTTAAGCTTGTCCAGTAGGATTTGCAGTGTCGTCAGCTCCTGATGGTCGAGGACACCCATACGCTCCTCGATATAGCGGTGATAAGCAGGGAGTAGGCTGCTCTTGAGTGCGTCGCCTTTGGCAGTGAGCTTGATTAGCCAGATGCGTCGGTCCACCGCCGAGTGTTCGCGATAGACCCAATCATTCTCCATCATGCGATCGACTAAGCCCGTCAAGTTGCTGGCATTGCAGTTTAGCTCCCTGGCCAGATCATGGGAGGGGATCCCCTGCTCCCCGATATGGTAGAGGGCATGAAACTGGGGCCAGGTGACGCCATTCTCATTGAGCTTGCCATGGAGTTCCTTCTT
>CAZINL010000012.1:0-28483 GCA_964540595.1 uncultured Clostridia bacterium
GGATCAGCCAAAGCGCTGAGCTGGTCCAGGGTGCTGGCCTCATGAATCCGCTCCAATCGACACATGAACGCCACCTGTCGCTGGTAGTCTGTGAACAAGATCAGAAGGAGTCCGACCAAGGCCAAGAGGCCCATATAGAATAGGATGGAGGCTGAAAGACCCCCACCTGCCAGCAGCAGGTCGAGCTCGATCACCGCCACGACGAGGAGCATAGCCACTAGATAGATGAGGATCAGGCGAAGCCTATCCCTAAGAAACGGCCAGATACTCATACGCCGCGCTCCTGGTCTAGAGCCAAGCGGTAGCCCTGCCCCCGTTTGGTCTCGATGGCATCAGGGAGGCCAAGTTCGGCTAGGCGCCGCCGTACGCGAGTGACGTTGACGGTCAGTGTGTTGTCATCCACGAACTCAATATCATCCCAGAGCGCCTCAAGCAGTTCCTCACGGTTGACGATCTGACCGGCGCGCTCTGCTAGACAGCAGAGCAGCCGGAACTCCTTGGGTGTGAGCTCCAGCTCCACACCGCCGCGGCTGATGCGGTTGCGACTTTTGTTGAGCAGGAGATCGCCAATCTGCAAAAGGTCGGCATCGCGGGCGAGCGCATACTCACCATAGCTTCGGCGTAGGGCGCTACGGACCTTGGCCAAGACCAACTCCAAATTGAACGGCTTAGTGATATAGTCATCGCCGCCATTTTCCAGCGCCCGTACCTGATCCAGGTCGCCAGCGCGGGCGGAGATGAAGATGATCGGTACACTGGAGAGCGTCCTGATCTGGCGGCACCAGTAGAAGCCATCAAACTGGGGTAGGTTGATATCTAGCAGCACCAGATCCGGCCGTGCGGCAAGAAATTCGTCGCGCACGTGCTGAAAGTCGCGCGCTAGGATCAGCGTATAGCCATGGCGCTGCAGTTCGTCAGACAGGATGGCAGCGATCTTGGTGTCATCCTCCACGACGAGAATGCGGTAAGCTTGGTCAATGGGCATTATCGTTCTACCTCTTCTCACTAGGGACTCGGGATTCGTCAAAACATTCCCTTCCGCACTAGATAGACCGCCGAGCCGATCGCCGACACCAGCGAGATTCCCATGACGATCGGGAAGGCGTGGTAGGCTTGCTGAAAGGGCAGGTTGACATTCATGCCGTAGATGCTGGCCACCAGGGTCGGCAGCGAGAGCACGATGGTGATGGAGGTCAGGTAACGCATGGCGATGTTGAGATTGTTGGAGGTCAGTGAGGTAAAGGCGTTCATCATGCTGCCAAGGACATCGCGCAGCACCTCACACATCTCGATCGCCTGCTTGTTCTCAATGGTGGCCCGTTCCAGCAAGGGGATATTGAAGGTGAGATCGCTGAACAACCTTGCTAGATCTGGATACTCATCCGCGCGCAGCAGTTGTTGAATCACGCACTCGTTGGCATGGCAGGCCGCTAGAAAGTACGTCAGGCTTTTCTCGAGACTTAGCAGTTCCACGACTTGGGCATTGCTTGTGGCACGCAGTACACGTCGCTCCAGCTCATTGGCACGAGTACCCATCTGCTTGAGATGGGTGAGAAACTGGTTCGCCGTGGCCACCAGTAGATGGGACACCAGCCCCATGTGCTGATCCGTCGCGATATCAGGCAGTCGCCGGCCGATTAGCTTAGCTAGCCCAGGTGCCTCATCCAGGCAGACCGTGATCACTGCCTGCGGGTTAAGGATAATACCGAGCGGGGTGGTATCATAGAGTAGGTTGTGTTCGACATCGGGTGTCTCGGTTTCGCGCAGGATGGGGACGTTGATGGCGATCAGGGCCTGCCCATCGCGGATGTCGATGTGAGAGCGTTCATCGTTGTCGAGGACAGCCGTGAGCAGCGGCCGGTCGATACCCAAAGTGGTCGCGACCAGATCGATTTCCGACGGGGAAGGATTGACCATATTGACCCAGATGTCCGCCTCGGCAAGTTTGGCGGGGGTCAGCTCAGGGGTGGACCTGTAGACGTGCAGCACAGTATGTACCTCCTCTGACATATCGGGGAAAGCGCAGCGTCAATGAGCCACGCGAGCGATTCGTCTGGGTTTGACATTGTGAAATCGGGAGCATATGATAGCACAGGAACTTGCATGATTTCCTTAAATGTCAAACTTGTGCAACCCCTGATGCTCTGCATCAACGTCAGGCAGGTTCCGAAAGATTAAATCACGCCTGAGGCTGAGCTGCTAATCACCAGTATAGCAGGGAAACCTTTCGACTGGAATTCCATGCCACAGCTGGTCCTAGCGGGACTACGGATGAGGAGAGAGAACGATGGGTCCAATAGAAATGGTATTACGCCTTGTTCTAGCTTCGATTTTAGGCGCGATTGTGGGCCTGGAGCGAGAGTCTCAGAACCGACCAGCTGGCCTGCGCACCCATACCCTAGTCAGCCTAGGCTCGGCGCTGATCATGTTAGTATCGGTCTACGGTTTTAATGATCAGATTCTCGCGGGTCGTGCCCCCGATCCAGCCCGTATTGCGGCACAGGTGGTCAGCGGCATCGGGTTCCTCGGGGCAGGGACGATCCTGCGTCAAGGGAGTACGATCACCGGCCTCACCACGGCCGCCAGTCTGTGGGTCGTAGCGGGGGTCGGTCTCGCGGTCGGCTTGGGCTACTATCTGGCAGCGCTGGTGACCACCGGGTTGGTCATGTTCTCGCTCACTGTGTTTGACCGTATCGGCAGTCGCTTGGCTGATCGACGGAATTGTGTCCTAGTGGTACGGGGGCCTGATACGCCCGGCATCCTCGGCCGGGTGGGAACTGTCTTGGGTGACTTCAACGTCAATATCCGCTCGGTGGAGATGGAGACCGCCGATAACGGCGATCTGATCGCGCGCATGACCGTACGGCTGCCGAACCACCTCCACATGGAGGAGCTGACACGTATTCTGTCCACCACCCGCGGTGTAGGCCATGTGGAATGGGAAGGGAAGTAGGGGTTATCGTGGGAACCAGCACGGGCCGCGCTCCGGACTTCGCCTTATTCCTGAACGAGCTCGACAGCTCGCCTATCGCAATCGGAGATTGCTGTCGGTGAGAGGAAGCGACCAAACTCGCCCTTTGGGCTCAGACAGTGTTCGCTTCTGATCCTCACTGTCTGCGCTCCTCTAATGAGTCGTAGAAGTCGCGCTAAACGTGCTGGCTGCCCCCGCCCACGGTCGGATGGGTCGATCGGTGGGGGCCAGCACGGGCCGCGCTCCCGAACGCAACGAAAAGCGCTGAGTAGGCATGTCTACTCAGCGCTTTTCATACGCTAACCATACTACCTCCACAACCAGACTAGAGCGGCCACCATGAGTAGCGCTAAGCCCTTTTGCCAGGTCCTCAAGGACATGAACCATGTCCCGATATTCTTAAAGAGTCACATACTAGACCTCCTTATGCCGCGGTCCTGAGAGCCTTACGGTCTCTGGGATTTAGCACCATTATACCATGCCGTAGTGTGCGCATGACAAGCCTACTATCGGCATCTCCTATGGGGGGACAAGCTTGCTGAACCAGATGATCAAGCCAATGGAACCGATGAAACATGATCAGCCCTTTGATGATCCACGCTATGCGTTTCAGGTCAAGTGGGACGGCGTGCGCATGCTGGCCTTCGTCAGTGGCGGTGGGGTCAGGCTACAGAATCGGCGCCTGCGCGACAAGACCGCTACCTATCCCGAACTGCAAGTCTTGGCGAAGCACCTGGTCGGACGAGAGGCCATCCTCGATGGTGAGGTGGTGGTGCTCCAAGATGGCAAACCCAGCTTTCCGCGAGTGATCGAACGTGACTTTGCCACCCAGGCGCGCACCATCGCGGGCATGCAGAAGAGTCACCCGATTGCCTATGTAGTCTTCGACATCATGTGGCTGGATGGCCGCGACTTGACGGGACTTCCATGGCAAGAGCGGGATGAAGAGCTACGCACAGCGGTGCGTGAAGAGGACGGAATCGCGGTCATTGACAGCTTCTTGGGCCATGGAGTCGACCTGTTTGGGGCGGTCGAGACTAAGAGCTTAGAGGGGATCGTCGCCAAAGAGATCCATTCCCGCTACCTGATCGGTCAGAAGAGCGATCTCTGGCTGAAGATCAAGACCAAGCAGCGCCTGCGAGCGGTGGTGGGTGGGATGACCGTGAAAGGCAGCCACTTTAGTGCCCTACTCTTGGGGGTGTATCGCGACGAGCAGCTGATCTACATTGGTCGCGTGGGGACCGGGATCAGCACGCAGGAGGCGGGGCTTCTGGTGCAGCATCTCGGCCAGCAGCGCCAGCATGTGAGCCCGTTTGCCAACCCACCCCGGATTACCTCGGCCGAGGTGATCTGGACCTACCCAGCGCTGACGGTGAATGTGGAGTTTATGGAGTGGACTGAGGATCTGCAGCTACGCGCCCCGGTGATCAAGGGGTTTGGCATCGGCGATCCGAAGGAGTGTGTGTTCTGCTGATTCAGAGCTTGCTCTGATCAGCAAGTCCCTAGTCCCTAGCCGCGAGTCCCTAGTGAGAGTGACCAGGATATGTTATCCTATAGGCACACTCTTTGACTCAAGCAGGCGTCCGGTTCTTGTAGCCTTATGCTAGGGACTAGAGACTAGAGACTCAACCGGAGGTTGCCATGAAATGTGGTCCTTGCCTACGAAAAATACGCCTATTCTCCGATCTCGATGAGCAGGCTTTGGAGCAGATATCTTCGATCGTAATCACGCGCAAGTGCCGTAAGCGCACCATTCTCTTCACCGAGGGAGAACCGGGTGATACGATCTATTTCGTCAAGTCGGGTCGGGTGAAGGTGTTCAAGACCACTGAAGATGGTCGCGAGCAGATCCTTCGTCTGATTGAGCCGGGAGAGGTGATTGGCGAAGCCGTCCTCTTTGAAGGCGGCGGCTATCCTGCCAGCGCCGAGGTCATGGAAGATTCGGAGATCTGCCTGATCCGCAACCCAGATCTGGAGCAGCTGGTCATGCAGCACGGCGAGATTGCCATCAGGCTGATCAGAGTCCTAAGTCGCCGACTGAAGGAGGCACAGCATCAGGTGCGCGACTTGGCTCTGAAAGATGCCTATGCGCGTACCGCTGGCATCCTCTTCAAGCTGGCCCAGAACTCCCTCGCTTCGGCTGAGGGGATCGAGGTTAAGCCGGATCTCAGCCGTCAGGAGTTGGCCAATATGATCGGCACTTCTCGCGAGACGGTTAGCCGCATTCTCAGTGACTTTCAGCAGCAGAAGATCTTGCTCACTGATCGCAATAAGATCATTGTGGTCAACATGGATAAACTGCAGTCGTGGATATGAGAAAGGGCCGCAGCGCGTGTTGACCAACGGGGAGGAGCCAGCACAACGCGCTCCGCACTTCGCCATATTTCTGAACGAGCTCGACAGCTCAGGAAGCGACCAAACTCGCCCTACGGGCTCAGACAGTGTTCGCTTCTGATCCTCGCTATCTGCGCTCCTTTAATGATCTCGTTAATGTCGCGCTACGCGTGCTAGCATCCTCCCAGGCCGGGGGTGTGAGCCCGTCAACACGCTCGCGGCCGGAGTGGGGGCGTGGATGACGGAATGATGGGTAATGAAACAGTACAGCCACCGTCGTCGGACGGTGGCTGTTTCTATTGTGACCTATCTCGCAAAGGTTGCGCTGCGCTCGGGGCCGACGGAGATCAGCGTGGCCGGAGCCTTGCATGCCTTCTCGATTAGCTCGATGTAGGCTTTAGCTTCCTTGGGCAGTTCGTCCCAAGAGCGGGCCGAGGCAGTCGACTCCCAGCCAGGGAGCTCTTGATAGACTGGTTCGACATTGTAGAGGTCGTGGGTTAGGGGCATGCCTTCGATCATCTGGCCATTGACCTTGTAGCCGGTGCAGACCTTGAGGGTCTTGAGCCCGTCAAGGGTGTCCAGCTTGGTGACGACGATTTCGGAAAAGCCATTGAGCCGCGCCGCATAACGCAAGCCCACTAGGTCCAGCCAGCCGCAGCGGCGGGCGCGGCCGGTGGTGGCGCCAAACTCCTGACCTACCTGCTGCAGATAGTGGCCGGTCTCATCGTTTAGCTCGGTGGGGAATGGGCCTGAGCCAACGCAGGTGGAGAAGGCTTTGACCACGCCCATGACATTCTTAATCTCCCGTGGTGGGATGCCAGCGCCTGCTGAGGCGCCTCCGGCCAACGGGTTGGACGAGGTGACGTAGGGATAGATGCCCCAGTCAAGGTCGCGCATGGCGCCCAGCTGTCCCTCGAGCAAGATCCTCTTGTCTGCATCCAGAGCGCGATGGATCAGCGTCAGGGTATCGGCGACATGGGGAGCGAGACGTTTGGCTTGGGCCATGGTGGTCGCGATCTGCTCTTCTACATCCAGCGGCTCCGCGCCGTAGATCTTGCTGATCAGTTCATTGCCTGCGGTCAGCAGCTCACGTAGACGCCGTTCGAAGTGCTCAGCGTTCAGCATCTCACCCATCTGCAGACCTACGCGCAGTGCCTTGGCGGCGTATGCCGGGGCGATGCCCTTTTGAGTAGATCCTTGCTTCTTCTCACCGCGAGCCTCTTCAGCTAGGCGGTCCAAAAGGGAATACAGGGGTAGCGAAATATGAGCGCGATCAGATATCTTCAGATTGGCGATACTGATCTGCTTGGCCTCGATGGAATCGATCTCGCGGCAGAGGTCGTCAAGGTTGACCACCGTACCGGTACCGATGATACAAAGTGCCTCGGGATTGAAGATGCCGCAGGGGATGAGGTGCAGAGCAAATTTGCCGTATTGATTGACAACGGTGTGACCGGCGTTGGCCCCGCCTTGGTAGCGGACTACGACCTCAGCCTCTTGGGCCAGTAGATCCACGATCTTGCCTTTGCCCTCGTCACCCCATTGAGCACCGATGATAGCTTGAACTGACATCCGGAATACCCCCTTATAGAGTTATCCATCTGGAGACTGTCGTAGCGCGTAGGCACCCGATCAGTCCCTATCAGATGGTAACAGAAACGCGCCTAGCAGGGAAATAGTCTGTGGGAATGGAAAGGATAACTGCAAGGAATGGGGGGATCGAGGTTGGAACTATCGACGCTCACGACTTTTATCAAAGTCGCTGAACATCTCAATATCACGCGGGCGGCTGAGGAACTCTTCCTCAGTCAACCAGCGGTGACCAAGCAGATCAAGGCACTGGAGGCGGAGTTAGGAGCCGACCTTCTCTTGCGCTCGCCCCGTGGGATCTCGCTCAGCCCAGCGGGAGCGGCGGTGCTGCCGACGCTGCGACAGGTTGGCGACATGATCAATCGGGCACGTGATCAAGCCCGCGAGGCCAGTGGCCGTGGCCACCTAGTCCTGGCTGCGGGCAGTGTTACCATGACCTATGTTCTGCCGCCGATCTTGGCTGCCTTTCGTGAACGCTTACCCCTGGCGGAAGTCACCGTCCTATCAGGAAAGACCACGGATATCGTGCGCATGGTCGATGAGGGTCAGGCCCATGTGGGATTGGTGACCTCCGAGGTTACGCATCGCGGGCTACAAGTAGAACCACTTTTTTGGGATCCCTTGGGGGTTGTGGCATCGCCCAACCTCCCTGTGGCGAGCACTTTTGAGGAGTTAGCCCTAGAGCCATGGCTGCTGTTTGCGCGTGGCACGGGCTTTCGCACCTTCATCGATAGCTTATTTGTTGCCGCCGGGGTTAATCCAAGGGTGGTCATGGAACTGGAGAGTGTGGAGGCGCTGCGTGAGATGGCCGCCATCGGGCTGGGATACACCATCCTGCCGCTGACCGCGGTCCGCGATCTCCTGCGGCAGGGGCGGCTGGTGCAGCTGCCGATCCACAGCGAGGTGCGCCTTGCTCGCCACAACTCACTGGTCTATCGTCCCGACCCTGGCCTCCAGGTGGCCCGCGAGTTCCTGGCCATTGCTCGGGAGAACTTGGGCGAGAAGCACATTTCCTGACTGATTGCCCTAGGGATAGCATGGATGAAAACGCCTCAAGCTAACCGAGATACGCAGTTTTCCCCATGGAGGTAACAGGATGGACTTCTACAATTCAATCGCGGCCTACTACGAACTAATCTTTCCGACCAACCCTGACCAAGCGCAGTTTGTCCGCGCTCAGGTGCCCCCTGGTAGCCACATCCTGGATGTGGCCTGTGGCACCGGCGCTCTGGCGCGCTCTCTGGCTAAGGCTGACTACCAACTAACTGGTTATGACCTCGACCAGACCATGATCACGCGTGCAGTAGAGCTCGCGCGTGAGGAGGACCTGAAGATCGCCTATTCGGTCTGGGATATGCGCCTCCTGCCGGAACCAGTGCAGCCGTTTGACGCGCTGCTCTGCATTGGCAACTCCTTGGTCCACCTGACCGACGATCACGCGCTCGATATGGCCCTCGCAGGGTTCCATCGTCAGCTGCGCGCGGACGGCAAGCTGATCATTCAGATCATCAATTACGATCGTATCCTCGACCAAAAGGTCGATCACCTGCCCACCATCAGCGAGGAGGCTCACGGGCTGACCTTTGAGCGCTACTATGACCTACGCGACGACGATGGTCAGATCGACTTTCGTACCGTCCTCAGCCTGACCGTCGGCGGCGGCCGTGAGGTGATTCGTAACACCGTCGCCCTCAAGCCCTTACGCAAACTGGCGCTAACTGAGGCGCTCTCCCGCGCTGGCTTCTTGGTCGACGGCGTCTTTGGCAACTTCAAGGGTCAACCTTGGGATCCTAGTTCCTACGCCACCGTGGTCGTCGCGCTTAAACAGCCACTTAGTTAACCATAACTGCCCACATTTGAAAAAAGGGTGACAGGCTACTTTTTTCAAATGTTATCGGAATGGATACCATTGGAATATGCTGCTCAGTGTATTGGCATCATCCGTTACCATTGGTGGTACCATATAGGAGAACTATTGCTGTCCGTGGAGGAGGTCATCACCTTGCCCAATTCAACCCCTACCAAGACCAGCCGCTCGATCGAAGTGCTAGAGCATGACCATAGCATAGCGCTGCGCAAGCTCCGTCAGGATATCAAAGGGGTCAAAGAATACGGTACCATCGATGTGGCTCGCGAGAGCATCCAGCAGTTTGTCGACTTTCTCGAAGAAGTGATCAATGAACACTTCAAACAGGAGGAGGTCGCCCTTTTCCCGCTAATGAAACAGAAGCTTGGCGAAGCCTATGGCCCGATCGATGCCATGCTTGACGATCACACGCAGATCGTCGCAGCCCATGGCAAGATGCAAGCGGAGCTTAAGAAGGAGCAGCCGGACCCGAAGGAAGTAGTGGCAGCTGCCGAGATCATCCTCGACCGGCTGGAGCCCCATATCGATAAGGAAGATGAAGTCATCCAGCCCTTAGCCTTGCGGCTGCTCAGTCAGGAAGAGCTCACGCAGGTCGACCTCAAGGCTCGCGAGGTAAGATCGCTGGACTAGGTTAGCGAATTCAGTCACGAAACGAAAAAGAGTACGAGGTCCGGGTCTGGGACCTCGTACTCTTTTTCGTTTGTACTGGCTAGGTGGTCCTACAAATCACTGCCTGTCCCCAAACTGCGGGAAAGCCTTGGCCATCCGTGAGCAGATGACCCAGATAATCAGGGAATAGGCAGGTATGAGGATAGCCTGAGCGGCAAAGCGCATGGGCAAGGTGACCACGAGCGGCATCTTGAAGCGATACAGCAGCGCCATCGGGGTCAGCACCAGCGTGGTGACCACCTGAGTAACTAGGACCGAGAGGGTCACCTTCCAGCGGGGATGCAGCGTCCGGCCAAAGCTGCGGTAGATCAGTGCGGGGATGAGCCCAGTGGCCATGGAGATCAGGGTGAAGTCAGGCAGGTACAAGCCTCCCATGGGATTCAGGACGAAGCCGAGTAGATCAGCAACCGCGCCAACAAGTAGACCTGCCACCGGTCCCATCAGCAGACCAGCCATGACGATCGGTATCGGTCCAAAGCCCAAACGCAGAGCCATGGTGCCCCCGAGCGGGATGGCGAAGCTAAACAACCGGGTCAGAACAATACTGAGCGCGACCAACAGCCCCATCCAAGTAAGTCGACGGATTTGCACAAATAAGCACCTTCCTATATTACAATATTGAGGCCACCTGTCGATTATAGCGGGTGGCGTATATGGTAGACAAGACAGTCGCGTGAAGCTACTGTTTCTATTATCTGCAGAGCCCTTGCCGGCTAATTATGTACAGTTCATCGCCGTTAAGCCCGTCGCATCTGACTTGTAGACTTGCGCGTGAGGGGCTTTACAAGAGATTGTAGGAGCTTGTTACACATATTCGGGTACAATACCCCATTCCGACGGAAAATAACTTGTCATTTGAGGAAATCTATGTTTGTGCATTTTGTATCGATGTGTTACCATATATATAGATCCAGAGATCACTAACTTTTCATACCAGGAGGATTGGGGAAAGATGAAAAAAGCGCTATCTCTAGTACTTACCGGTGCCTTAGCGGTCTCCCTGCTGGCTGGTTGCACGTCCAAGCCCGCACCACAGACCCAGCCAAATCCGACGCCTGCTCCCGCTGCTAACACTTCCAACATCGCCAAAGTCGGTCTCGGCCACATCACCTCGATTGGCAAGTCTGCCTCACTTGGCACCAAAGACGGCAAGGATGTTCTTCCTATGGGCCAAGTCGACACCATCATCGCTGCTGTTGCCTTTGACAAGGATGGCAAGGTTGTCTCTGTGACCATCGACAACGCTCAGACCAAGGTAGAGTTCAACAAGGACCTCACTCTCAAGACCGATGTCAAGGTTGCCGGCCAGACCAAGGTTGAGCTGGGCGACAAGTACGGCATGAAGACCGCCTCCACTCTCAAGAAGGAATGGTTCGAGCAGATCGCTGCTCTCGAAAAGTGGATGGTTGGTAAGAAGGTTGCCGACATCAAGGCTATGAAGGTTACTAAGAAGGACGACGCTCATCCCGCCGTTCCCGATGTGGCTGAGCTGAAGACCTCCGTCACCGTCTCCGTTGAAGGTTACATTGCTGCCGTTGAAGAGGCTGAGAAGAATGCTGTCGCCGTTACCAACGCTGCTAAGGTTGGTCTCGGACATGAGGTCTCCCTGGCTAAGTCCAAGGGTTACGCCAAGGCTGCCGATGGTAAGGAGACTCTCCCTCTCGCCCAAGTTGACACCACTATGAACCTAGTCGCTCTTGATAAGGATGGCAAGGTAGTCAAGGCCATCATCGACAACGCTCAGACCAAGATCAACTTCGACAACAAGGGTGCCATCACCACTGATCTGAAGGTTGCTCCTCAGACCAAGGTTGAGCTCAAAGAGAAGTATGGCATGATCGCTCAGTCTAAGATCAAGAAGGAATGGTTTGAGCAGGCTGCAGCTCTTGGCAAATGGATGGAAGGCAAGACCATTGCTGACATCAAGGCTATGAAGACCGTCAAGGTCGACGATGCTCATCCCAACGTGCCCGATGTCGCCGAGCTGAAGTCTTCTGTTACCATTACGGTACAGGACTACATCGCTACCGCCGAAGAGGCATCGAAGAAGGCTAAGTAATTTGCTCCCGTCAAGCGAACTCCCCCATCTCCCGGTGGGGGAGTTTTCTCTTGTGTTATTGCGCTCTACGACATCCTTCTATATGATAGTGTGTACCTTGAATGAGAGGTGACAACATGAAGAAGCTGACCGCAGTCATAGCATCGATCATCATGCTGACCACGATCTTAGCCGGCTGCAAAGGGCAAACCCAAAACGAGTATGCAAAATACATCGACACGTTCTTTGATGCGTTTGACACAGCTACTACGGTGGTGGGCTACACCAAGAGCGAACAGGAGTTCAAAGACTATTTTGGCCAGATCCAAGCCCGCTTCCAGCAGTTGCATAAGTACTATGATATCTACAACACCTATGACGGTATCAACAATATCAAGACCATCAATGACAATGCCGGCATCAAGCCGGTCAAGGTAAACAAGGAGATCATCGATCTGATCCAGTTCGCCAAGGACTGGGATAAGAGATCAGGCAATACCACCAACATTGCCATGGGCTCCGTGCTCAAGATCTGGCATGACTATCGCGATGCGGGCAAGACTGATCCGGACAACGCCAAGCTGCCGCCCATGGAGCAGCTGAAGCAAGCCAGTCAGCATACCGACATCGACAAGGTCGTGGTCGACGTGGCTAATAGCACCGTCTACCTAGCGGACCCCCAAATGAGGCTCGATGTCGGCGCGGTGGCTAAGGGCTATGCCACGGAGCTCGTGGCGAAAGAGATCATGGCCGCCGGCTTTCAATCAGGCATCATCTCAGCCGGTGGCAACGTCAGAGTGCTCGGCAAGCCGCTCGACGGTGTTCGCGAGCGCTGGGGGATCGCTATCCAGGATCCTCACCGACCGATCTACTCCGATGAGGACCTAGACACTATCTTTCTTAACAACGAATCAGTGGTTAGCAGCGGGGTCTATGAACGATATTATGTCGTCGATGGTCAGCAGTACCACCATCTGATTGATCCGAAGACCCTGATGCCAGGCGACTATTACAGCCAAGTGACCGTCATCACGAAGGACTCCGGGGATGCTGATGCTCTGTCCACCGCCGTCTTCCTGCTACCCTACGAACAGAGTAGCGCGCTAGTCAAGAGCCTCGACGGGGTCGACGCCATCTGGGTATTTGAGGATGGCAGGATAGAGGCGACCGATGGTGCAAAGAAGATCATGAAGAGCCAGGGAGCTACCGGTGCCAAAGCGAAATAAAGGACAGCCGCTCACACTGTGGGCGGCTGTCCTTGTTCGTTTGCGTCCTTCAGCCTCTACCGGCCTGGTTGAGGCTCTGCCTTGTCAACTGCAGAAGCCAGCGGCTCTTGGGGCCAAACCATTTGTCCGGATAGTAGTTTGCACCTACGAGAGACGCTTTGTCATCACCGCGGCGCTGCAGGGACATAGATCTCTGAACTCAGCCGTGGCGCTGATCGCGTCTGGTACCTGGTTGCGGTGGACCTGTTCAAACCCGAGTGCACCGAAAAAGCCCGACGCTGTGGTGGTCAGTAGATAGGTCTCTTTGACACCAACATTCCTCAAGTCATCCAGCACCTGACTAACTATCTTCTTCCCCAGCCCTCTGCCCGACTGACTGGCAGCAACCGCCACCGAACGAAGCAGGACAATCTCCCCATATCTCTCCGTGCCACAGACGCCCACGATGCGGCTGCCTTGTCGAGCCACCACAAAGCCATCTAGATGGTCAGAGACACCGGCGGTGGGGAGATCATGTTGGACAAGGAGCCCAAGGATGTCACCCAGGTCTTCCAGCTCTGCCGCAGCGATGGTGGTTGGCTCGGAGACCCAAAGTGGGTTGGGTTTCGTAGCGCGTGCGAAGCCACTGACAATCGCAACGTCAGCGCTGGTGGAACTGCACCCGTAACTCTCTTTGGGACCTGACCCGCAGCAGCCGCTCGTCAAGCTCTGGATGTCGTAGTTGGTCGTGATCTGGACGGAAACATCCTCAAAGCCAGCTGCCGTCAGATGGGTCTTGTACTCCTCGACCTCCAAAGCACCTCCGACGCAACTGGCCCAGACGCTGGCCTGCTCCAGGAGGTCAGCGGGTAGCTTCGCTCGATCCCCGTCAAACATGATATCTGAGACTGCCAACCTGCCACCTGGTTTGAGGACACGGTAGGCCTCGCCAAAGACCTTGGTCTTGTCGAGTGCGAGGTTGATCACGCAGTTGCTGATGATCACATCGACGGAGTTGTCCGGCAGCGGGATCTGTTCGATATCTCCTTTGAGAAACTCAACATTGCCGATGCCGGCCTTGGCGGCATTAGCGCGCGCCAGAGCGAGCATCTCGGGGGTCATATCGATTCCGTATACCTTCCCCTCAGGGCCAACCCGCTGTGCAGAGATGAGAGCGTCTAGACCACCGCCACTGCCCAGATCGAGGACAACCTCGCCCTGACGTATGCTAGCCAGCATGGTCGGGTTTCCACAGCCCGCAGAGGCCAGCGCAGCTGTATCAGGAACCGTCTCCAGTGTCTTCGCCTCATAGTTACCCATTCCTATGGATGAGCCGCAACTGTATGAGGACGAACCACCGCAGCACGACGACCCTCGCCCTACATTCTTGGCGTGGTTACCGTAGTAGTCACGGATCTGTGCCTTCAAGTCTGTCATTCTTTTCACCCCTTCACCGTGCGATCGTGGCGAATAATGCGCTCAGGACACTAGCCACGCGAGGTTCAATGGTAATCTGGGTCCATTTACCCCTCGCCAGTTCTGAGATCAAGCCGGCTTCTCGCAGGACCTTGACATGATAGGAGATCGTCGCCTGTGGAATACCCAACACCTGCTGCAACTCACAGTTGCACACCCCGTCGTTGCTAGCTCGTGGAGGGCCACAGCAAACCGTTGGGTCAGGCGCGATCAGATACTGCAGTAACGCCACCCGTTTGGGGTCGGAGAGCGCCTTGCCTAGTATCGCGATCTTAGTACTCAGTAGATCAGTACCCACGGTTAACCACCTCAAATCCATAATACTTGATTTGGTGTGGGGGATGCAAGAAGATTATGGGCGCAGGTGTGAGCAGATAAGTAACCCAGCGCGTGAGCTTCTTGCGCTTCATAAAACACCTGGTATTTGTTAACTATAAGATAGATGTCCACGCAAAGGGGCGAGCATGATGCTGCGGTCGCTGGTTCGGAGGTTAGGGCGTTGGATAAGGACTTCGCAGGCCAAGGAGAGCCGCCCCAGTTCCCAAGTAAATGACCAGCAGTTGGGCAGGAGTCTTGACGCTAACCTGGCTACCCTACAAGCGATGATGGGCGAGACCTCTGATCTGATCGTCAGGCGCCTTAAGGTCGGTCAGCAGGATGACAACTACGCTGCTCTGGCCTTTATCAACGGACTCGTGGACAGGAAGCAGCTGAACGAAGGGATCCTGCAACCCTTGATGAGCCAGACGCGCCTACCGAGTGGGGCTGGGGAGCTAATCGAGTATCTGCAGTCCAGTGTGATCAATATCGGCAGTGTGCACTGCCTAGTTCATTGGGATGATATCCTTGATCTCCTCCTCCGTGGCAGTGCCCTGCTGCTGCTGGATGGCTCCGTCGAGGCGGTCTGCTTGGATATTCCCGGTAGCGAGAAGCGCAGTGTGGAAGAGCCGGCCAGCGAGGTCGTGGTCCGAGGACCACGAGAAGGTTTCGTGGAGAACATCGGTGTCAATGTGGCTTTGCTCCGGGGAAGAATCAGGCATCCCGGATTGATCTTCCATAGTATGTCGCTCGGCGACAAGACTAGAACCAAGGTCATGATCGCCTATTTTCGCCATATCGCCAGTGAAGAGGTCGTAAATGAGGTCAAACGTCGTCTTGGTCGTATTGACGTAGACAGTATCCTGGAGTCGGGCTATATCGAGCAGTACATCGAGGATGCGCCGCTCTCGCCATTTTCCACGGTCGCCTATAGTGAAAGGCCCGACAGCGTGGCAGCACGCGTTCTCGAAGGGCGGGTGGCTATCTTGATCGATGGCACACCGCAAGTCTTGACTGTGCCCCACCTCTTTGTTGAGAGTCTGCAGAGCCCAGAGGACTATTATATCCGGCCACTCCATGCCAGTTTCATACGAATGTTGCGTTTCCTGGCTTTTGTCTTATCGTCGACTTCACCAGCCATGTATGTGGCGCTATCTTCCTATCATCAGGAGTTGATTCCCACCCCGCTCTTGCTGACCATGAGTTCAGCGACTGAGGGAACGCCTTTTCCTGCCACCGTCGAGGTGCTAGTCATGGGGATCATCTT
The DNA here is from genome assembly GCA_964540595.1 of uncultured Clostridia bacterium. Taxonomy (GTDB): domain Bacteria; phylum Bacillota; class JAAYKD01; order JAAYKD01; family CAYOCI01; genus CAYOCI01. Next base: position 15,736 of record CAZINL010000012.1, read on the forward strand.
TGAGCTGCTGCGTGAAGCTGGGGTGCGCCTGCCTCGGCCTATTGGCCAGGCCATCAGTATCGTGGGGGCTCTCGTCATCGGCCAAGCGGCCGTGGCTGCCGGTATCGTTGGTGCGCCTGTGGTGATCGTCGTCGCGGTGACCGCGATTACCGCCTTTACCCTCCCCAATCTGTCAGAGGTGACTCTGTTCTTGCGCTTCTTTCTCGTGCTTCTCGCCTCAGTCTTCGGCGAGATCGGCATTACCTTTGGACTTCTGATGATCCTTGTGCATTTGGCATCGCTGCGCTCCTTCGGAGCTCCCTACCTATCACCGCTCGCACCGCTAACAGTCACCGATCTTAAAGACACTGCCATCAGAGCCCCATTATGGGCCATGCAAGAACGCCCCCGAGTGATCGGGTGGCAAGATGCAGAACGAGAAGAGCCGGGGTTGAGGCCAGAGCCGCCTCCCGCCTCTTCTAAGGAAGGAAGATATGCCGCAAAAAGGGGAAAGTCGAAAAGATGACTATCGGGTCAGTAAGGCACTGCTGATCGGAGTCATGGCGCTAGTGTTGGCAACCGGTTGTTGGGATCGTCGCGAGCTGGATACACTGGCCATTGTGATAGGTGCGGGAGTGGATCTGGCGGAGCAAGAGGGTCAGATCGAGTTGGCCACCCAAATCTTCCAACCACGGTCCGGAGGCAAATCTGATTCGGGCGGCCAGTCCGGCGGTCAGTCTACTGCTGTGATTATGAGTACAGGGAGTAACATAGCGGATGCTGCCAGTAATGCGAACAATGACCTCAGCCGTCATTTGTACTGGTCGCATAGTGAGGTGATAATCCTTAGTGAGGCCGTGGCTAGGCAGGGAGTTGGCTCCATTTTGGACTTCTTCTATCGTAGCAGCGAGCCCCGCGAGAGGATGCAGCTGTTAATCTCTCGTGGAAAGCCTGAGGAGATACTCAGTGCCAAAGGCATTTTCAGCTCGGTATCGGCTAGAGCGCTGGCAGATATAGTCGGACAATACCGGAGAACATCCACGACAGTATCTGCGGATCTGCGTGATTTTCTCGATAGTCAACTCAGCAAGACCGCTTCGGCGTATGTCCCCATTGTTCAGCGGCACGAGGATCGTTTTGCCATCACTGGCACCGCTGTGTTTGATGGTGATCGGATGGTCGGTGAGTTCACCCCGCAGGAAACCAGAGGCCTGCTGTGGGTACTGGGGGAGGTCAAGGGCGGGACTCTGGTGGTAGGGGGCCCAGAAGAGGCGATCAGTCTGGAGATCAGACGTGTATCGTCGCGGATTTCGACACGTGTCAGTGATGGGGTGCCATACGTTGCCGTCACGATCTACGTCTCGAGCAATCTGGGCTGGCAGATGACGGCTTCGGATCTATCCACCCCAGAGATGATTGACACCTGGGAGAGAAACGCCAGTGAAGTCATCAAAGCTGAGGCCGTCTTGGCGCTTAGAAAGGCACAGCAGCTCAACACAGATATCTTTCGCTTTGGGGAGCAGCTTCATCGGGACCACCCTAGTGAGTGGAGGAAGCTCGAGAAGAATTGGGACTCGCTCTTTCCGCACTTAGCTGTTAGGATCACCGCTCAACTTAAGCTTGAACAGACTGGCATGGTCAACAAACGTATCACGCCCTTCGATCCTTAGGAGATCCCCATCAGCAGGCATGGTGAAAATGGGCAGGGAAATGGGGTGCCGAGCAGTGAAGCTAGAACAGGGCAGGGTATCCAGCTCGGAGTTGATCTACATGGTGGTCGGGTTCACCGTTGGCTCTACGGTGGTCTATCTCCCCGGGATAGCCGCTGGACGTGCCACATGGTTGGCGATCATCGTGGGCGCGGTGGAAGGGTTGGCCCTAGTTGCCATCTATATGGTTCTGGCCTCTCGCTTTGAGCGCTCCAACCTCGTAGATATTAGTGCGCAGGTCTTTGGTCCGATCTTGGGGAGACTTATCTCTCTAATATTCCTCTGGTTCTGCTATCACTTAGGAACGTTGGTATTGCGAAATTTCACCGACGCTGTCTCAGCGCTTATCTTGCCGCAAACCCCCGCCTTGGCGGTCAAGATCATGGTCATCGTAGTTTGTGGCTACGCTGCACGAGCAGGGATCGAGACGATCGCCCGCTCGGTGCAGGTAGTGGTTCTGCTTTACATTGCCACGGTTGCTGCGCTGCTTGTCCTGTCGTTGAGTGTGTCTCGTGTTGAGTACCTGTTTCCGCTATTTGATATGCCGATGGGGAAGTTTCTCTGGGCTGCTCATCAAGTGGCTACCTTCCCGCTCGGTGAAACGGTTCTCTTCCTGATGGTGGTCCCGTTCGTGAATATCCAGTCGCAGATCAGGTCGGCTTGGCTCAAGGGTCTTCTCATCGCGCTGGTGCTTCTCGTATCATCGGCGCTAAGGAGCGTCTTGTCTCTGGGAGAGAGCATTAACGTCTACGCCTTTGCATCTTTCCAGAGCGTTCGCTTGATCAATATCGGCAAATTCCTGACGCGGATCGAGATCATCGTAATCATCAATGCCTTGACCATGATCTTTGCCAAGCTCGCTCTGCTGTACTATGGTGTCGTGTTGGGGTTAGCGCAGATCTTTCGCCTGCAATCTTATAAAACACTAATAGCGCCCGTCGGTGGTCTGATCATCTTCCTCTCTGAGATTGACCTGCATAGCTACACAGCCATCGTCACCTTCGGCAACGAGGTTTACCCACTCTACTCGCTGTTCTTCGAGCTCGGTATTCCGGTCCTGTTGCTGGTCACCGCCTTGATCCGCAAGCTTCCCAAAGGAGTGAAAAATCGCTGTGCGAAACCCTAGCGCTGTCGTTGCGATGGTGTCGATCTATCTGTTTGCCGCCCTGCTGGAGCTGCCATCAATTCGCAAGAGAGGCCTAAACGATCTAGTTCTTTACTCGCTTCTGATGCTGCTGGGGCTGACCCTCAACGTGTTGGCGGGGCTGGGCGTGCGGTTTCCCAGTGTCACCAATGGTATCACCGCAGTCATCAGGGGCTTGACAGGAAGATGATGAGCGCAGTCCTGTATGCGTCAGCAGCTATCACCATCAGCTCAGTGCGACCGCCGATCATCGCAACTTTGGCAGATAACGTCGGATGATGCGCAACAGCCCGATCCAGAGGGCGGCATATAGACAGCCAAAGCCGAGGTAGATGGCGGGTGCCCAGATTGGCCCTAAGCCATGCGCCGTTGGCCCGAGGGACGGTATGCCGATACCATAGCTCATCAAAATGACGCCACTACCTAAAGCAACACCCGGCATCAGGGCTCGTATCCACCAGGGTCGACCATCCAGGATCGCCCAAGCTGCCATGACCCCTAGCTGACCTGTCGTCAGCACGAAGATGATGGCCTCTTCCAGCTGGATGATCACAAGCAGGGAAGTAGCTGCCCCAAGCATTGCCAGTGCGCTGCCTGGCGCTGCCAGGGTTCCCATAGCCATGGGGAGGGTGCTGAAGGTAGCGAGCAGAAGCCCAAAGCCAGGGAGAAAGGCCGGCGAGCACTGCAAGAGCGCAGCCAGTGCGGCCAGGAGACCAAGCAGCGCCACTCGGCGAGCAGGGCTTTTAGCCAACACTTCAGAGGATGATTGCTGATGTGCCAACGAACGACCGGCAACGACCCACGCAGCCAACACACACGCCGTTGCTACATACACGATAGATCGCGATGACTGACTGCCAACCGATAGGATGACCAGAGCTAGACACGCGAGTGTACTCAGGTAGACGGCGCCTTTCTTAACTGAGGGGATCACAGTCCTCACTCCTCGACATCATCTCCTGACAGTATATGTGCGGTCAGCGTTTGGGTGTGTCGACAAGACGGTGGTACACATGGGTTGGCTTCTCATGTGAAGCGGGGAGATTACGTCGCAATAAGCCCGGAGCGTACACAAAACCGTAACATCTACGTCAAACGATCTCGAAACCAATCGCTTATCCTATAGACAGTGATCCGATCCCGTAGCACATTCGACCTGTGGCGATGAGTTCAGGTCATACACGGTGGGATCAGACTGAGAAAATAGTATGATTGGAGGGATTTTCTATGAAAAGAAAATGGATCGCAGTTGCGTTGGGCGTGGCACTAGTGGGTGCCGCTCTGTTCATGGGTGCTCCGAGGGTCCTGGCGTATGGTCGGATGGGCAACATGTTGGGCGGGCGCTACTCCACGGGCCAGATGATGCAGAACTACAGCAGCTCGGTACCTGCGAGCGACGCAACCGGATGGATGAACGGTGAGTGGATGAACAAGATGCATACCCCCGAAATGTTTGAGGCCATGCGCAACGGTACCATGTTCGAGTACATGAACTCCCCCGAGATCCGTGAGCAGTTCAAGGATACACCCATGGGTGCCATGATGTACTCGCCGGAGATGCAGGAGTTTATGCAGTCACCCGAGATGCAGAACCTCTTGAAGTCCGACGCCTTCACGAAGATGCAGTCATCCCCCCAGTTCCAGCAGATGGTTACCCGCGGCGGCGCATCGTGCCACGGATTTGCTGGTTACGCGCAGGGCAACCAAGCGCAGGGTCAACAGAGCAGCGGAGGCTATTAGGCTGTAGAGCATTAACGAGCCAGGGCTCCTCTTTGCAGCGAGGAGCCCTGACTGTTATTCGCCGCGGAGCGGTGCCATACTAAGATCAGGGAACCGCACTTAGAGATCGAGGGGTGGGTTCGCGTGAGCCAGGCAACCGAGACCATCCGCAGACGCTATGACCGCACTGCCAAGTGGTACGATTTCATGGAGCATATGTTCTCCCCGGAGCTGCGGCGGAGGATATTGGCACCAGCCCATGGAGAGGTGCTTGAGGTGGGCGTCGGCACAGGCAAAAACTTGCCCTATTATCCACCAGGATGCCGCGTGACAGGGATTGACTTCAGCGCCGGGATGCTTGCCAGAGCGCATGCCAAGGCAGCCCACGCCCATGGTCCGGTTACACTCTTGCAGATGGATGCCCAAGAGATGTCCTTCGCCGATGCCAGTTTCGATACGGTGGTAGCGACATGCGTGTTCTGTTCAGTACCGGACCCGATCAAGGGGTTACGTGAAGTTCGACGAGTCTGCCGCGCGGACGGGCAGATCATCCTGCTTGAGCATATTCGCAGCGACCACCCGCTTCTCGGCAAACTCATGGACTGGCTCAACCCCGTCTCCCTCTATCTAGTCGGCAGCAATATCAATCGCAGGACCGTCGAGAATGTGGAACGGGCAGGGCTGCTTATCGACAGTATCGCCGATATCAATTTGCCGATTGTTAAGTTGATCAAAGCCAGGCCGTGATTGCTGGCCAATCTCAGCGAAGGAGGTGTTCTGGATGATGTACTATGGCATGGGCAGCTGGATGGGGATGGGTGTCTTGCTCTGGGTTGGCGTGATCGCCCTCTTTCTCTACTTCCTCGGTAGCATCAGCCACTATCTCCAGCGCATCGCCAACACTCTGGAGCGCATGTGGCAGGATGGACCGCGCTAACAGAGCGCCTCTCGGATCGCTCCCCGAGGGGCGTTCAAATGTACCCACTGATTCGTGCAGGAGTGTTCTGCAGTGACCCGCTCCCTTCTTCGGCGATCTATGGTAGCATGGGACTAGCAATGGCCCTGGAGTGGAGGAATCGATATGGCTCAAGAACACATTCTGGTTGTCGATGACGATGAACAGCTGCTGCAGGTGACCGCGCAGTATCTGAGGAGCGAAGGGTTTGTCGTAGTGGAAGCTCAGGACGGGGATCAGGCGATTCAGGTCTGGCGTGAGCGGCAACCCGATCTGATTGTCTTGGATTGGATGCTCCCTAAGCAGAGCGGCCTAGAAGTGGCCAAGACGGTCAGAAAGCACGCCAACACCCCGATTATCATGCTGACCGCCCGGGCAGAGGAGACTGATAAGCTGCTTGGGCTGGAGTTGGGTGCCGATGACTACCTAACCAAACCCTTCAGCATGCGCGAACTAGTCGCCCGCATCAGGGCCGTCCTGCGTCGTACCCACCCTGAGGAAGATCAGGGGCAGATACTGGAATACGGTGAGCTGACCATCAACTTGGTTGCCCATACCGTCCATCGTGGCGAAGAGGAGATTGCTCTTACCGCCACCGAGTTTCGGATCCTGGCCACCTTGGCCCAGCACCCCAACCGTGTCTTCTCGCGTCTGCAACTAATGGAGATGGCGATTGGCGACTACTACGAGGGCTATGATCGTACCATCGATACCCATGTAAGTCGCCTGCGGCGCAAGCTGGAGATGGATTCCTTGATCCAGACCGTCCACGGGGTTGGTTACAGGCTAGTCCCACCGAGGGGGTGAGGTCATGTCTCTAAAGGCAAGACTGACTTGGGCCTTTATCGCGGTAGCGTTCACCGCTCTGGTGCTGTCCTCATTGGGACTCAATCTGGGCATGTACCGTTCCATGGCTGATATGCACAACCGGATGATGGGTCATGGCGGGATGATGCCCGCAGACACCTATGCCGATGTGACGCTGCGCTGGAACTTTCTATCGAGCACTGCCGCCTTTGCCATCGCAGCCCTGGTCGGCGTCTGGACCGCACAGCGCATCACTCGTCCACTCACTCATCTTCGCGATGCGGTGCAGCATATGGGCTTACGGGATCTCTCACGGCGTGCGCCCGTTGAGGGCAGTGATGAGATCGCCGAGTTGGCCGTCACGTTCAACCGCATGGGCGAGCGACTAGAAGCTGAAGAACGGTCGCGACGTCAGTTGCTGGCCGATACCGCCCATGAGTTACGCCATCCACTGGCGGTGCTGAAAGGACGGCTCGAACTAATGCAGGATGGCAAGGTGCCCATTGATCAGGAGGCGCTGTTGCCGCTGCAAGACGAGGTGATCCGCCTCACGCGCTTGGTCGGCGACCTGCGTGACCTCAGCCTGGCCGAGGTTGGGGGGCTATCGATCAAACCCGTCGAGCTGAGGATCGCGGAGTTGCTCGAAACGCTGATTGGTCACCTCGAACCTGTGGCTGAGGCAAAGGAGATCCAGTTGGTCGGCGAGATCCCTGCTAGTCTACCCGTGATCATGGCTGATCCCGATCGGTTACGTCAGGTCTTTATCAATCTTATCTCCAACGCTCTGCACCATACCCCCGAAGGAGGCCGCGTACAGGTCACCGCCTGGCACGATCAGACTAGGGTGCATGTGCGCGTCTGTGATACTGGCCCGGGCATCCCCGAAGAGGATATCCCTCATATCTTCGATCGATTCTATCGCCCCGATAAGTCGCGGACACGCGCTACCGGCGGTAGCGGCCTTGGGCTCGCCATCGTCCGCAGCCTCGTCGAGCTCCACCACGGTAAGGTGCAGGTGGAGAGTAGCGGGGGTCAAGGGATCTGCTTTGTGGTTAAAATTCCTATATTACAGTGATGCGGAGACAGGGGTAATGCCCCTGTCTTTTGCCACTTCGCCGCCACGCAACAAACATCAAAGGCTAGGCCACCAACAGGGCCTAGCCTTTGCCATTGTTACTACACCATCTGTTCCAGCAAGCGGTCCTCTATCCCCAGCACTTCGATATAGTAACTAGCCTCCCGAGCCATGTGATCAAGGATCAGGGCATCAGTGTTGATCTGCCCCGATGGGACGTCGCACTTCAGAACATCCTGGTATAGGTCGATCAGGAAATCACGCCATTGGACCATCACCACATACGCTTTGGCATCAAACTCGCGCAACGACCGAGGATCTAGGGGCGTTACTTTGGCCTCATTCAGCAGAGCCTCCAGATCCCGCTCGAACTTGGCCGTAGCGTCGTACAGCATCTCTTGGATTCTTGGGCGATAGGCGATCAGTAAGAGTACCTCGCCGTGTTCCATGTGAATCCGTAGCCAGAACAGATTGGCATCACGAACCGCCTTTAGTAGATTCGGGCCAGTAGCTGGAATGAGCAGGCGGGGAACTACGCTGGTTGGGACTGATCCATCCGGGATGCCGAGTGTTTCGTCCAGAGGAACCGGATCACCTTGGATGCGGTCTAGCATGGTTAGGAAGTAATCCGCTTCGCGCCGAATATGGTCAAGTAGAGGTGCGGGGAGCTCCGCAATTACCTGGCAGGCGCTGATCTGGCTAAATAGCATCGCTTTGAAGTCCCGGAGTGGTCTAACCCAGCTCTCAGCTGCGGTCATGAGGGTGCTTACCTGGGCCGCATCCGTAGGTGGAAGCTGCACAACCATGGCATGCAGTCGCTCGATATTCCTGGCGAAATCGTCGGCAGTCTGAATGAGGTGCTCCTGAGAGATACTGGGGTTCAGTCCTCCACGTATGAACTTGCTGTGTTCATACATGATGCGGAGCCAAAAGGACATTTCGTCAATCGCCGCTAGGTTAGCCTGGGTGGCTGTGTAAGGGTAGGCAGACATAGACACCGACACCGCCTTTCATCATTTCAGGTCTGGGTACAGACGCGAGTCGCCACGTTCACCTATGCGCGGCGACCCATGATGTAGGTTGCTTCCACTAGCATTCTATGCGGAATCGGTGTCGGCTTCTACAAGAAAACAGCGGTGAAGCTCCACTTCTTAAGGGAGCTTCACCGCCGTCTTATGCCTGTGACAGAACGAAGCGTGGACTGATGCGCCCCGCCATAGACACATGTGGCGGGCGTGGGCGCACTGCAACAAGAGGACTATTTGGCTCTTGGGGCACTCTTTAGCTTGCCCTCATGGGCACCGTTGCAGTACGGCATCGTTGTTGACAATCCACAGCGGCAGAGATAGGCTGGGTCCTTCTGCTCAAACTTCTTGCCCTCGGCATCCACGATCTCGGTCTTGCCAGTTACGGCAAAGGGGCCATTGTCTAGTACCTGAATCTTAACATCGCTCATGTTTGTTCCTCCTTTGAGATATCTTGACTTGCGTCTCTATCCTCTCCACAGCTTGGGGTCTCTATTCGGCGATGAAAAGCTTTCCCGAAATACAGGGAAAGGGAGCGCCCGGAAGGCGATACGCCTTTGGCACTCCCTCGCAATAACTGCTGCACTACACTATTTCGCGGTATCGGTCGATGATGTCTGATCGTTTGGCTAACTCGTGGGGATTCACGGCTTCCCTTTCCCTGGGGACGGTTTTGCCTGCTGGTCGTGTAGTTCGTTTTTACAGCAGTCGAGACGATCGTTGCCAAATTCCTTCTGGCTAGCGTTGGCCAGCCGTTCGAGAAATGCCTTCAACCAACTCATTTGCTCTCACACCTCCTATGGTAGTGGTTGCTGGTGATTGCGCCAACGAGAGACAAGCGACTACAGCCTATCTTCTCCATGCCGTAGATCAAATTCCGTGGCCTGCTGATGGTTAGGTCCCTGTCAAGAGCTAGACTAGTCAGCCATAGGAACAGGAGGAAGCCCACCGAGGCGGACATAATAGCATCAACGCTACCAGTCTCCCTAGAAATGTGCCTACCTCTAGAGCTATTGTAGCATAGTTGTGGCGAACAACTACCTGACGAGATGCTGCACCGAGCCCTTGGTGTCAAATTACAGGAGTCACGATCTTGCCTCCTGCTTAGCTGGCAGATCGACATGCTTGGTGTGGAAGTTGACTTGGCCGCCAAACTCGTCTATCCAACGCACCGCACGATCATTCTCACTGGCGGCGAAGGCCGGAGCCTGGCTGGCATGTTCGCTCAGGTAGGGAACCGCTTGGTCCACCTTGACGATGGTCCCCGGGCCACCTAGGCAACCACCTGGGCAGGCCATCCCTTCCATAAAGTTGGCGCTGCGCTCACCGCCCTCAATCGCTTGCAGGATCTCGCGGCACTGTTTGAGCCCGTTGCCCTTCACGGCGTTGATCACCAGATCCGGGCGCAGCTGCTTAATCGCACGCGCGATGGCCTCTGAGACGCCACCGGTATGGGCATAGATCCGTCCATCATGGGATGCGTCAGTAAGTGGGCCCTCATCCTCTTGTTCATCCACCAGGATCCCCGCGGCTTGAAATAAGGACGCCGTCTCTTTGAAGGTCAGGACCCCATCAATGGCATCGCGTAGTTCAGGCAGACGCGCTTCGGCACGCTTGGCGAGGCAGGGACCAATAAAGACCACGCGGCAGTCTGGCTGCCTGGCTTTTAGCAGCCTCCCCATAGCGATCATCGGTGAGACCGAGTCGGAGACGAGACGTGTGGACCCTGGCTGGTGCTTCTCTACCAACTTGATGAAGGCGGGACAGCAGCATGAGGTGATCATGAAGTCCTCGCCGTGATCGATGCGATCGACGTATTCCTTGGCCTCTCTGAGGGTGATGATATCCGCGGCCATGGCGACCTCATACACATCCGAGAAACCCAAACGCAACAACGCGTTGCGAACCTGGCCATCCCATACCCGGCCAAACTGCCCGGCAAAGGCTGGGGCGATGATAGCATACAGCGGGCGGCTCTCGCGCTGTTCGACCATATCGACTAGGCGCAGGCACTCCGTGCGTTCGACCATGGCTCCCGAATGGCAGATATCGACGCAGAGGGTGCAGTCTATGCAGAGTGCCCGATCTGTGGCGCATCGGCCTCCCTGATCCTTGGTCAGGGCACCGATCGGACAGGCATCGACGCACTTGGGGTCGTGTGGGTCACAATCACAGATCTCATTGACTACCTTGATCAGTCGATCAGGCTCATCTTCAGCCACCGCGGCTAAAACACGCTTAAGCAGGAGTTCGCGGTCGCGCTGCCAATCAGGTCCGTCCTCAGCTACCAGGTGTACGACGATCTGGCGCAGCCGATCTTCAAGGTCGGGTTGGTCACTCTTCAGGCCCTGAAAAAACGCGCGGCTAATGGCCTGGTGGGTGAGCTTCTGCAAGCGTTCCTTGTTAAGCATGTTGGGGAGCTCCTCTCCATGATGTGTTGTCATCACTATTGTATCCCAGCATGAAAAAGCCAAAGACGAAGTGACCCGGTGAGCTGTCCCATATCGATGTGGAGCCACGAGGGGCACTAGGTCCTCGCATTTTGTTGTAGAGCGGCGCGAATACTACAACCGAACCCATAGAGAGGAGGTGTCGTCATGGAAGGCCGCGTCAACAAGACTAACAGTCACCTGTCCGGTGTCATGTGCGTCGTCAATACCTGCCGTTACTATGCTCAGGGTGACCACTGCCATGCTCAGGCGATTGAGATCCAGTCCCCCAACGCCAGCAACACCCAAGACACCGATTGCGCAACCTTTGCTCCTCAGGGTTAAGCGTCTGGTTTGACTAGTTTCAGTACGAATAAGGCAGGCGCCTAGCGCCTGCCTTATTCCATCTTCAGATAGACGATCTCGTGTTCTCCTAGTAGGCAGTCAAATCCTTGCTCAACCTGTTCGATCTTCGCGCGGATCCTGCCGGCCAACTCCTCCGGGGTGACGGCGAGATGATCGTAGAACTTGCCATCGATGTAGAAGCGGCGTTCCATCACTCCGCCGTCTCCGGTAATCTTCCCAACCTGCATAAGCTTATGTTTGATAGCCATTATCAATGCACCTCAGCCTGTAAATTGGATGAAAGCGGACTGATACCTCTTATCAAGCAGTAACTGACAGTATTCCTCAACTGCTGTGTTTCGGCTATGCGGCCAAGAAAAAGCACTCTGAGAAATCGAGGCTCTCGAGTGCCACTATCTGTGAGGATCTGTGCCGATAAAGGCAGGCGCTTTGGCGCCTGCCTTCACTCCATCTTCAGATAGACGATCTCGTGATCACCAAGCAGGCCATCATGGGCTTTTTCCACGCGTTCCACTTTGGCGTGCATGCTGGCGGCCATCTCTTCCGGGGTCAACGAAGACCGATCGTAGAACTTCCCATTAATATAGACGCGGCGATCCATAAGCAAGCCCCCTTGTTCAATCTGCTTGCTGTCAATTTGCCCACTTTCCGCGCACGGAAACCAATATATCTATCAGAGCCCGACATGACTCTTGAACGGATACAACCCAAGTTTTAGGAGCATCACCAAGGCAATTACGCTTTCACCTAACCCGATCAAGAAGGTGATGACATGGGGCGCAGCAATCGCCTGCAACATGTAGCATTGGATTACGATCCATGCCATCAGAATACCGCCAGCCACCCCGCTGGCATAGGCGTGAAGCCTGTTCTCGCGCTTGCTGAGTACATAGGCGACCAGATGCCCGCCCCCCAACACAAAGAACAGAAACAGGCCGGGGATCAAGAAATTCGTAAAGGGACCGATTCTCAGTATTTCCGTTGGCGCACCGTATAGGGCCCCGGAAGGATCGTAAATGGCCATCCCGCCGCCAAATAAAGCCCCTATACCTACCAATAGGTGTAAGCCCCTCTGGACAAGGCTAAGCGTCTTCAATCTGACTCACTTCCTTCTCTGATCGGTGAGGAAGACTGTACTTCCAGTAATACTCTATTCCCTCATCCATTCAGAGTCTACTGTTTCGTGGCAATAATGGCGCCCGCATCTTCCCTTTGGTTACGCACGGTGGTACCCGCGCTCACCGTATGGCTGCAGCTGCTCCAACCACTTCTTCTCGAGCTTCTTCAGTTCATCGCGGAGATCGAACGCCGGCCCATCCGATCTCTTGAGCACTTCCAGGACTTCGAAAACAAAGACGTCTGAGCCGTATTCCTTCCACTCCTGCTGCAGCATGTGGTTGGGGTGCATGCCCATCTCTAGGGGACCGCGCATCCCGGTCAACGTCTTAAGGTTTGGGGTGCTGCCGATGAAGACGCGGTTGTTTCTGGTGTTGCGGATCTGGTAGACCCCGGCTTGGACCTCTATCTCCTTGTACTGTTC
>CAZINL010000012.1:28493-30125 GCA_964540595.1 uncultured Clostridia bacterium
GCAGCTGTTTTCTCCGTTCCCGTTCCATAGCGGTCTCTCCCTTCTTCTTGGTCGTCTGCCCAGAGGCAGAGCGTTCTCTTTCGTTTAAGACCTCCATCATGGCCAGGAACACCTTGGCCTGGCGCTGTCTTTCTCTGAGTAGGAAGCGGTGATTGCGGATGGTCGAGGCACTGCCGATCCCCATGGCTTCCTGCACCTCAGCGTCGCTCTTGCCCTGGTAGAAGAGCTCCAGGAGCTTCATCTGGTGTTCAGAAAGACCGGTGCCCTTCTTGCCTAGGCGTAGGAGCGCATCAAAGACCGATCCGTGCGCCTGCTCGATATGGATGCGCATGTAGCGCACCGCTTCGTAAAGCATATCGCCATCGGGGTAGATGACCCCCTTTTCGATCTTGCGGCCACAGAGTAGGCAGGTGTAGTGGTCCTGCTCTTCAACATAGCCGTTCTTGATCTCTTCCAATGTGGCATCCCAAAATCCGCTCGCGATTGTCATATCAGTTACAACTCCTTAGATGCCTATCAAATTATAGACATTGTATAGTAATGTCTATCGATTGTCAAACCCGTAGCAACACTATTCGGTACACCTGAAGACCGTCGGGCTGCATTCTACGCCAGGCGGTCTGTTTTTGTTTGGTCATTTTTGGTTTACATGTGATCGAACAATTGTCTGCAACTTCTGCAGGGTTGTCTAACGTTAGGCGCGAATTAATCAATAATCGACACATGTTGCAGGCAGGTATCATTTACCGTCACTATTTGACGATCCATAGGAACGTAACGGTGTACAAACTCGTCTAATGAGTGATTGGAGAGGAGGACGAGATATATGAGTGTACCGATGATGAAAACGGAAAACCAAATGCTATATGAGAAACCTCACCGCCCACATAAGAAGGACAAGTGGGGTGGTGTGATCCGTCGTCTGTTGGTGCTGGTGCTCATAGCCACTGTGGTGGGCGGGACCGTCAGGATACTAAGTGATGCCCCCTGGCGGAGAGTGATGGTCAATGCCGCAGATGCCGAGGTGAAGACCAACCCGCCAGGCAAAACAGTACCCCCAGTGGAAGGTGCCGCTGGACAAGCTCCCGCTGCTGCAGCAAAGCCTGGGAACAACGACTCCAGCTCGGCGGGTACTAACGTAGGGACCACCACGCCGGCCACGAACCCGATGTCAGGCAAGGATACGGGCCCCGACGCCCCAACCACCGCTCCTGGCGGTTCCAGCAGTGGACAAGCCACTCCCACCAACCCAGCTGTAATCGCCGGAATCAAGACGCTGGTCAACCGCACGCATGCACTGCCAGCGACCTATGTTCCTGAACTAGTCCAGGTCAAAGCACGCCTGGCCAATGGGATCACCTCTGATGAGAAGCTGATGCAGCCCGAGGCGGCCAAAGCGCTGGAAAGCATGATGCAGAAGGCCGAACAAGAGAACGTGATCCTCTATTGCGTCTCGGGCTATCGTTCCTACGCCACCCAGAAGTGGCTGTATGAGTACCGGGTTAAGACGGAAGGACAGACCATGGCCGATCTCTACACGGCCCGCCCCGGTCAGAGCGAGCACCAAACTGGTCTTGCCATGGACCTGGCTGGTGCCGACGGGCAGTTGGAGGAGAGTTTTGGTCAGACCAC
>CAZINL010000013.1:0-1008 GCA_964540595.1 uncultured Clostridia bacterium
GTATGGCGTCACCATCACCTATGGCAACGAAGGCAAATATGCTGAAGCCAGCAAATATGTCATCCTGCCGTCGATCAAGGGTGAGATCCCCCATATGCAGATGACCGAGGTGGCGCCTGGCACGCTCTACACCGGTGCTGCCAAGAAGACTGTGGTGATCAAGGGCAGTGCCTTTGACAGCCTCAAGGCTGACAACGAGTGGACGATGTTCATCGCCAACAACCGCACCGGCGTCACACAAGAGATCCCAAGAAAGGACATCTATATCGATGACTCATCGCTAACTGTTCAGTTGGATGATCGTCTGCAGTTTGAGGTGGGAGAGTACGCCATCGGCATCCGTTCGCAAAACTATGGCAACCTGTCCCGGACACTCACCTTCACTGACGATCCTGCGTTTGATCGGGTGGAATACGGGGTGCTGCTCATCGGCGATTTTACGACCGATAATGTGTATGATGTGAGACTGCTTGAGAGCGAGGATAAGATCACCAGTCTATCGGCTGAGGAGCGGGCAGCGATTCTTCTGACCATTCGCGGTCAGATTTCGACCCATGAGCTAAACGGCGTCACCTATTACGATTGCGCTAGTGGCTCGATCATCAACAATGCGGTCATGTATACAGCGCCGCAAGCCAAGCCGGAGAGTGCCATGACCATTTGCCGCTATGACGGCAAGGCCGAAGGTTGGTCTAAGTTCTCGAACTATAGCTGGTTTGACGATCAGAACCATTCCCTGGTTATCTCTGGAGATGGGCACCTGGCGGTCGGCGACTATTACTTCCATTATGGTAACTTCTATATCACCTTGGTGGATGGCAAAGAGTACATTCTCGCCGAGGTCAAAGACGGCAACAACATCGATATCAACCCCGATGTGGGTGAGGTACCGGTCGATGAGAGCTACAAAGTAACCATCGTTACCCCGTCCAATGTGATCGCCAATGAGGCGTTTAAGCTGACCGGCGCCTTGACCGGCATGAAGATCAGCATCAGCAACGCCATCAT
>CAZINL010000013.1:1018-8629 GCA_964540595.1 uncultured Clostridia bacterium
TCATTGGCAAGAACACCGTTTCGCTCGGTGGTAGTGTCAGCTTGTCTCTGCCGTGGATGCAGTTGGGCGACGATGATGATGATGAGGGGGGCGATCCCAAGCCAGAATCGAAGCATCCAGGCTTTGAGAAGGTTGACAAGGCCAATGATGTGCTTGATGCCGACAGTCTCTTGGCGCTGAACCTAGAGGAACTGCGTTATGGGGTAAATGCTGCTGATAACTCCGCCGATCTGGTCGGCATCAAGGCGGCGGGCGGACTCAACCTGACCGACGACGCGTTGCCTCTCCTCAAGGCGGGTGGGGCCAAGGCGGCCTTCGCCATCGATTCCATCAACTATGATGGCTACTACACCATGATTGAAGCAGGCGTTAAGGTGGGCGAAGCCTTTGAATGCAATGCTAAGGTCGCTCTGGTGTTTGAAACCGGTGGTACCTGCATTCCTGACGATATTGAACTGGTGTTGGGCGGCGAGGTGATGAAGATACCCCTGGGAGCCGGTCCCGTCCAGGCTGGTTGGCTGACGAAGATCGGTGGCGGTGTTTACCATCTGTATGACACCATCCGCGGCAACTATAACGTCATACCCCCCTTCTCGCTAAAACTGATCACAGGTTACGCTGATCCTACTACGGTCGCGCTGGAACTCGATACCATTTCCATGGAAGCGGGTATCGCCAAGATCAGATTCGAAGCAGAGGACGGCAAGATTGTCAAGCTCCCGATTGTGGAGAAGATGTACGCTGGATTTATGGTCTATGTCACCGAAGTAGACGGCGTGATGTATCCTTGCGTTGATATCAGCGCTGGTATTGACCTGAACTTGCTAGATATCGTCAAGGGGTCTGGCTCCATTTGGCTGGTGGCGGATCCTCGGATTGACAGCATTTTCGGGCACTTGTCAGTTGGTGGCAAGGTCTACGTCGGCATCTTCATCCCGAGTGTCATCCCGGTGGTGGGCGGGCTGGAACTGGCGGCCATCATGGCTGAACTCTCTACCTATCGTGTCTACGCAGGTATCCGCATCATTGGCATTCCGCTCTCGATCGGCTATTACTGGGCCGACAAGAAGGTCAAGTTCAATGACAGTTGGGGGCTAGATGATTACCAGTCAGCCTTCAACATCCCCATGGAAGAACTGGAGAACGCCTTGGCAATTCAGTATGCGGACGGTGGCGGCACCAATGCGGATGGCGCCATGGTCTATGGCTCCAATCTGCGGGTGACCTATCGTTCTGATGACGTGCCATCCATGTTTGGTGTGGACATGAACAAACACCAGATCGCAGTGCATGATCAGGACTACAGCCTGTTCCAACTACAGTATGATGGCGATATGCCGCAGATCACAGTGACCGATCCTGCAGGCAACGATTACGTACTGGTAGAGAACGAGAATGTCCGGCTGCAGACGATTACTGCTGATGTCTCTCAGAGTGGCGTCGATGAGCATTACGTCTATATTTCCGTAGTCGATCCGATGGACGGCACCTGGACGATCGAGACGGACGTACCGACGACCGTTACTGGGATGGATGTGCTGGAACTGCCGGAGGTCAAGGTAACAGGCTTCCAGCCAAACGGTAGCTCTCTGGCAGTCAACTGGGAGGCTGCCAACATTGCCGAAGACTACACCGTCGACGTACACCTCTCCAAAGCCCAAGCCGCGGTCACTACCTATACTGCAGAGCAGTTGGCCGCGATGTCTGAGGAGCAGTTGGCCGACTACTACCGGATCTTAGCAGACAACTACGATGTCGGCGTCTGTATCGCGAGCGAATTGGATGCTGCTACGGGTACCGCGACGATACCGATTCCAGAGCGTATGCTAGACGGTGACTACCAAGTGCGCGTCGTTTTGAAGGACGCCAGTGGCGCGACGGTCTCCTCGGCGCTCTCGGATGATCGCTTCCACTATCAGAATCCCAATACTCCAGCTGACGTGAGCGATCTCTCCCTCATAGCAGCTGGTGACGGCCAGTTCCGGCTTACCTTTACCGGTGTGGAGAAAGCAGATGGGTACTTGGTGGAGATCCTAGACGAGAGCGGGATGGCGATCGATGGCCTCACCCAGACGACCAAGGACACCTCGCTCTACGCCGGTAGCACCTATCAGGCTGCCACTGGTTATGACGCCAATGGCAAACCCATCGGCTATCAGACGGTCGGTACCTTCCCGGGCAACAGTTACCGGGCACGAGTCACAGCGTTTGCTGAGAAGAACTTGGTCAAGTATCAGAGTCAAGGTGTTACCACCAAGGCGGTGTACCTGCCGGTACCGAATCCGGCACAGATCGCGTTTAGGGTGAATGGTCTGACCCCGACCGCCGCGGTTGGAGCCAGCGAGGTGACAATCAGCTCCCGTACAGCACAGGTGGAGCTGACTGCTGATCAGCCGGTCAAGCTGATCTACAGTCTGGAGGGCATCTACACGGATCAGACGTTTGAGCTGGCCGCCGGCGTTCCCACGATCATTCCGATCGTCCTTGACGAGGGCGGTTCGAAGTTGACCTTCTTCGGCGTGAACGAGCAGGGCGACTATACCGTCGAAAAACTATGTGTCTCAGTAGACACCGTAGCGCCGGTGCTGATGCTAGACCAAACCGTGGTGGAAAGCCAGCATGGCGCCTATACCATCACCGGTACCGCCGAGACAGGAGCCGTCGTTTATGTGAATGGTCATGAGACAGCAGTCGAAAACGGCAGATTCACCTACGCTGGCAGCGGCAACAGCTCGCGGCAATCAATAACGGTGCAAGCTGTGGACTGGGCTGGCAATCTGACCACTATGTATTGCGACGTTGTACCAAGTGAGCTGTCGCGGTTGGTCGGGTTGACGATGAAAGCAGACGGCAAGCCAATCGCTGCAGAAGACGTATTGAAGCTGGCGAAGGACGATACACTGCGACTGACGGTCTATGGATTGGCGGCTGACGGCAGTGAATACCAGCTGGACAATAGCAAGGTTGCTTTCTCGGTTGCATTTGGTCACGGCAAGGTGCGAGTCGACGAGACTGGTATCGTGACGGCCGAGGGATATGGCGAGGCGGTAGCCATGTGCGAATATGCGATTACCGACAGCTATCGACTGGAGCAATCGGTCGCCCTCGAGGTGTCTAGTCCCGAGGTCACCCCGGATACCATCAGAGTCTTTTCAACCGAGCTAGAGGTGGGCGCGAATGTCGGCGACCTGGTGACGAAACTCGCAGTGCCCAATGCGCCAGCTAACGTCTTCTATACCTACACCATTTCCGAAAATGATTACCTCGAGGTGCATGACAATGAGCTGTTGTTGAAGGCATCTCCAAGCGCTGCAACCGAGTTCACCGTTGAGCTGACGGCACAAGGGCATTCGTTCCAGGCTGGTGAATATGTTGATGTCTTCGATCCGATCGTCAAGCAGGTAACCTTCAGAGTGAAGCGACGGGTGTCATCTGTCGCCACCCTACCATCCATTCATGTTGAGACAGGCACGAGTTTTGCAGGCTTACCGTTGCCCCAAAAGGTCGGCGTTACGCTCTCCGACGGGTCGCGGCATAACTATCCGATTAAGTGGAACAAGGGAGCCTACAACAGCACGGTTGCCAAGGTTTATACACTAAAGGGTGAGATCCAGGTAGCGGACGATGTAACCAATCCGGCTGACTTAATGGCGCTGATCCAGGTCAGTGTGTATCAGCCCGAGCCAGACGATGATCCGCCGGTACCAAATACCAATACGGGCGAGCTTACTGGGCAAGTGAGCCATATCATTGAGGCTAAGCAGCTAATGGTTAGCGAGAAGACCAGTGATACAGCTGACGAGCAGTTGGTGACCAGTACGATTACAGTCACTAATGCCGTAGTGCAAGCAGCAACCCAGAGTGCACGCAGCAAGCAACTCCCAGTCGTGATTCAACTACCGGTTATCAGTGGATCAGATGGTGCCACTACTACCAGCGATGGCCGCTTAATCACCCGCACAACCAAGCTATCACTGACCGATGCACAGGTTGATACCCTGTCCCGGACTAGTCTGGTGGTGTGTGGGGCGCAGGGGACCGAGATCGAGTTGCCCCCAGCTCTATTGAACTCGCTCGGCCGACAGAATACCGGACTCGAAGTGACGCTTAGCGATCTACCGTTGGATCAAGCACAAGCCGAGCTACCGGCAGGAAACCAGGCCGTGGTCGGACAAGAGATAAGCACCAACTTCAGCGGTCGTACCTACCTTCGCTTCCCGGCTCCTCAGGGAGCACAGGTGGCCGATCTCAGGGTGCACGTGAAGCACAGTGATGGGACCGAGGATGACTTGGTTCCGCAGGTGGTGGTCGCTGCCGATGGTAGAACCTATCTGGAGATAAGCGTTGAGCGCTTCAGCACCTTCGTTATCTACCAGCCCAAAACTGTGCCTGTTCAGGAACTGATCCTCACCATTGGCGAGAAAACAGCCACAATTGCTGGGCGCACCTATGAGCTAGATGTAGCGCCGTACGTGCAGCCGGGCTCCGATCGCACGATGGTACCAGTTCGTTTCATCAGTGAGGGTTTAGGTGCTACAGTAGAGTGGTTGGCTGATTCCGAACAGGTACGCATCACCGACGGTGTCAGGATGATCCTGCTCGCCATCGACAGCAACATTGCGTACGTCAACGACGAAGCTATCGCACTTGATGCGGCACCCCAGATCGTCCAGGATCGCACGTTTGTCCCGCTTCGCTTCATCAGCGAGACCTTGGGTGCCAGTGTGGACTACGATGCTACAACGGATACAGTGACCATCAGGCGCTAAACAAGCGAGCAGTGGGGCGAGGATTGATCCTCCGTCTCACTGCTCTTGCTTTGTGGCAGATCAGGACATGCGGGGACGATCGCCCCCACATTTACATCAGCAATGGATTTCGGGAGTTGACTCGAAGGAGCCATCACTGTCAGCTTGATTCTATTTGGGGTTTACATCACTTGGTTGTTAACACACTGCACCCCAGGTTTCAGCGAAGAAAACTGAAGTATACTGCATACTCGTGAATTATTTCACGAGTATGTTTACTTCCAGCCCCATCCACGTTAGAATGAGATTGTGAAATAGTTAACGAACTCCGCTGAGGTTGATATAACGTATTGAGGAGGTTGTTTACATGCAACAGGCGACTCATAGTTCTTCACTGAAGCTCAAGATGTTTAGGCCAGTGCACGCACCCGACGTACGGGCGACGAGGACCGAGTCCGATTCTCTAGGCAGTATGGCGATACCCGCCAACGCTTACTACGGCATCCAGTCACAGCGGGCACGGGAGAACTTCCCGCTCTCCGGCCATAAAATACATCCCCAGCTGGTTCGTGCCATCGGCCTGGTCAAACTGGCGTGTACCGAGGCCAATCTCATCACCGGCAGCCTCGCAAAGGATGTTGGCGAAGCCATACGACTAGCCTGCAAGGAATTCCTGGCCGGCCAGTATGACGATCAGATTATCGTGGAGTCCATTCAGGGTGGAGCTGGCACCTCGATCAACATGAACGTCAATGAAGTCTTGGCCAACCGCGCTATCGAGATCCTAGGGCATCAGAAAGGCCGTTACGATATCGTATCGCCCAATACCCATGTCAATATGGCTCAGTCAACCAACGATGTGGTGCCCACGGCCTTCAAGGTAGCCGTCCTGATGATGGAAGAGAAGTTGGCGGCCAGCTTACAGAAGTTACTGGGCGCGCTACAAGCCAAGGAGCAGGAGTTCGACGAGATCGTGGTCATGGGCCGGACTCACTTGCAGGACGCTGTCCCTATCCGTCTCGGGCAGCAGTTCGGGGCCTACAGAAGGGTGGTCACCCGCGACCTGGGGCGCATCCAGGAAGCGATGCAGTCGCTCCAGTCCATTAACCTGGGAGCTACCGCTGTCGGTACTGGCCTCAATGCGGACCCCGCCTATATCTCTGCGGCCGTTGAGACCTTGCGTGAGATCACTGGCCTGGATCTTCATCTGGCCGAGCATTTGGTCGACTCGACTCAGAACACCGATTGCTACGTGCATCTCTCAGGAGCCCTTCGTACCTGTGCCCTGAACCTCTCCAAGATGGCCAATGACCTGAGAATGATGGCCTCTGGCCCGATCTGCGGCCTGATGGAGATCCAGCTACCAGCCATGCAGCCGGGCTCCTCGATCATGCCAGGCAAGGTCAACCCGGTCATGGCGGAGATGATGAACCAGATCTGTTTCCAGATCCAGGGCAACGATCATGCCATCGCCATGGCTTCAGAGGCCGGGCAGTTCCAGCTGAACGTGATGGCGCCGGTCATCTTCAAGAACATGTTTGAAGCGATCGATCTGCTCGCCAATGGCGTCGACGTGCTGACCGACCGCTGTATCCGTGGCATCGTCGCCAATGTCGAGCGTTGTACCCAGCAGGTCAACAACAGTCTGGGTACGGTGACCGCTTTGAACCCACATATCGGCTACGAGAAGAGCGCAACAGTGGCTAAGGCAGTCTTAGCGACCCGCAAGAGCGTGCGCGAGGTGGTGCTCGAGAAGGGCTATCTGACGGCTGAGGCGCTGGACATCATCCTGCAGCCAAAGGAGATGACCGAGCCGGGCATCGCCGGCAAGAGCTTACTACGCTAGCATCCACGACCGCGACCAACCGAGATAGACAATGGGGAGGACAAATAGGTGACAGACCAACACACGCTGTCGAGTGACCAGAGCAACGTCATGCTCGAGCGGGAGATGGTGGACGTCTACATCATGGGCAAGAAGTACACCATGCCTAGCTCGATGACCATCATGAAGGGGTTTGAATACGCGGGCTATACCCTGCTCAGGGGCTGCGGCTGCCGGGCAGGCTTCTGCGGAGCCTGCGCCACCGTCTATCGGATCGGCAGTGACCACGAGCTGAAAGTGGGCTTAGCCTGCCAGACCAAGGTAGAGCAGGATATGTATCTGACCCAGATCCCGTTCTATCCGCAGCACAAGGTCAGCTACCGCTTGGAAGAGTTGCAGGCCAACGCCGATCAGGTGGTGGAGATCTATCCAGAGATCAGCAAGTGTCTGGGATGCAACTCGTGCACCAACGTCTGTCCACAGAACCTGAAGGTGATGAAATACATCTCCCATGCTATCCGCGGCGAGATCTCCAAGGCGGCAGACGAATCCTTCGACTGCCTGATGTGCGGCCTCTGCGCATCCAAGTGCCCGGCCAATATCGTGCAGTACAAAGTGGCTATGCTTTGCCGACGGCTCCATGGCCGATACTTGGCGAAAAAGGCGGAGCACCTGCAGCAGCGGGTCAAGGAGCTGGATAGCGGCCTGTTTGACGAGCAGTTGGATGATCTGATGCACGCAAACAAGGCAACGTTGGCAGAGAGATACAACCAGCGGGAGATCAAATAGGGGGACGCACAACATGACGTATACTCCAGCCATGAGAACGCTGATCAAGCGAGTGGAGGCGACGAGAGAGGCTCGTCTAGGCCACGATTTCCCTAGGATGACCCCGGAAGAGAAGCAGGCAGTGCTGAAAGGCTATCACCCTGATTATATCGAGAGCCAGTTCCGCCAAGCGAAGGTAGGCCCCAACAAGGGCGACCGTTTTCCCCACGAGCTGTGTGACGTGTTGGAGGCGTATCCGCGCTACGACTG
>CAZINL010000013.1:8639-14506 GCA_964540595.1 uncultured Clostridia bacterium
AGAGCTTCGACCACACGAAGGTCGACCATCAGGTCGATGTATTGATCATCGGCGGTGGCGGTGCGGGCGCCTCGGCCGCTCTTCTGGCGCACGAACGCGGTGCCAAAGTGCTGCTGGCGACCAAGCTCCGGTTTGGTGATGCCAATACGGTCATGGCCCAGGGGGGGATCCAGGCTGCTGATCAGCCAGATGACTCTCCGGCCATCCATTACCTAGATGCCATGGGTGGCGGTCACTATCACAACATCCCGGAGCTGGTCAAAGCCCTGGTGACGGACGCTCCAAGAATCATCCAGTGGCTCGAAGAACTCGGTTGCATGTTCGACAAGCATGCCGACGGTAGTATGCAGGCGATCCATGGTGGCGGGACCTCGCGCAAGCGGATGCACTCCGCCCGCGACTACACCGGTGCGGAGATCATGCGGACTTTGCGCGATGAGGTGCTCTGCCGCGGGATCGAGGTCGTCGAGTTCAGCCCCGCGGTTGAACTGCTGCTAGACGAAGAGGGCAGAGCCGCCGGTGCCATCCTCTACAATATGGAGACCGGCGAGTATCAGGTGGTACAGGCCAAGACCGTGATTTTGGCCACTGGGGGCTTGGGAAGGCTGCACACGCAGAACTTCCCCACCTCTAATCATTACGGTGCCACCGCTGATGGCTTGGTGATGGCGTACCGGGCAGGCGCCAAGCTGGTCTTTATGGATACCATTCAGTATCACCCCACGGGCGTTTCATTCCCGGAGCAGGTCGAAGGCTTCCTCATCACCGAGAAGGTCAGAGGCCTTGGTGCTACCCCGGTCAATATTGACGGCGAGCAGTTCGTCTATCATCTGGAGACGCGCGATGTGGAGGCTTCCGCCATCATCCGCGAATGTGCCCGCGGCAAGGGCATCACCTCGCCATCTGGTACGCAAGGGGTTTGGCTGGACTCGCCCATGATCGAACGGATCCACGGCGAGGGCACCATCCTCAAAGAGCTGCCAGCTATGTTTCGGCAGTTTAGCCGCTTCAATATCGACATGCGCAAGGAGCCGCTCTTGGTCTATCCCACCTTGCATTACCAAAATGGCGGGGTATTGATCGATGAGAACGGCCAAACCTCGGTGGAGAACTTGTACGTGGCTGGCGAAGCCTCCGGCGGGGTGCACGGACGGAACCGTTTGATGGGCAACTCGTTGATGGATATCTTGGTCTTTGGACGTAGGGCCGGTCTGCATGCGGCTGAGAGAGCAGCTATCATGTCAAACACTGCGTCGGGACTGCATCTGAACCACGTCAAGAGCTTCGTCCACGACCTTAGGTCTGCAGGTCTCCCAGAGAGCTTTACGTCGCCCATCCTGCTCCCGTTCAAACACAGGCTCAATCCCCGTCATGCAAATAAAGACTAAGGGAGCTGTGACAATGCTAGGATACTATCCCGGATGCACCGTGAGGGCACAGCAGGAGGATGGGTTTGAGCGCGAATCCCTGGCTGTTTTACAGGCTCTGGGTATCGAAGCCACCGAGCTCTCCGAATGGGAGTGCTGTGGTGCGGTCTATCCCCTAACCAGTGATGAGTATGCTCCGCTCTTGTCATCGGTCAGGGCGCTGCAACGCACTCAAGAGGAAGGTAGGCAGGGCCTCTTGACCCTCTGCAGTGCCTGCTATCATGTGCTGAAGCAGGTCAACCACCGGATGCAGACTGATGACATAGCCAGACAGCGGGTCGGGAACTACCTTCAGTCTCCCTATGATGGGAGCACGAAGGTCTATCACCTGCTCGAGGCCCTAAGGGACCTAGTGGGTCTTAAACGGCTGAAGGAGAGAGTAGTCACACCACTGGTAGGCGAGCGGATCGCCTGCTACCACGGCTGCCTGCTGCTCAGGCCCCAAGAGGCCATGAGCCTGCTTAATGCCGAGAACCCTCAGCTACTGGACAGCATCGTGGAAGTCCTAGGTGCCAAAGCGGTGACCTTTCCTTACCGTACCGACTGCTGCGGCTCGTACCATGCGTATCAGCAGGAGCGGGTCAGTCAGAGTGTGAGTCAGCGGATTGTCAGCGCCGCCAAGGCAGCCGGGGCCACCCAGATGGTGACCGCCTGCCCGCTGTGCAAATACAATCTCGAACAGTGCCAAAAGGACTGGGAGATCAAGGCTCGCCTCCCCATTCGCTATATCACCACCCCCATGGTACAGGCGCTGGGCGGTCTGACAGCCTTGGAACAGAGCCGGTCTGTCGCCAACTAGCCAGGAAAGGAGAATGCCCGTATGCGTTTTCCGCAGAAGGTGGCTGGCAAGGATGAACAAGCAGAGCTCGCATCGATCACGCAGAAGGATGTCATGGGTTGCTACCAGTGCATGAAATGCAGCTCCGGGTGCCCGTTCGTCGATCAGATGGACTATAAGCCGCATCAGTTGATCTTGCTGGCCAAGTTGGGTCTATTTGACCGGGTGCTAAACAGCCGCAGCCTGTGGGTCTGCGCCTCCTGCCTAACCTGTTCCAGCCGCTGTCCCCAAGATGTTGAGCCAGCCAAAGTAATCGAGGGATTCCGAGCCATGGCACTACGAGAGCAACGCCGGGACAAGGTGCAGGCGGTGCACAGGCCAGGACTGCCGCGCCAGGCGTTGATCGCTTCCATGCGCAAATACAGACGCTAGAGTCTTACACCTAGACATAGGAGGCTTACAAATGAGAATCGGGGTCTTCATATGCTGGTGTGGCAGCAATATCAAGAACACCGTCGACGTGGAACGTGTGGCCCAAGCGATGCGGCAGTTGCCCCATGTGGTCTACGCCAGTGACGTCCAGTACCTCTGTTCGGAAGTGGGCCAATCCGAGATTGGCAACGCCATCGATCGCTACCAGCTTGACCGTGTGGTGATCGGTTCCTGTTCACCGCGCATGCACGAAGCCACCTTTCAACAACTGATGATCGCCAAGGGGCTCAATCCCTATTATGTGGAGATCGCCAATCTGCGCGAGCACTGCTCGTGGGTGCATACCGATAAGGAGAAGGCTACCATCAAGGCCATCGATCTGGTCCGAAAAGCAGTGGCCAAGACGCAACACGCCATACCCCTCTACTCGGAGCAGCTCGGCGTGACCAAGCGGGCTCTGGTGATCGGTGGTGGCATTGCGGGGATCCAGGCCGCCCTCGATATCGCAGACGCCGGATACCCTGTGGATCTGCTGGAGCGTGAGCCTTCCATCGGTGGCAAGATGGCTCAGTTTGACAAGACCTTTCCCACTTTGGACTGTTCAGCCTGCATCCTCACCCCGAAAATGGTGGAAGCAGCTACCCATCGAAATATTACGCTCCACACTTATTCACAGGTGGAAAGCGTTTCAGGATATGTCGGCAACTTCCGTGTGACCATCCGCAAGCGGGCGACCAGTGTCAATCCGGAGCTCTGCAATGGCTGTGGCGAGTGTGTCGCGAAGTGTCCGAAAAGAGTGGAGAACGAATTTGACCTCGGGCAGAGCAAGCGCAAGGCAATCTATACCTTGTTCCCGCAGGCGGTGCCGAACAAGCCTGTGCTGGATCGAGAGAACTGTATCCACTTTCAGACCGGCAAGTGCGGGCTCTGCAAGCGAGTGTGTACCGCCGGTGCCATCGATTACAGCCTGCAGGATGAGGTCATCGAAAGGGAATACGGGGCGATCATTGTGGCGACCGGCTTCGACTTGAAGAAGCCGACCCACCTAGGCGAGTATCACTATGGGCAGCACCCCGATGTCATCACCAGTCTCGACCTGGAGCGCATGCTCAATGCCTCGGGACCGACCGGTGGCAAGGTGATCCGACCTTCCACCGGTCAGGCCCCAAAGCGAGTGGTCTTCATCCAGTGTGTTGGCTCAAGGGATCGGCATAGCGGCAACCCCTATTGCTCCAAGGTCTGCTGCCTCTACACGGCCAAACACGCCTTGCTTCTGAGTGAGAAGTTCCCCGATATGGAGAGTTACATCTTCTATATCGATGTGCGGGCTGCTGGCAAGAACTACGAAGAGTTCTATGAGAAGGCTCGCCTGCAGGGGGCCAGATACCTGCGCGGGCAGGTCTCGAAGGTGGAACCACTGGGCGATGCGGAGCAGCGCTTGCTAGTGCGGGGCTTTGACGGCTCCCTTGGCGAACAGGTGGAGATCGAGGCCGACCTGGTGGTGCTCGCAACCAGCATTGAGCCCAAGCGAGACGCCAAGCAGCTCGGCAGCATGCTCGGCATCTCCTCGGATCAAAATGGTTTCTACACCGAAGCCCATGCGAAGCTCAAACCCTTTGAGACGCAGACGCAAGGGGTCTACCTGGCAGGGGTCTGCCAAGGGCCCAAGGATATCCCCGAGGCGGTGACCCAGGCTAGCGGAGCCGCCGCCAAGGCCATCATCATGTTCAACAAAGGACAGGTGAAGAGTGTCCCCACCACAGCCATGGTCAACCAGGCTCTCTGTAGCGGTTGCATGCAGTGTAGACCGGTCTGTCCCTATGAAGCGATCAGCCGGGAAACCGTGACCGAGAAGGTCGGTGGACAGACCCGGCAGAGGGTAGTCGCCGCGGTCAATCGCGCCTTGTGCCAGGGGTGCGGTGCTTGCGCCGGTCTCTGCCGCAGCGGTGCGATGGATATCGGTGGCTTCACTAGTCGACAATTGCTCGCGGAGGTGGATAGTCTATGATCCAGGAGAGCTTCGAGCCGAAGATTGTGGCCTTCTGCTGCAACTGGTGCAGTTACGCCGGCGCTGACTTGGCTGGAACGAGCCGCCTGAAATACCCGGAAAATGTCCGCATCATCCGCGTGCCCTGTTCCAGTCGCGTCGATGCTTCGCTGGTGCTGCGCGCCTTTCAGAACGGTGCCGACGGCGTGATGATCGCTGGTTGTCATCCTGGCGATTGTCACTATGACACGGGCAACTATCATACCCGCAAACGCATGGCCTTGCTGAAGAGCATACTGGAGTTCATTGGCCTATCGCCCGAGCGTCTGTTGGTCAAGTGGATCTCTGGCAACGAGGCCGAGCGGTTCAAGAGTACCATCGAAGATTTTACCCAGCAGCTGCGGAAGATGGGAGCCTATAACAAAGCGAGGGATCTCAGATGCGCACGATAACCACAGAGCTCCGGCAGGTGGCGGCAAAGCTTCTGCAGTCTGGCGAAGTGGAAATTGTCCTGGGGTATACCAATGGCACGGCGCCTAATCAAACCATCCCCTATGTGGCTACCTCGCCCGCCGAAGCAGACAAGCTCGTATTGGACGCCTTCAGCGTCAAGGCACTGCCCAAATATCTGCTACAGGATGAGTTCCAGGCGAAGAAGACTGCGGTGGTGGTCAAAGGCTGTGATTACCGAGCGGTCAAGCTAATGATCGCTGAGAACCGCATTCAGCGCGAGCAGGTCTACCTGATCGGCGTGGACTGCCCCGGCATGGTCCGCCAAGACGGGAGGGGAGAGGAGACAGAGCTCTCACCCTTTTGCCAAAGCTGCCAGCACAAAGCCCCGCCAGCGGAAGAGGTGGACGCCCTGCTAGCAGATCCCAATGCACCAAAGAAGGGCAAAGCCGCGACCGATCAGGAGCTCTCCGCGGAGATCAGCAGGATCGAGCAGATGTCAGAAGATGAGCGGTATGAAAACTGGAAACGCCAGCTCAACCGCTGCCGACGCTGCTACGCCTGCCGGAACGCCTGTCCGGTCTGTACCTGCCGTGTCTGCCTATTTGACCGGGAGAACCCTGACTACCTTGATGCCGCCAAGGACCAACTGGCTCAGCACCAGTTCTACCATATCATCCGGGCCTTCCACGTCTCTGATCGATGTGTTGGCTGTGGCGAGTGCTCGCGCGTCTGCCCAGAGGGGATCCCCTTGCACCTCTTGCACAAGAAACTGCAAGGGGAACTGGACAAG
>CAZINL010000013.1:14516-27223 GCA_964540595.1 uncultured Clostridia bacterium
AAGTTCTATGGCCGCTACACAGCTGGCGTCGATGAACTACCCACCCCACTGTCGCATGCCCATTCAAGTGAGCCAGACTTCTTCGGAAAGGGTGGTAAGTAGTGGCCAAGACCATCAAGACACCGTCTTTCGCAGGGGTGCTGGCCGCCTGTGCTCAACTACAGGACCACTATCGGATCTTTGCACCCACCCAGGAGGACGGAGTAACAGGCTTTCGACCGCTCGACCATATGACCGATGAACAGCGGCAGGCGGTCGAGGCCATCACATTTGACAACAAGCCCACCGTCGGCTCCATCAAGTCCCTCTTCTTCCCCGACTCAGAGGTCTATGTCAAGTTCACCCGTCAGGGGAGGCAGATCACACAGGACACACCCGAAGCGACGCGACCGCAGATCATCCTCGGGGCTAAACCCTGTGATCTCAAGAGTGTCGAGCTGATCGACAAGGTCTTCCTGGCCCAGCCCGTCGACAGCCTGTATCAGGAGAAGCGCGACAAGACCATCACCATCGCCGTCACCTGTCCTGAGCTGGGTGAGCACTGTCGCTGCCGCGAGTTTGGCATCTCGCCTATGGCACCGACCGCCGACCTGGTGATGACGCGAGAGAACCAGCACGAGGTCTACCTCACCGCCCAGAGCGCCAAAGGAGAGCAGTTGGTGAACCAATTGCTCTCCGTGGGGAACTTCATGGCGGCTGATCCCTTGCCACTACCTGTCGCAGAGGAGCCAGTAGCGATTCTCTCACCGGAACAGGTGCAAAGCCGCATGGACGAACTGTTTGACTCGCGGCTGTGGGACAGACTGGCCATGACCTGCATGGGCTGTGGCGCCTGTACCTACTACTGCCCGACTTGTCACTGCTACGACATCCGCGACTTTAGTCGCAAGGACCAGGGGGTCCGCTATCGCACCTGGGACTCCTGTATGTTCGCCAACTTCACCAATATGGCGGGCGGGCACAATCCACGGCCGACCAGCAAAGACCGTCTGCGCAATCGCTTTTTCCATAAGCTAAACTACTTTGTGAAGAAACAAGGCGAGCTTGGCTGTGTCGGGTGCGGCCGGTGTGCTGAGCTCTGCCCGGTGGGGATATCCATCGGCCGCATCCTGCAGGAGATTGGAGGGGATATCCATGTGTCTTAACCCTTTGTTGCCGGTGGACGCTACGGTGACCAAGATCATCACCGAGAGCAGCGATGTCAAGACCTTTCAGCTCCAGCCGCAATCTCCGCTTCAGCATTTGCCAGGTCAGTGCGCCATGCTATCGCTGCTTGGGATTGGGGAGGCTCTGTTCTCGATCACCTCACCGCCTGACCGCGATTACCTAGAGTTTAGCATCAAACGAGTGGGCAAGCTGACCGAAGCTCTCCACCAGCTAGAGGTCGGCGATGAGGTCGGACTTCGCGGTCCCTATGGCAATGGTTTTCCGGTCGAGGACCTGAAAGGGAAGAACCTGCTCTTTATCGGCGGGGGAATCGGGCTGGCCCCACTGCGTTCCCTGATCCAATATACACTGGACCATCGCGATCAATACCCGGGCATGTTCCAGCTGGTCTATGGCGCTCGTTCTAAAGACGACCTGCTGTTTGCGCGGGATATCCAAGGCACCTGGCCGGATGCGGGCGATTTTCAGGTCGATCTGGCTGTAGACACGCCACACCCAGATTGGGACGGCTTCGTAGGTTTTGTCCCCCAGTATCTGCAGCAGCTCGATCCGAACCCGGACAACACCATCGGTATTACCTGCGGCCCGCCGATCATGATCAAATACGTCCTGCAGACCTTAGAGGGACTCGGTTTCCAGCCGGAGCAGATTGTCACCACACTCGAGTACAAGATGAAGTGCGGTGTGGGCAAGTGCGGTCGGTGCAATCTGGACGAACACTACATCTGCAAGGATGGCCCGGTCTTCTACCTGTCTGAGCTGAAGAAGATCAAGAGCGACTTCATCTAGCTGCATCATCTTGACCGCTGCTTTGTGGCAGCGGTCCTTTTCATGTACAGAGCTAGTCTAGGTTGAGTAGAAGATTACATATTCTCTAGTGACCTATCTTGATGGGCACACTGAAAGGTTGATTGGAGGCTGTCTCTGATGCGCGCGGAGATAATCACCCTACTCCTATCCGTCCTACTGCTCAATGGACAGCAGCTAGCAGCTCCATCCGCTAGCCTCAGCGGTCCCGCCGTGCTAGCGTCGGTCGCATCGGCCCTTCCTGCCAGTTCCTTAGTACACCCCGTGGCATCGGCTGCGGACTCTGTTGCCCCCGCCACGCATACAGACCCTACGCAGCAAACCCCGGGTGATCCTCCCGCGCCGACCATTCAGGCTGCCCCAGTCCCGGTCCTGATGTATCACGAACTAGGTGATGGCCCCAATGAGCTCTACCTGGCCATTGACGACTTCGTCGGGCAGCTGGATTACCTGAAAGCTGAGGGTTACCATACGGTCACGTTGCGGCAGCTCTACGACCATCGAATCAAAGGCAACCCCCTGCCGGAGAAACCCATCGTCCTAACATTTGACGACGGTTATCTGAGCGTATACACTGAGGCTTTCCCACGTCTCAGCGAGCGAGGCATGACCGCCACTCTCTTCATCGAAAGCGGGCATGTCGGGTGGCATAACCGGCTGGACTGGGGACACTTGCTCGAGATGGTAGAGGCAGGGTTTGAGGTTGGCTCCCACAGTCAGACCCATGCTGACTTAACCTTTCTTGCGCGAGACGAGCTTCTAAAGCAGGTGCAGGGGTCCAAATCCACCCTCGAGGAGAGGCTGAGTATTACGGTTGCCTCCTTCTGCTATCCCGCGGGTCAGTATGATGCAACCGTTCTCGCGCTCGTGCAAGAAGCAGGCTATCTAGCGGCCGTCACCACGGAGTATGGCAGGGTGGGGGTAGATGATGATCCCTATCTCTGGAGCCGAATTCGGGTCAGCCGGAGCGATCATGTAGAAGGCCTTATCTCCAAGCTGGGCTCGGATCCTTAGTCTTGGCTATGTTCGTGACAAATGTGGAGAAATCGTGGCATAGTGTACATCAAACCCACTTTCAGGAGGACCGATCCGCATGGCATCCGCAGTTTTCTCTCTGCGTCAATCCATTTTGGGCTTGTCCAGAATAGAGCAGAAGCGCCTGTATTTGCTCTTCATGCCTTGGATTGAGGCTATGAGATCGGCGCTCAAACCCCCTTAGCGGAGATCAGCGAAAAAAGATTTTCCAGAGGACTGGTCGGCCCTCACTGTGGTCATACCAAAATCTATCGTTGGGGCAAGCGTGACGGAAAGCAACGCTACAAATGCCGAAGCTGCAACAAGACCTTTAATGACCCAAGCCTAACCCCTACTGCTACTCCAAACACTAGGACACGTGGGCAGACATGGCTGTTTGTCTGCTTGAAAGCCTTTCTATTAGAGAGACAGCCACACGGCTCAACATTCATGTATCCACGGCTTTCAGGTGGCGGCATCGACGCTTGGCTCTTGGACAGTCTCCCTAAGCCCGTCTTGTCAGGTGTTACAGAGAGCAATGAGACTTACTTCCTGCGCAATGCGACTCTTGGCCGATGCATGTACCTTCATGGGCAATCCTAGGATGTTCACGGCACGTGCAACACTAAATGCTGTTGGATGATTATGGTAACATTTTATATCACATATTCGTCTGATATAGAAAGGATGTGATTTGTATGACATTTTCCTGGGACACAGAGTCATAAGAAACAGGCTGTTCTGGGTATCGATGACTTTGGTCACCATTGTTGGTGGCCTAATCTTCTACCTATACTCTCACCCGCCACTGCGAATCAATGAATACGGAATGGTGGGGCCAGAGTCTCGGATCCCCGCCAAAGAGATGTATGTGGATTGGACGTTGGAGAACTTCTGAGTTTTCCCTGTGAACATCACGGATGTTAAAATCTCTGGAACGAGAGGTGGCAATCCTGTTTGGACACAGGGGGTGGTTGATACGTACACCCCCCTGCTCAGAGGAGCAAATCCCAAATTACCAGATGAGTATGCCCTTGTTTCAATTGGTAAGTTCAGAACTCCCCCTACCGAGCCTTCATACTACTCTGGAGCAGTTCGATATCGCCTCATAACTTTTTATCGGTTTGATAGACAAGAAGATGTTACAACTGGAACGACTTGCACCATTAGTTATCGTTATCTAGGGCTACCCCTTACGCTTGAGCGCGATATCCTATGACCCTATTACAAGGGCTAGGACAACCTAAGAGGACACGTTCTTTTCCAAGCGCTCCACTCACGAACTCACAATAAGGTTCTTAGAGGAGGTCACTATGCTCAGGGCTGGAGTAAGACTACTAACCGCGACATGCACTCAACTAATAGGAGTAATAGTATCGTATGAGTTCTTCTTTGTGTACGCTAGAGGACATGGCGGAATTGGGGCTACAAACCCCATATCAGCAGTCAGGCCTTTGATATGGCTGGTCATTTTGACCGAATTGGCTATGTCATTATGCCTAATTGGTTTGGGGTGGAAGCACGAAATCTCAAGGTCGAAGAGCTGATATCTGTGCCGTGAGCGTGTTGTCAAATTACAGGACGCGGTATATCCACCCCGATTTCGGTATTGGTTTGTAGTCCTTTCAGCGACGGGACGGCACAATAAGAATGACCTGAGGACAGCATTTGGCTGTCCTCTTTCGTTTTTAACTCGTGATCTGCCCAGGCAACTACCAATCGTCGTTGTATCACAAACCTTTTCAACAATTATTGCGAACATAGCCTTAATCTTCAGTCTCGGCATCTCCCGCAAGACTAGTTTGGCCGTCGCCCCGATAACGACTACCGCCACCACAACCTAGCCGTTGGGGGGACAGAACGCGCTGCTTGAGTATGCTGTCTACGAGGCAAACTAGAAGATGATCCGTCGACAAGATGAAGGAGGTGCCACATGACCAGCGAAGCTCAGATCCAGACCGCGACCTTTGGTCTAGGGTGATTCTGGGGGCCTGATGCCGAGTTCGGCATGATTCCAGGCGTGCTGCGCACCCGAGTTGGCTATGCGGGAGGAACTACTGCAGACCCGACCTACCGTAAGCTGGGAGACCATACCGAGTGCGTGGAGATGGACTATGATCCGAATCAGGTCTCATACGAGCAACTGCTCGACCTATTCTGGCAGGCCCACAATCCGTTTAACCCGCCATACTCTCGGCAGTACATGTCGCTGGTTCTCTGTCACACTCCCGAACAGGAGCGGCTGGCCAAGGCTCGGAAAGCAGCGCTCGAAGCGGGAGATGATGCGGCAATGCCGCGCGAACAGACGAAGCCGTCGTTACTTCGCAGCCTACTGCGGGGTCATGTCTACACCGAAGTAAAGCCAGCGGACCGGTTCTATCTGGCGGAAGGCTACCACCAGAAGTACTATCTCCGGCGCGAGGATCAGATCATGGCCGAGCTGGAGCGGCATTATGCCACCGTCGAGCAGTTGATCGGCTCTCACGAGGTTGCGCGGCTGAACGGTTATGTAGGCGGCTACGGCAGTCAGGCGGAACTGGAAAAGGATCTGCCTACATTTGGTCTCTCACCTGCTGCAGCGCGGAAGTTACAGCAGATCGTTGAAAGCTTTGGGCGCTAAGACGCAGACCCATTTGTGGCCATGGAGAAGACGTTAGGACCGCTGAAAGTGGCGGCCCTAACGTCTTTATCAACCGTCGATATGACGCGGCACCCCTTGGCGGCTGCTCTCATATACTGAATCAGCCGACTATGAGGGAGGAGTTCATATGCCGACCATTCCGCCCGATGCGATCATCAACGGGACATATAACAGCACCGACGCCCAGCTTAACTTTGACTCCATGCTCTGGTGCTTACGTGGGGCAGCTTCCGGCTGGATTACTGGCCGCCTGACCACATTCGCCGATGGTGGTCAGCACCATTATGGGTTCTCCTCTTATTCAGCCACCATGGTCAAAGTGGTGGACGATTGGATCAGCCGGGGAGCAGGGGCTGCCTTTGACCAGGTCTCGGTTCAGGAAGATGACCTCACCCCGGTGAACAACTGTCAACTATTCCTCAGCGCTGCCAGTGATGACAATGGGGTCTGGACCGGATCGGTTACCATCGTGTACCCCAACGAGGCCAGATCGCTCTCCGTCTTTGGCCAATTCGCTGGTAGTATTCAGGTGTTTCGCCAAGTGAGCTGCACGGCCAGCCCCGCCAACCAATAGAACCGCCTGCGGGCGGTCTTTTTTATTACACGGCCGCCTTGGTTGGCAGGAATGTTGAGAAATACCAAATCCCACCGGTTCATTCGAGAAATATTTCACTATCTTTCCCAAAATAGTGTATAATACAGTTAGTGAAATAAGGAACAAATAATGAGGGGGATATGAAAGATGCTAATCGGCATGGCCTTCCTGAGAGCTTGGGCGGTGGTCGCGATGATAGTCGCGTTCACCCTATTGGCGGCCAAAACGATGGAGACAGTGATCAAGGTCCTGGTGGCGTGCTCAGGCGGACAAGTGGATAACCTGGATTGCCAGTGCCCGTGGGTCTGGCTAGCCAGCATCTGCACTATAGTCCGCAAGCAAGGTCAGTTCGCCCGCCCTGCCACGATGGTTCGTCGGCCACAGGTCTGAGATTATAGGGAGCTGGATGCTTGTTCGGCATCCTGCTCCCTATTTGCTGTTGGCGCTATTGGGGGTTGACCACCGATCCGAGGAAAAGGATCGCGCCAGTGTGGTCATCGCGGATGGCGAAGAGGAAGGGGCGATCGACCACCATCTTGAAGGGCTGCTCTGGATTCATTGGAGCGCTGGTCGGTGTTACGACCACAGCGGTAGCGGCAGCGGCCTCAGTGCCGCGCTCGTTGACTTCAATCATGGTCTTGTGGATCACCTTGCTGATGTAGAGGCGCTCTCCCGCCTCGGACTTCCGCGCGCGGCTGAAATCCGCCCGGTCAGGATCAAAAGCCATCGCCATGCCCAAGCCCTCAAGCGTCTCCTTGAGATCATCGTCATACTCAAACTGAAAGCGTGGCAGAACGATGGTACCGCGACGGCTGTTCATCTGTGTGAGGAGCGACTCCCAACTTGCTGCATCTAGATGATCTTGTAGCTCAACGAGGCTAGACTCACTGCTTGGCAGAAGCACATACATGGCCATGCGCCCACTGCCGTAAGGTAGGCGGATCGCCTGCAGCTTGGGGTCCTCGTAGTAACGGAACGAGCTGGTGCGTGACATCATCGGGTGCTGCTTCTCGCTGCCATCGAGGAGATGGAAAGGCCGTTCCTGGGTCTCTTCCTGCTTAAATGGCGTACTCCACTCACCGTTGAAGTAGATAGCGTTGACCAGGGTCAACACGCCTTCCATCTTCTCAAGGATTTTGTCGATCTTGCCCCGTGTCTGTTTGCTGACCCAATCGTTGACCCGCTTAACGCTGCTGGGGCTGAAGTAGTCTAGTTCTGCCACCTCCGCGGCGAAAGCTTTCTCGGTACGCTTGACGAAGTCGGGCTCGAACTTCACCCCTTGATGCATCCAGATCGAGTTGGCGATGCTCAGTTCCACCTTCGGGTCGGGGTTGGTGAGTGAGATGCGCAGAGTCTCGTAAGCTTGATTGAGCTCATCCAAGCTCATACCCTCATGATGCAGCACCTTGGCCATGGCCTGTTCGGTCTCACCGGCCGCACCGTTTATGGTCATGGCGAGTGCCATGGCGATGCTGGTGGGGGAGATCATCAGGTTCTTCTGCCCATCCTTCTTGACCTGCTCGCCATAGAGATCAAAGGCGAAGGCGTTGGTCCCCGTGGACACAAGTTTCTTGTCCACGTTGGCTGTGGCTTCGCGCATCTCGCGTGCCGATACCTGCCCACACCCGCCTAAGCTTAGCGATGCTAAGAGCAGGCCGATAATGATGGTCACGGATCGGCTCGTTAGTTTGTATCGTTTACCATAGCAGTTCATTCGATCGCCTCCTGTTACTGATTGGACGACTAAGTCTGGCAGTACGTTCCCGATGGTCTAGCATCTTAGGTTCCTAAGTTCACACTTTGTTCATAGCCAATTTGACCCAATCGGCCGCGAAGCTGGAATCCGGACACATACTAAGAGCGGAGGTGGTGAAAGAATGCAGAACAAAGCAATCAGGGCGATCGCTGGTGGAGCATTGGTCGTAGCACTCTCCGTTCCTACCCTTGCTGCCAACCTTCCCATGCCGACCGTCATGGCGGATCTTCAGGGCAAGCCAGCCATCATGGACAACATTGAGCGCCCAGGCCCCCGCGGCGGTGGTAAGAAGCTAGAGGAGATCGCTAAGCAGCGCGGCATCACGGTCGAACAGCTGAAGCAGGAGCGCCGTGCTCAGATGGAGCAGAAGCTTGCCGACGAGGCCAAGAAAGCCGGTATGACGGTGGAGCAGTACAAGGCGAAGCTGAAGACCGAGCGTGAGGCCGAGTGGAAGGCCGAGCGTCAGGCTCGCTTGGAGCAATATGCCAAGGAGAAGGGGATAACCCTCGATCAGGCCAAGGCTGAGCTCAAGGAACGCGCCATCGAGAAGATGGCCAAAATGGCGAAGGAACTTGGCATCACCGCCGATGAACTGAAGGCGAAGATGAATCAGTAGCACCTTGCTTTCATCCCTCTAAGGCAAGCCCGGCAGGAAGACCTGCCGGGCTTGCCGCGCCAATACAGCGAATCCGAACAGATGGGGTCAGACCCCATCTGTTCGGATTCGCTGGCAGAGGTCACCATCGCTGTCCGTGGTGCTATACTGGTCCTAAGGGACTGTGTGTAGACGAAAGGGGACTGATGGGGATGTGGTCTGCCCTGGATAAGCTCGTCGGCTATCTGCGTCGGCCGAGACGAGAGCAGATGGCGGCCTTGGTCGAATGGGCACGCGAGCACGCGATTGCGCTGAATCCATCTGACTTGGCGAACGCTGACATCGAGGCGTTGTCGTCTCTCGACCAACTACTGAAGGGCAAGCGTATCGTTTATCTGGGGGAAGAGGATCATTGGGTGCGCGAGAAGAACGAGTATCGCCTGCTGCTCTTGCGTTATCTGATCTCGCGCGGCTGGCGCTTTATCGGCGAGGAACTCAGCTGGGCGGATGGTCTACGGGTCAACCGCTACTTGCAGACGGGAGATGAGTCTCAGCTGCAGCGAGTGTCGACCTACGGTTATCGTGGTGGTGTTCGCACCGATCGCGATGACCGACCAACGGGCATCCTCAAAGACACATGGCAGAACTATCCGGTCGAGGGCTTTGCGGCTAGTCAGATCCGTCTAGCACAGGGATTACGAGAGCTGAACTCTAACCTAGCTGCAGAGCATAGGGCACTAGATTTCTTTGGCTTCGATCTAGATGGTACCTTCGGAGGCGCTTACGAAGAGCTCCATGATCTGCTTAGTTCCTGCCCGCAGACCCGATTGGTGGTAGAGTTACAGCAGCGACTGGCACTCGTCCCGAGAGAGACGCTGCCAGAGGAGATCGAGCGTATCGACGGTCTGCGCCGGTTGATCACCGCGCAGCGTGCGGAGTTGCTCGATGATTTGGGTGCCGTGAGGGCTGAGAAACTCGAACACCGGATCTCACTGTTGCGCGACGGCTTGGAGTTCACGTACGTCGCCAACCCGGCCACTGACTGGGCTGTCCTCAACCAGGGCATGGCGCAGCGAGAGCAGTCGATGCAGCGCCAAGTGGCGCAACTGCTGGATCGTCTTGGCCCCGGTGATAAGGTGGTACTAATGGGTCACAATCGGCATCTGGCGAAAGACAGCGCTGCCATCAAAGGGCAAGGTGGGGCTCCTCCAGGCGGGGGTCTAGTGCCATCGTTGGGTACGTATCTGCATCGGCGCTTCCCCGACCAGGTCTTCGCGATCTGGATGCTCTGGGAGCAGGGGCGCAGTGCTCAGCCCTATAGTTGGCTCTCTAATGAGTACAAGAGCGTACCAGGTAGCCTCAATGCTGTCCTCTCTACATTAGGCAGTGCCTTTGTTCTCCCGACCAGATCATCGGACCCCCGTGCTAGGTTGCTCTCTACCGAGCAGCAAATCGTGGGGATCTACGGAATTCCTTTTCGTGCGGCCATCGCCGACCAAGCCGATGCGGTCTTCTTCGTCCGTGAAGTCACACCGGTATAGTGAAACATTGAAGTCCGGGGTCTGACCCCGGACTTCAATGTTTCACTCGCTTGGTTCGTTCTCGTCCACATTCGTCTTGTTCTCCCGCGCCAGAATCTCCATCGCTGCGGCGGCAGCCTGGGCGTAGAGCGGTTCGAGGGTGGGGAAGAGCGGCTGCTCGCCCCGCCAGGTGGGGAAGTTGCCTAGCTGCTTCAGCAGCCCGGCTTTGTAGGCAGGGGGAGG
The DNA here is from genome assembly GCA_964540595.1 of uncultured Clostridia bacterium. Taxonomy (GTDB): domain Bacteria; phylum Bacillota; class JAAYKD01; order JAAYKD01; family CAYOCI01; genus CAYOCI01. The sequence goes on from CAZINL010000013.1 coordinate 24,855, forward strand.
CGAGGGCTCGGCGATCAGCGGTGACAGCTTGGCGCCTCCCCAGAAACGTTCGAGATCGGTGGAGAGCGATTGCTCGCTGGCCGTCTCACTGGCAGACGGCAGGTCGGTCTTGCTGCGGCGGCGCTTGCCGCCGGTAGCGACCTTGCCCAGCTCGGCCATTAGCTTCTCGCGCTCCATCCCACGCAGCTTGAAGATCAGGAAGGGATCGCGGTCGATCTCCTCGCCGAGTAGGTAAAGGACAGCGGCGATATGCTTGCAGGGGCTGACCCAGTCTTGGCAGCCGCAGCGGACGTCCAGCTCATGATAGTCGTAGGGGAAGAAGGGCAGAGCTTCGGCATCAAATGCTTCCTCGATCTCAGCCGGCATATCGCCGGCCAACAGCTTGGCCATATGTAGTGGCTGACTGGCGAGACGCGTAATGATGCGCTTCCAGTCTTCACGATCCAGCGTGTCGACGCGGATGACCACTTTGTACGGCGCAGCCCTGGAGCCTTGCACAGATGCGGTCACCTTGCCGCGGCCGATCTCCAGCGCGACGACCTGACCCTTTTTGGCGTAGCTCTGGCCGCGCTTGAGGCGCGCACCGACCTCATACTCCTCTTGAGCATACTGCTCCAGCACCTCGACCCAGCGCTTGGCCCACCAGTTGGCACCGCCTAGGTTCTTGCCTCCCTGGGCCTTGATCCCGCCAGTGACCTGGCGCGGTCGCCGACTGTGATAGCGAGGGAAACCGTAGTCATCATAGCCATCGTAGCGTGACATCCTATTCCTCCAATTAACCCTCTAGGGCCTCGCGGCTCAGCGCAAAGATATCCTTCAGTTCAGCGGTCGAGAGAGTGGTCAGCCAGCCCTCGCCGGTGCCAACGATGTCGGCGGCGAGGCTGCGCTTCTGCTCGATGATCTGGTCGATCCGCTCCTCCAAGGTGCCTTGGCAGACGAACTTGTGCACTTGGACGTTCTTCTGCTGGCCGATGCGGAAGGCGCGGTCGGTGGCCTGGTTCTCCACCGCCGGGTTCCACCAGCGATCGAAATGAAAGACATGGTTAGCCTGGGTGAGGTTCAGCCCGGTACCACCCGCTTTGAGCGAGAGCACGAAGAGCGGCGGGCCATCGACGCTCTGGAAGCTCTCCACCATGGCGTCACGGTCTTTCTTACTGGTCCCGCCATGCAGGAAGAGCACCTCACGGCCCAGTTGCTCGATCAGATGCTGGCGCAGGATCTCGCCCATCTCGGCAAACTGGGTAAAGATCAGCGCCTTGTCACCCACGCTGAGCAATTCCTCGCACATCTCTACCAGACGCGCTAGCTTGCCGGAGCGCCCACCGATCAGCGAGCGATCACCTAAGAACTGTGCTGGATGATTACAGACTTGCTTCAGCTTGGTTAGGGTCGCTAGGATCAACCCGCTGCGCTCGATCCCTTCGGCCTCATCGAGCCGCTCCTCGAGATTCTTGACCACGGCGGCGTAGAGCGAGGCCTGCTCCTTGGTCAAGGGGCAGAATGCCTTGCTCTCAATCTTGTCGGGCAGGTCCTGGATGATGGTCTTGTCCGTCTTTAGACGGCGCAGGACGAAGGGTCCGGTCAGCTGGTGCAGCTTTGCCGTCGCATCGGGATCGCGTTGCACCTGGATGGGGATGAAGAAGTCGCGCTTGAAATCGGCTTGGTTGCCCAGCAGGCCGGGATTGAGAAACTCCATCAGTGACCACAGGTCGCCGACATTGTTCTCCACCGGGGTGCCAGTGAGCGCGATGCGGTAGTCAGCCCGGATGCTGCGAGCAGCCTGGGCCTGTTTGGTAGCAGGGTTCTTGATATTCTGAGCCTCATCGAGGATCACTCCAGCCCAGGAAATGCCCTGCAACTGCTCAAGGTCGCGGCCTACAAGCGCGTAACTGGTGACGATCAGATGGTGGGCCTTGGCGGCCTCGCTAAAGGCCTCTCCTCGTAGACGCGACTGGCCATGGTGAACCATGACCGCCAAGTCGGGTGTAAAGCGGCGGCTCTCCCGCTGCCAGTTGCCGACTAGCGAGGTGGGGCAGACCAAGAGCACCGGGCGCGTCTCGCCAGCGGTGCGCTGCTGTTCGAGCAACGTCAAGGTTTGGATGGTCTTGCCGAGCCCCATGTCATCGGCCAGACAGGCCCCCAGTCCCCAGCGGCGCAGGAAAGCCAACCATGAGTAACCGCGCTCCTGATACGGGCGCAGGGTAGCCCGCAGACCTGACGGTATCGTCTCCATGGTGAAGGGCACCTTGCCATCCAGCTGATCGAGCAGGTCGCCGATCCAGCCGCTGGCCTCTACTCCTGCTAGCGGCAGCCCCACAGGGCTTTCGCTCGCACCCAGCGACAGCCGCACTAGGTCCCTGGCCGTGAAC
>CAZINL010000013.1:27233-28850 GCA_964540595.1 uncultured Clostridia bacterium
TTTCTTCTGCCATTCTTTGAGCATGGTCTGGATCTCGCGCGGGTTGACCTCGACCCATTGCCCACGCAGGTTGACCAGTGGTGCCTTCAGCTCGGCCAGGGAGCGGAGCTCCTCCATGGAGAGGAGTTCGTCTCCCAGCGCCACCTGCCAGTCGACCTGGATCAGTTGATCCAAGCTAAGCATGCCGCCCGCGCTCATGGGGGGTGTGGCTACGCGGCCGCGTGCGCTCAGCCGCTTGCGGCTGCGTCCGCTCCACCAATTGGGCAGCATAAGGCCAAAGCCGGCCTGGGCCAGCAGTGGTGCGGTGGCCTGCAAGAACGTAAAAGCTTGCTCGGTATCCAGGGTGAAACCAGCTGGCGTTGGGCTCCGCAAACTCTCTTCCACCTGCGGGCAGAGCGAGGCAGCCTGACCGAGGGCTGAGAGCAGAAGCTCCGGGGCAGAGACGCCAAGACTGGCAAAGAGCTTCTTCATCTGGGCCGAGGCCTGCCAGAGCTCGGCGACGGGGAGCAGCAGGCTGGGATCGTGTTTGGCCTGGAGCAGATAGCTGACCGTCCAAGGCTTGTCCTCGGGCTCCGTCTGGCCCTCAGCTGGAGAGCCGTCATCGTCGCCCTCGGCGTGTTCTGGCTCCTGCAGGTGGAAGCAGAGGCGAAACGGCGCATCGGCCAATCGAGCGACTTTGCGCTGCCATTCCTGCACATCCTTGAGCAGCGAGTCCAGCGCAGGCTTCTTGTCCTCAGTCAGTTGAAAGAACGCAAAGGGAGTGCCTAAGAGTTTCAGCCAGATATCATGAATAGTGGTCGGCCGCCGCAGCAGACCGCTTTTCCCACTCGAATGAGCCTTGGAGCTGACCGACTGGGCTCCCATGCGGACCAGACCGTCGACCAGGACTGTGACCCAATCCGTGACTATGCTCAAGGCTGGGGTGGAGGGGGCACCTTCAGGATTGTTGTTGATACAGCGGCAGAGATCGGGCAGGGCATTGGCCAGTTGGTGTCTGTTCTGATCAGCGGTGGCGAGAAAGAGTGGCTCCCAGACGGCGTAATGGCCTAAGAATGGCGAGCGTTTGAGTGAGGGCAGTATCTGCCCCTGGCTGACCATGCTGACGGCGAGTTCGAGGACGTGAGCGCCAAAGACTAGGTCCGCACCGAGGATGACGCCTGGTGCCAGGATCGAGCGTCCTCGGCAGGCCGCCAGTAGCTCCACCGCATTGTCAGCGTAGAGAGGGATGGTACTGATCACCCAGGGCCGCATCTCGATCGCCTCGTCGTCGGCTGGCGTGGTGCCACCTGGTGGCGGCGGGGGTTGTCGGTAGCCGCGGTGCCGCTGACGCTGCTCTCGACGCTGATCGCGCTGAACCAGTGGGTGGGGTACTACCCGAGCGTGCAGACCGCCTGGGGTGCGCTGACGGCCGGACCGCTGCCGAACCAGATCGACGCCGCAGCGCTGCCCAGGCTGCGCAACACGATGCAGCCTAACGGCAAACTGGTGCAGGTCGACATCGGTTCGCAGGCAAGCGGATTCGCTCATCGCAGCGAGTACATCTACCTACCGCCGGCCTGGTTCGCCGGTGCCACCCCGCCCCGGCTGCCGGTGATCATGATGGTCGCCGGTGAGTTC
>CAZINL010000014.1:0-28771 GCA_964540595.1 uncultured Clostridia bacterium
TTGACCCCGATTGAAGGTCTGATGCCGGACCCCACTCGCCTGCCCAAGGGATGCAAATTCCACCCCAGATGCCCGCAGTGCATGGATATCTGTAAGCACACCAAGCCACCGGTTTACACAGAAGAATCCCACAGCATTGTCTGCCACCTCTTCCACTAGAGCCGACGTTAGCGGATCGGCTGGATCGAAAGATCGAGAGGGGATCTGATACGATGAGCAGCTTAGGACCATTGCTGGAAACGCGCAACTTGAAGAAGTACTTTCGCACCCCTTCGGGGGACGTACATGCCGTGGATGATATCAGCCTCTCCATACTACAGGGCAAGACCATGGGCGTCGTCGGCGAATCTGGCTGTGGGAAGTCCACGCTGGGCCGGACTGTCATCCGGCTGCTCGAGCCTGACGATGGAGAGATCCTCTTTGAAGGCGAGAATGTCCTGAAACTGGGCAAAAAGCAGGCCCTGCAGATGCATAGGAAGATGCAGATCATCTTTCAGGATCCCTACGCATCACTGAATCCGAGGATGACGGTCAGTGAGATCATCCGCGAGCCCATGATGATCAACAGAATATACCCAACTGCAAAGGAGGCTGATACCCGGGTTATTGAGCTGATGGATACTGTAGGTCTTGCGCCACGGTTGAACAACTCCTACCCCCATGAGTTGGATGGCGGCCGACGCCAAAGAGTCGGTGTCGCCAGGGCCCTTGCCCTAAACCCCACCTTCATCGTTTGCGATGAGCCTGTCTCTGCGCTTGACGTGTCTATTCAGGCGCAAATCCTGAATCTCATGATGGACCTGCAAGAAAAGTTGGGCCTCACCTATATGTTTATCACCCATAACCTATCGGTCGTGAAGCACATCTCCAATGAGATCATGGTGATGTATCTGGGGCAGTGCATTGAAAAAGCCACCAGCGAAGAGCTTTTCGCCAATCCGCTGCACCCGTACACAAAAGCCCTGTTGGACGCTATCCCGGTCCCCCGCTTAAGAGAGCCCGGGTTCAAGCGCAGGAGCATCAAAGGGGAGATCACCAGCCCGATTGACCCACCCCCAGGTTGCCGATTCGCCTCTCGATGCAGCCACGTGACCGAGAGGTGCATGGGAGAGAACATACCGCTGAGAAACGCATCGGAGAACCACCAAGTCGCTTGCATTCTTGTTGATTAACAGGAGAAGGGGAGGAACGAAATGTACAGATTCAGAAAGCCTTTGATCACCCTACTGGCACTGGTTTTTGTTCTGTTTGCAGTTACCGGATGTCAGCAGCAGCCTGCGGCAACTCCCAACACCCCGGCCGCCACCACCCAGCCCAAAGACACACTCAAGCTGGCGGTCTACTCTGACTTCAAGTCCTTTGACCCTTACAACAGCGGCATGACGCTGGACAAAGTGGTCTACACCGACATCTTCGATACGCTGCTTAGATACTACAACGGAACCTTTGAGAAAGTCCTTGCTACCGATTATCAGGTGAGCGCAGATGGCAAGGTATACACCTTCAAACTCAAGAGTGGAGTCAAGTTCCACAACGGTGAAACCCTGACGGCGAAGGATGTCGTGTTCTCGATGAACAGGGCCAAGACATCCAGCCAGATGGCCAACTACACTAAGCCCATTGTGAGCACGGAAGCTGTCGATGACCTTACGGTCAAGATTACCTTAAAGGATCCTTACGTGCCGTTCCTCAACGCGGTCGCATCCACAGTCTGCATTATGAATGAGAAGGCTGTCAAAGACGCGGGCGACCAAGTCTCCCTCAAGCCCATTGGCACCGGACCGTACAAGTTCAAACAATGGGATGCGGGCGCCAAGGCCGTTCTGGAGAGATTCGATGGCTACCATGGTCAGAAGCCGCAGATCAAGGAAGCTCAGTATGTGGTTCTCACCAACCCCGAGACCGCTCTGATCGCCACACAGACAGGCGAGATCGACCTGACCTATACCATTCCTTCGGTCGCAGTGCCGCAGATCAAGAAGGATGGCAAGCTGAAGCTGGATCTCAACCCCACCATGGGTAGCGGCTATATCGTCATGAACCTCGAAGCCCCATTCATCAGCGACCCCAACTTCCGCAAAGCCCTTGCCTACGCAACCAATCGCGACGAGATCGTCCAGTTCGGTATGGACGGCGTTGCCGAGAAGTCCTCTTATCTCTATGATAAGCAAACCGTGGGCTTCTCTGGCAAGTACAGCGTCCCCGAAACCAACCTCGAAAAGGCGAAGGAATACTTGGCCAAGACGAGCTACAAGGGCGAGACGATCTCCTTTAAGGTCGGTTATGAGAACTACAAGAAGATCGGTATCGTCTACCAAGAGCAGCTGAAGAAGGCTGGCATTAACATCTCTGTGGAGCTATTGGAAGCCAACACCTGGGTTACGGACATGAAGAGCGGCAAGTTTGCCCTGTCCACCATCGTTCAGACCGTTGATCCTGATGTCGACCTGTGGAGCCCCATCCTTCACTCCAACGCCATCGGCGGCTATAACTTCTCAAGGCTGAAGGATGCCGGCGTGGATGAGGCGTTTACCAAGGGCTCATCGATACTGGATCCAGAGAAGCGCAAAGAGGCCTATTCCGTCATCGAGAAAAAGCTGTATGAAGACACGGTGATCATTCCGATCTATCGTCGTGTTGTCACTTGCGCTTATAACAAGAGCCTTACCATCGATCGAGCCTACAACAATGGCTTCTCATTGGTCCAGCACATGAGCTGGAAATAGGGGTATCGTAGGTATTTGATGTGTGGTCAGCAGGGGTGCGGTTTGTTGAAAACTCAATAAACCGTGCCCCGTTCTTGTATCAGACCATCGGCGTGAAAGGAACAGCCCATGACTAAATACATCGTCAGAAGACTGCTGCTTGTGCTACCAGTTTTGCTTGGCGTATCCTTCATCGTGTTTAGCATCATGTCCTTTACCCCGGGAGACCCGGCCACGGCGATCTTGGGGACCTCTGCAACCAAAGAGCAGATTGCCGAGCTAAACCAAGAGCTAGGGATGAACGATCCTTTTTTCATCAGATATGCCCGCTATGTCGTCAATGCGGTCACGGGCGACTTTGGCAACTCCTATCGCACCCAGAAACCAGTCTTTAACGAAATTTTCGCCCGCTTCGGCATTACCTTTAGGCTGGGTGTTCTTTCGATCTGTGTAGCGGTGCTGATCGGGGTACCCATAGGGATTGTGTCAGCGGTGAAGCAGTACTCTTGGGTTGACTTTGTGAGCACCGTCGTTGCGCTGTTTTTTGCCGCAGTACCCCAGTTCTGGCTAGCACTGATGTTGGTCATCTTCTTTGCGCTGCGGATGGGCATTTTGCCGTCCACCTTTACGGGCGCGATTACCCCGAAGCACTTCATTATGCCGGTGATGACGCTTTCTCTGGGCACAGCGGCCTCGATCATTCGTCTGACCCGCTCCAATATGCTGGAGACCATTCGACAGGACTACGTTCGCACTGCTAGAGCGAAAGGGGCTCCCGAGCGTACTGTCATCTTCGGGCATTGCCTCCGCAACGCACTGCTGCCTGTGGTCACCGTTGTCGGCATCAGCTTTGGCTACCTAATGGGTGGGACTGTGCTCGTGGAATCGATTTTTGGTATTCCGGGACTTGGCTCACTAACCATCGCATCTATTCGGTCAAAGGACATTCCGCAGACTACAGCCTGTATCTTGTTCCTCGCGGTTCTCAATGTAGTCATCATGCTGGCAGTGGATCTTCTGTACGGCTACATTGATCCCCGGGTTAGAGCGAGATACGCAAGGGGGGGCAAGAAGATTGCAACCTGATGCGGGCATTGCCACAACGCAGAAAAAAACCGCCGAGACCTGGCGGCGGTTTAAAAAAAGCAAACTCGCCATGCTGGGATTGGTCATGATCTCGATTATCTTGCTCTCTTCGCTCGGCGCAGGTGTCATACGCAACTACGAAGATGATGCCATCCGGCAGAACTACACCAAGCGATTTCTCGCCCCATCCATCGAGCATCCCTTTGGAACAGACGATTTCGGCCGAGACATCCTCGCTCGGGTCCTATTCGGCGCTAGGGTTTCCCTTACCATTGGTCTTGTGGCTACGGTATCGTCAGCCCTTGTAGCTTGTGTGATCGGGTCTGTGGTGGCCTATTACGGTGGCAAGGTGGATGACATCACCATGAGGATCATGGATATGCTGATGGGCATCCCGACGTTGCTGCTGGCCATCGCCATATCCGCTTCGCTTGGTCCGGGTGTCCGGAACCTCATCATCGCCCTGACGATCTCTCAGATCCCCGGCTTTACCCGCGTCGTCCGCTCTGCGATACTCAACATCGTTGACATGGAGTATATTGAAGCCGCACGATCCTACGGCTGCCCATCCTACTACATCATCGCCAAGCACATTCTTCCCAACGCCAGCGGCACGGTGATTGTCCAGACGACTATGTCGGTAGCAACACAGATCCTGAACACAGCAGCGCTTAGCTTCCTTGGCCTAGGGCAGCAGCCGCCGGCACCCGAGCTCGGGTCGATGCTATCTGATGCCAAGGAGTTCATGCGGATTTCCATATACGGAGTTCTCTTCCCGGGCCTAACCATTGCGAGTATCGCCCTGTCGTTGAACTTGGTCGGGGATGGCTTGCGCGATGCGCTTGATCCTAAGTTGAAGACTTAGCGTCACAGGGGATGAAACACGCATTAGGACGCCAGAGCACACTAGTAGTAGTCAAGTGCAAACGTTAAGCGGCACCAGCCCCGATTGGGCTGGTGCCGCTTGATCTGTTCGGCCTAAGAGTCATGCTATCCCTATTCCGTCACTGAGACCAGCTCGGCCAGCTCTGGATACTTTCCTGCGGGCAACCAGTTGCTTCCCCAGTGATCAGCAAACGTGATCTCGCTCAATGGCTTTCTCGGTCGCCGCTTCTCTTCAGCCGGATAGCCAATGGGCATGATGTAGTAGCAGCGCCAGTCCTCGGGGAGCCCAAGAATCTCACCAGCACGCGCAATATCGAGGTAGCCGATCCAGCAGGTGCCGATTCCGTGCGCCGCGGCTGCTAGTTGGATGTGTTCGCCGGGGATCAAGCCGGTGGCGTTTTGCATTAGGAGAGATGGGGCCCACCTGTCCGGAGCGGTATCCAGCCACTGCATTAGTTCAGCGCCCCAGCGCAGCTCATTGACCTGGCGGCCGAACTCCTCGCCATACCAGGGCTGGCCAAGCTTGGCGCAGCAGGCGATGACAACTGGGGCCTCAGTGATCCAGAGTTGGCTGCCAGCGGCCTGGGCGAGGGCCTGACGCTTGTCGGGATCGGTGATGATGCCGAAACAGTAGCCTTGGCCATTTCCTCCGGACGGCGACCAGCGGGCCGCCTCCATGATCTGATGCAGGATGGCTTCAGGGATGGGATCGGGTTTGTAGTGGCGGACGCTGCGCCGATTGTGGATCGCAGCAAACAGCGGGGGGGTCTTCGTCGGCATGGTCATATCTCTTCCTCCTTGATATTTGCTCTTGGCTTGCCGAGGACAACGAAAAACCGCCAAGCATAAAGCCGGCGGTTGCATTATCTACCCAAGGGAGATAACAAAACGCTGATCACCGGCCGGAAACGCTTGCGACAGTCAGTCGTTCAAGGGCAAGCCTAACCAGGCCCGTGATCAAACACAGACCAAAGATAAGGTCTCCTTGAACGCTGGGCCCTGCCCAACACGAATTCCGGCGATTAACAACCCCTTTGTGTCGTATAGCCCTATTATCCATTTGCTGCCATGATATGTCAAGAGAGATTGTCCGCGAAGGACAATCTCTCCCTAGGTTCGTTCCCATACGGTCGTTCCAACTTGTGGACTTGTGTTCTTGTGGACTCGTGGACTCCGTGTCCCGTGCTAGAACACAATCTCACCCGTGAGCACTGTGACCGCCTGGCCGCCGACGCGCACGCGAGTGACCTTTTCGCCATCGGTGTCCAGTTCCACATAGATATCGCTGGGGCGCTTCATCTCCAGCGCCTGTTCGGCACGGATGGAGACCTTCGGGCCCTTGGGAACGAGGCCGTACTTAAACATATAGCCGCTGATGGCGCCATTGCCTGTGCCACAGGCGGGATCTTCGGGGATGCCGATGGCGGGCCCAAAGACGCGGGTGTGAATGGTGGCCTCGGGGTTGACTGTTTCCTGAGCAAAGGTCGCCATCCCAGACACGCCGCAGCGTTTGGAGATGGCAGTGATCTTGGCCAGATCAGGGGCGATGTTCTGGCTGGCCTTGAGCGTGCGGATAGGGACAACCATCCAGAACAGCCCGGTGGACGAGCGTTGCAGCGGCGTGTCACCGAGGTCGGCAGGGGTCAGGCCCAGGGCCTCCGCCACTTCCTCGCGGGTGGCGTCCACATCCTCGACTATGGGTAGGTTCTGCGTCATAACCACGCGCTCGACCTGACCGTTCTTGCTGAAGATGGTGACCGGCAGCACACCCGCACCGGTCTGCTGGTGGACGGTGGTTTCGTCGTTGGTCAACTTGATCCGGCCTTCGCTGGCCAGGGTAAAGAAGGCGGCGATGGTGGCATGCCCCACCAGGGGGACCTCATCGGAAGGGGAGAAGAAGCGCACATGGAAGTCGGCTTTCGGGTCGGTGGGGGGAGCGACAAAGACCGTCTCCGAGATGTTCATCTCACGGGCGATGGTCTGCATCTCATCAGTGGTGAGCGCCGCGGCATCGGTGACTACTCCGGCAGGCCCACCGCCGAAGGGGACGGTGGTAAAGGCGTCAACGGTTTTGATGGCGACACGTTTCATCGGTCTACCTCCTATTCGTAGTCTATCTATTCCAGGAACTTGCATGGCTTCATCATGCCACACTTACACAGCCATCAATAACTCTGCTTCGATGCCATGCAAGTTCCGAAAGAATGAGTCACGCAAGTCGTTGGGACTACAGTGTCTTGGCCAGCCCTTCTAGAATATCCTTCCACCCCTGCACCGTCTGATTGACCCAGTCCGCCCATTTGGCGTCCATCTCGTGGGTGAGGGTCAACTGGCAACCGTCGCCGACGGGAGAGATCTCCACGCTGATGCGATCGCCGTCGCGGGAATGCTTGTCCACCGAGAAGCTGAAAACTAGGCGGCGCGGGCGTTCGATCGCTAAGTAATCCCCAAAGTGCTCCGCATCCCCGTCGGGGCGGCGATCCACGATTACAAACGAGCCTCCGACCCTGCCGTCGATCTCAACCCGAATCATCTGCCCCGTAGGGGTGGCGAAGAGCCATCGACCAGCGCTCTGGGGATCCAGCCAAGCGTCAAAGACCCGTTCGGATGACGCCTCAAAACGGCGCGAGACTTGGATGTTGATGCACTCCTTACCTTCCATGGCGACCTTCCTTTCGGGCATCCGGAGATGCCATGTTCTTGTATAGCGCGACATCTCGTGTGGCACTACCAAGAAGAAAAAACACCTGCGTAAAAGTCACGTAGGTGTCGGCCCGACTGGACTCACATCGCTGGCACTCGCCCAAACCTCAGGTTCTCAGTGGTTACTGTTGTTGGTTTTCAGGAGACCAGTAGCCGTTCTTTTTCAGCAGCTCCCAGTTTGGGACCAGAACGCGCAGGGTGATATCGGTGTCGGTCTGGACATTATGGACCTGCCTCTCCTCTTGGGTGACCAATCCGCGTTCGATCAGTTGGCTGAGGATGGCAGTCAGCTTCTGTTGGTTCTCGGCATAGTATTTGGCTCCGACCTCGACCGTCTTGCTAAAGAGGGGGTAGATCCCCTTGCTTTGAGCATTGGCGATGGTCTTGAGGATCTTGTTGGCCAGCTCGTCAGAACTGCCAGCGTCGGGTGCGATCTCCTGGACCCAGCTGGCGGCCTCGCGCAGCTGGTTGCTCAGCGAACCCTTGACGGCGATGATGCCGACCTCGCGGTCGCGCATGTTCTTCGTATAGGCTACGAAATTGGTGAAGTGACCGTCACCGGTCACGAGGACATAGCTATCGTAGTCGCTGTTGTGGACACTCTGATAGAGACGATCGAGCATGATGAAGTCACTATAATCTTTCTTGGCGTCACTCTTCGTTTCTAGTGTGGAACAATCCACAATGTTGCTGGTAATGGCGCGAAGTTTGAGTAGTTCACGGGACATCTCAGGCTTCGAGAAGTCACCGAAGATGGTTATCTCAGATAGGTTTCCCAGTGATTTGATAAACTGAAATAGAGTCTTGGGGTCGGGTGTCTCGCCATAGAGATTCCACAGGCCCCAGAAGAGACTCTCGTAGTCGACGAAGGCAGCGACCTTTTTGGGCGCGCCCTCCTGTGTGCTGTTACCATTTTGTGGAGTATTGCGGTTAAGCAACATGGTCGTTTCCTCCCTTTGCAGTCGGTAACCAGGGAGGCAAGTGCCAGAGATGCGGTTGTCAAAGAGCCCCGCAAGTAAGTGCGGTCCAACTGCAGTGTAGCATGGGAGTAGCTGGCAAGTCAATGAATTATGGGCCGCGCCAAGCGGAACAAACGGACCACGACAGCGTATGCAAACTTAGTAACAGTTAGGGGGTAGGAGAGATGCAATGCAGTCATTGCGGCGGCACGATGCAGTCGGTGGGTGTGCGCCAGTTCCGCACGGGCGGAACCACAGGTGGATGGAAGCTGCTCTTCGGAGAGTGGGCTGAGCTGGGTGAAGAGATGATCCCGCTGGAGCTCTGGTACTGCCCCACTTGCCGTAAGGTGGAGCTTTTCTTGGCCGATCAGCGATAGAGCACGAGATGATCACGATGCTGGACCCCGGACGCCACGCGCGCTCCGGGGTCCAGTTCTGTCGTTCTCAGCAGAAACCATCCGGTCGACTGATATATCTCACCCAAACTTGGCTACAGTGTAGGTGGTATAAGAATGCCCAGTTCCCTAGACCCAGTGTCTAGTGTAGTGTCTACGCAAAGGTGGCGATTATCATGTTGCTCGGTATTGACGTCGGTTCGGTTAGCACCAATCTTGTTGTCCTCGATCCGAATGGATCGGTTGTCTACCAAGACTATCGGCTCACGCAGGGGAATCCCATCCAGGCGGTGCAGCAGGGTCTCGACGCGCTACGGCGAGAGATGGGGGAGATCGAGATCCAAGCGGTGGGCACCACCGGCAGTGGTCGGCAGCTGGCTGCTGCCATTGTAGGCGCTGACAGCGTCAAAAACGAGATCACGGCCCACGCCGTCGCCGCCCTGCATCACGTCCCTGATGTGCGGACGATCGTCGAGATCGGCGGGCAGGATTCGAAGCTGATCATCCTGCGCAATGGGGTTGTGACTGACTTCGCCATGAATACCGTCTGTGCTGCGGGGACTGGCTCCTTCCTAGACCGTCAGGCGGGTCGGCTAGGCCTCAATATCAAGGATTTTGGCCCCTTGGCGCTGCAGGCGACCAGCCCCGTCCATATCGCTGGCCGCTGCGCGGTGTTCGCGGAGTCTGATATGATCCACAAGCAGCAGGTGGGACACCCCATCCCCGATATCCTATTTGGGCTCTGTCAGGCTCTAGTACGCAACTTCCTCAATAACCTTGGTAAAGGCAAGAAGATCGAAGGGCCGGTGGTCTTTCAGGGTGGCGTTGCCGCCAATGTCGGTATCCGCAAGGCCTTCGAAGACGCTCTAACCCTGCCCATCGCTGTGCCCGAGCATTTCGGTGTGATGGGGGCCATCGGGGCGGCGCTCTTGGCGCAAGAGGCTGTGAGCGCTGGGGTCTCACGTTTTCGTGGTTGGACACAATCCATGGCAGAGTTTACCGCGCGCAGTCTGACCTGCCCCTCATGCTCCAATGCGTGTGAGGTGGTGCAGATCAGCATGGATGGGAGGCGCGTCGCGGCCTGGGGTGACCGCTGTGGCAAGTGGAGCTACAGCGGGCAAGCAGCGAGCAGATAATAGTAAGGGCAACAGTCGATCGACTGTTGCCTCTACTATTATCCCATCAATCTATCCGATCAACGCCGCGACCATGAAGCCGATCATCACGCCCGCATTGGCGTAATGGGAGTGTCCCTCTTGGTGTGAGAGGGGGATGAGTTCGTCGCTGGTGATATAAACCATGGCGCCCGCTGCGAAAGCGAGCGAGAAGGCGAGCATGGAGGTGCTTAACTGAGCAAACCACGACCCGATAGCCGCCCCGATCGGAGTCACCAGCCCGGCAAAAGTAGCGATCGCGACCACCCGCCAGAAGGCGATCCCGCCTGCCAGCATTGGTAGCGCCATGGCCATGCCCTCGGGGATATTGTGCAGAGCGATGGCGGTGGCAATGGCCGCACCGCTCTGGGCGTTGTCACCGTAGCCCGCCCCCACGGCCAGCCCTTCAGGCAGGTTATGCAGAGCGATCCCGCCCGCAATCAGCAGACCCACGCGACCAATAGCCGCCGGGTCTTTGACATGCACGTGGGGAACGAAGGTGTCCGCCGCCCAGATCACGCCCCCGCCGACAAGAAAACCAGTTGCTGCGACCCAGACCGCTCCGTGGCTGAGGGCATTGGGCAGTAGCTCAATACCCGATATCGATAGCATCACCCCGCCGGCGAACCCCAGCCAGAATGACATCATCTTCTGCGAATGCGGGATCGTCCGGGCCAAGAGGGCTCCTAGGGTCGTGCCCAGCCCCGCGATAACCGAAATCCAGATCATCTACTCTACCTCCCGCCACAACCCCATGCAATTGCATATCATTATCAATTTTAGCATGGATGGGTAGAGTTGGGGAGATGGAACGTCATGCGAGTTCCGAAAGAATGAGTTAGGCAGACCCTAAGCGAGCCGCTACGCCGTCGTCTTGTCTGCGGTGGCGCATTAGATCGACGAAGGCCTCGACGCGCGTCTGCACGCCAGCCTTGCCGCTCTGTTCATCGAGGACTAGGGTCAGCACTGGCATATTGTGCTCACTGCTGACCTTGGGTAGGATGCTCTGCGCCGTAATCTCCGGCATGCAAGTGAACGGTAGTAGATGGACTACGCCATCGAAGCCCTGATTGGCATAGAGGACCGTCTGCCCGACCGTATCCTGCCCGTGGCCGCCGATGAAATGATCGAGATAAGGGCGGGCGGCGCGTCGTACCTGCCGCTCATGACGACTGCATAGACCGATGGCTGTGAGAAAGAGGTTGGAGCCCAGCCAGTCAGTCAGGTAGATCGATTGCTCCACCTCCACACCTAGCTCGCCTAGTGTCCTGCCAACCTCTAGGTTAGCAAACGGTTCGAGAACCGTGTAGATCTCACCCACCAGCCCGACGCGCAGTGGATGACGTGCCAGGGGCTTGGTTGGGAGATCATCGAGTCCGGTCAGTCCCTTGGCGAGGGCTCGATCGGTTCCGGCAAAGCCATCAGCCGAATCGACATCCTGTACCGCCTGGTCGAGCCGTCGGTCCAGCTCCTTCGGGTTGGCGACCAGAGGGCGGAGTTGGTAGCAGCGGCGCTCCAGCTCTTCCACGGCGGCCATCTTTGCCCACGCCAAGCGCAGAGCAGCGACAATGCTGGCCCAGCTGCGTCCGCCGGTGAGTGTGCCCAGTTGGCGCGCAAACTCGCGAAACTGACCGTGGGGGGGCTCGATGACGAAGAAGTCTGCCTGGTAGCTCAGCGACTTGATGATCTCACGCTGGATCTGCCCATAGTAGCCAAAGCGGCACGGGCCTGATCCGCCGACCATCAGAACCATCTCTGCCCCCATCTCCAGCGCTTCCAGGTAATTGCCCAGGGTGATCTTCAGTGGCAGACAGGCAAACTCCGGGGCATGGGCTACGCCCAGCGCCAGCGTTCGCGTGGTGGAGGCTGGGGGGACAATGACCTCCATGCCCAGTTCAGCCAGCAAGGTCTTGATGCCGATGGACGAACGGCCCATATGGGGAAACGTGACCTTCATCGAGCAACCCTCCTTCGCTGCAACAGGTCGATGAACGCTTCTAGGCGGGTGACAAAGCCTGCTTCGCCGGTGTGCTCATCCACCGATAGGATCAGCAGCGGGACCCCATCATGGTCGCGGGCATGCCGTTCCAGCAGTTCGTTGGTAAAGGCATCGGTGCCACAGGCAAACGCCACCAGGACGATCACGCCATCGACCTCACCGCTATGGAGGAAATGCAGGCCCGATCCGAGCATCTCGCGAGAGGCAGACCAGAAGAGAGGCTTCGGTAGAGCGGACTGCGCCTGATCGACCCGGTGAGCGGGCAGATCGTCGACGGTGAGTGGGATGACCCCCATCCCTTGCAGACGCTGCAGCAGCCGCATGCTGACAAACTCATCATGGACCAGATAGCGGTGACCCACCACCCCGACGCGCGGTTTCCGCGGCGACGGCTCCTGGTTAACCACTTCTAGTGTCTTGTGTCTAGCGTCTCGTGTCTGGTGGGCTATCGCCCTCCGTAAGGCGCGCAGCACCAGCCAAGCTGGCTTCTGTAGCTGCCTAGCAACGGAGAGCAGTGAGGCGATGGTCTGGCGAGGCTTGCGTGCATCAAAAACAGGAGCCAAGATCGGCGGCAGATCGGCCACGGCCCGCGAGATGTCGGGCAGACCGATGATCTTTGGACAGAGGTAGGTGCGCTTGCGCACACTGACCACCCGAGGGACGAAGATCATGTCCACCTTGTCGCTTAGCCAGCGGCAGTGACCGATGTGCAGCTTCACCGGCAGACAGGTATCGCCTGCTGCCTCTTGGGTCCCAGCCTCCAAGATGCTGCGATCGGTGGGCGGCGAGAGATGCAGTTCTACACCCAGCTCGGTGAAGAAACGTTCATATAGAGGCCAGTAGTTGTGGTAAAGCAGGGCCCGGGGGACCCCGATCACGAGAGACATGGCGCGCGCGACCTCCTGATCTGTTAACTAAGGGGTCAGACCCCTTGGTTAACACCCTCGATTACTAGTAATCTGCAATCGCTAATAAGTCTTGCCAACTCTCCACACGACCAAACTTATATGATCAGTGCATCGACAAGGAATGCCGCTGCAAAAGGCGAAGTCTATGGCGAACGCAAGAAAGACGCTTCAGGAGGTGATCGTACGGAAACCATTACGATGAAATACGGGAAGCAGCAGGTAGACGTTCCCTTGGCAGGTCTCAACGTCATCGGCACCCTGCGTCCCAATGAACTCCCACCTTTGGCTGATCCCGATGCGACTATTCGTCAGGCGCTGGTCCACCCCACCGACCGACCGCCGCTGCGCGACTACGCTCGTGGGAAAGCTAGCGCCGTGATCGTGGTGAGCGACTTGACCCGCCCCTCACCCAGCCACCTACTCGTTCCGCCCCTTCTAGATGAACTAAACCTGGCCGGGATCAAGGATGACCGGATCACGATCTTGGTGGCGCTCGGCATCCATCGCCCGTTGACCGATGCCGAGCTGACGACCCTGGTGGGGGAGGGGGTTCGCCACCGCGTCGCGGTGATCAATCACGACCCGGATGACGTGGTTGATCTGGGGCAGACTAGCCATGGCACGCCGGTGGTGGTGAATCGCCACTATGCGGAGGCTGACATTAAAATCTGCACCGGCAATATCGATCTGCACTTCTTCGCTGGCTACGCTGGCGGTGCCAAGGCCATGATGCCAGGGCTCTCCACCCGCGAGGCGATCCGCAACAATCACCGCATGATGACCTCCCCAGAGTCACGTTCGGGCAACCTCGAAGGCAACCCCGTGCGCGCCGACATCGATGAAGCGGGCCAGATCGCCCGCATCGACTTCATCCTCAATGCCGTGCTCAATGAGAGCAAGCAGGTGGTAGGGGTCGTGGCAGGCGATCCTATCAGCGCTCACCGCGCAGGCTGCCAACTGGTCGACCGCATGTATAAGGTCGAGCTGCCACAGCAGGCCGACCTGGTGATCGCGGGGGCGGGCGGCTTCCCCAAGGACCTGAATGTCTATCAGGCGCAGAAGGCGCTAGACAATGCCAGCCATGCTGTCCGCCCCGGTGGTGTGATCATCCTCATCGCCCGCTGCCAAGAGGGGTTGGGCGAGGATGTCTTCGCCGAGTGGGTCAACCATGGCCCATCGCCAGAGGAAGTGATCCGTCGTATCGAGGCTGACTTCGTCATGGGGGGGCACAAAGCCGCCGCCATCGCCCGCGTCCGTCAACAGGCTACCATGATCCTGGTCTCGGAGCTGGACCACGACCTTGCACGCAAGTGCTTCTTCATCCCCGCCAACAGCATCGACGAAGCCATCACACTGGCGCAGCGTGAGCTGGGCGATGCCCCGCGGACGCTCTTGATGCCCTACGCTGGCTACACGCTGCCGTCTGTGTAGGGGCGCTCTGCGCCCCGGCTCTTATAGTCTCTGATTTCCTATTCATCGAAAGGAGCGATATCCATGCAACGCGAGTACCAACCAGGACGTATTCTCTTAGGAGCTCTACCCAATGGCCAGGATCTACTGGAGGTCATCACCAAGGCAGCCAAGGAGGCCGGGATCAAGACCGCCACCTTCCAGCTCTTTGGCGCCTGCTACCATTCCACCGTCGCCTGCTGGAGCACTACGCAGAACCGCTATCTGGAGACCAAGATCGACCTCTTCACCGAGATCACGGCAGGACTAGGCACCATCTCAATCAAAGACGGCGATCTCCATCTGCACTGCCATCTCACCTTGGTGGATGAACACGGTAAGGTGTACGGCGGTCACCTACTGCCTGGATGCAAGCTCTTCGCCGGTGAATATCAGATCACCGAACTGGTCGGTGAACCGATGGTGCGTCAGCTCGATGAGGCCACTGGACTATACCTGTGGAAATAGTCTGCATTTGAACAATGATGCGGCAGAGCCGCGAAGATAGATGAAGCGGATCGCCGCCAGAAGCGTGCGACCGCGAGGTGCCTGGCACTTTTTGTTCAAATGTCGGGCACTTACGGTTAACTCACCACCCCCAACCCATCCCTGGCTGCTGCGAACTATGTTATCACCTGACGGATGTTGTTACCAATTTGTAACATCCTGTCGGGAACAAGGTGGCCGCCGCGACCGTCTATAAAGGCAGGAGGGGATGCAGATGACCAGGGCGCGCAAGCGGGTGTTGAGTGAGTTATTGAGTATCGTCTTTTTCTTTCTAATCATGATCGGGGCCGCCATGCTAGCGGACAATGTGGAAAGAGTAGCTAGCCAACAACCACGAGTGGTCATCTCATCAGCCGTGAGTAAGTCGTTCTAAGCGCAGACTTGCTGCCCAAACGCTTTGTCGCGCCGCGATCACCACGTAACGCCATCGAACGCCGCCCATATGGGCGGCGTTCTCTGCTATCTAGGATAACCTTAACACGTGGAAGGAAATGGCGAGCAAGGTGACGAATCTTGTGTACTCTCGTCCTCCCTCTAGGGACTAGGGACTTTGGACTAGAGACTATGATGTGTGAGGTGTACTATGACTAGGTCGATACGACAGATCTCCACCGAGCAGGAGTTCCTCGACTATGGGCGTCTGCAAGCCACCGCCTATACGGCTTCTCCCGTGTCGGCGGAGGCAGCAGCCCAGCGAACCAGTGAGTTGGCCGCAAAAGACTCCACCTCGTCCTTTTGGGGCGTCTACGAGGATGACCAGCTGATGGGCTGCATGCGCCTCCTAGACTTCGGCATGAATTACTTTGGTACCATGGTCAAAGCTGGCGGGGTCGGTTCGGTAGCCGTTGATCTGATCCATAAGAAGAAGCGCGTGGCCCATGATCTGATCCAGTTCTTCCTCGACCACTATGAGCAAAGGGGCGGCGAGCTGGCCATCCTATATCCCTTCCGTCCGGATTTCTACTACAAGATGGGCTTTGGCTACGGGCAGAAAAGCAACCTCTACTCCTTTACCCCGGCCAGCCTACCGCGCACGAAGTCGTCCCACGGCATGGTCTACTTGACCCAGGACGACTTGCCCCTGTTGGAGGAGTTCTGGGCAGACTACGTAGTCAAGCACCATGGTTACTGCATGAAGAGCCAATATGAGTTGGAGTCCCTGCTCAAAAACTACGCCGCCAATCGCGCCCTGGTGGGCTACAAAGTCAACGGCAAGCTCAAGGCCTATATCGCCTTTGGCTTTGCCCGCGCCCACGAGACCAACTTCGTCAAGAACAATCTCAATATCCGTGAATGGCTTTGGGAAGGGCAGGATGCTCTCGTCGCCTGCTGTAACTTTCTCCACGCCCAGGCCGACCAAATCAACCGTATCACCTTTGCCACTCAGGACCCCGATTTTCATCTGCTCCTAGACGATGTGCGTAACGGCACCGATAACCTCATTCGCCCGGTCTACCACGAGACCAACACGGCAGGGATCGGTCTGATGTACCGCATTGTTTCCGTCGACCGCTTCCTCAAAGGAGCGGCCGCGACTAGGGATTACGGCGGCATGACGGCCAATGTCGAGCTGCAGGTGACCGATACCTTCCGCCCCGCTAACAGCGGCAGCTACCACCTGTCGTTTGCGCAGGGGAGACTCAGCGTGCAAGATCAGCTGCTGCCAGACGCCATCGGACTGGGGATCGATATCGCGGACCTGTCGTCACTCCTAGTCGGCAGTGTGGATATCGCGGCGCTCTACCGCTTCGGGCGGGTGCAATGTGATGCCCAGCATGTGGGGACGCTGCAGAGACTATTGGCGGTGACCGAGAAGCCGGTCTGCATTTCCTCGTTTTAGGCAAGCAGCCCAACGGCTGTATGGGTCGATCGCGATCGTCTCGCAAGAGGGCTGGTCAACAGCCCTCTTTTTATATCCCAAACATCTCTGTAGACGAAGGTAAGCCCCCTCTAGATCGCGAAATCCCCTCCAGCATGAGCTAACGAATAGGAGGAGAGCGTATGGCCTTGATCTACGGATGCATTACCCCTCACGGCGGGCCCGTCATCGGCGAGATCGCCGGGGATCAATTTGAGAACTTCAGGCCCACCCGTGTCGGCATGGAGGAGCTAGGCAGGAGGATGAAGGCGCACCAGCCCGATACCATCATCATCCTGACACCCCATGGCTTACGCTTGAAGGGGCACATCGCTGTTTACACATGCGAATACTCCGGTGGCTCCATGCGTGGTGGCGGGCAGACAGTCTCGACCCGCTTCGCCTGTGACAAGGAGATGGCACTACAGATCCTTGCCGAAACCGAGGCGGCGCAGATCCCCGTGGTGGGATGTAACTACGGTGCCCTCTCCGGCCCGGCGTCGCATATCGAGATGGATTGGGGGACGATGATCCCGCTCTGGTTCATGGGGGCTAAGGATGAGGTGAAGCCCAAGATCATTGTCATCGGTCCCACCCGTGAGATCCCGCTGGAACAGTTGGTCACCTTTGGCGATATTATCGCTAAGGTCGCGGAGCAGAGCGGCAAGCGGGTAGCACTGGTCGCCAGCGCCGACCAAGGGCACGCCCATGATCCGCAGGGACCATACGGCTATGACCCCGCCGCTGCTGAGTACGACCAGCAGATTTGCGCTATCGTTAAAGAGAATCGTCTAGCCGATCTCCTTACCATGGATCTGGCCTTCGTCGATCGTGCCAAGCCGGACAGCCTCTGGCAGATGCTGATCCTACACGGAGCAACCAAGGTGGTGCCGATGACAGGCGAGTTCATCTCCTACCAAGTGCCGACCTATTTCGGTATGATGGTGGCAGGGTATGAACCGGAACACAAATAACAGAACCAAAGGCCCAGCCGCGCGGCTGGGCCTTTCCATGTACCAATGACCGAGCGGACAAGTAGGGTATTGACGTTCAGTAGAAGCCGACGTAAACTAACATATGAACAGTTGCTCATACATAAAAATGAGATGAGGTGAGATCGCGATGAGTATGGACCAAGAGCGTTGTGAGATAACCTGTATCCATGAGGATAGCATCCAGAAAGTTCGCGAACAGGTCTTGCCGCCAGAGACCATCGATTTGGTAGCCGAGATCTTCAAGGCCATGGGCGACCCGACCCGCATTCGCATCATTCATGCCCTGTCCGTCAGCGAAATGTGTGTCTGCGACCTAGCCGCAGTTCTCGAGATGAGCCAATCAGCGGTTTCGCATCAGCTGCGCGTGCTGCGCAACCTGCGCTTGGTTAAGAATCGCAAAGATGGCAAAGTGGTCTATTACTCGCTGGACGATGATCACATCATCCGCCTCTTTGCCCAAGGGTTGGAGCACGTACAGCATCAGTAAGGGAGAGCCAGAAGTCAAGCCCATGGAAATCCATCTGGGTCGCCCCTATGGCGACCCGTCCATGGAGCAGTGCGTAGCGCCGCGCCTTTCGTTCCTTTTGGTTCCACCAGCGATGATGCCTCTTGTTCCCTATACAGATACAGATACTGAAAGAAGGGGAGAGCAGTGACTGAGATCGAGCGCGCTCGTCAAGATAACGGTGGTGCAGTTGCTTTGTGCGGTTGTGGCCAAGACCATCAGCACCACGAGCAGCCCCACGGTGACCATCCCGAACAGGCCCACGAACACAACCACAACCATGACCATGACGATGATCAGGCCAATCACGACCATGACCATTCCCACGCTCTCACCTGCGACTGCGGCCACGACCATGCGCAAGGCCACACCCATGGCCATGACCACGGCGAGGAAGCTGCCGCCGCCGTCGCCCAGCCGAGCACGGCTTCCGTGCGCTATGAGCTGAGCATCGCGGGGCTTGACTGTCCGGATTGCGCTGCCAAGCTGGCCAAGGGATTGGGTCAGCTTCCTGGCGTGCAGCGTGCCCAAGTGGTCTACGCCACCGGCAAGGCCTACCTCGAGGTCGATGAAACTCGCTTTGAGCCTGACACACTTCCTGCCCGCGTCTCCGAACGCGGTTACACGCTGACCAATCATCGTCGCCTGCATGCTGGCTCGACCTACGTCTATCGTGTGGATGGTCTAGACTGCGCCGACTGCGCCGAGAAGGTACGCAAGCGCGTCAGCCGTATCCCGGGGGTCAGTTCTGCTAGCTTGAGCTTTGCCACAGCCAAACTGACGGTGGTGCAGACGGTCGCTCCTGAACTGGTGCTGACCGCCGTCAAGCAGGCTGGCTACCATGCCACCTTGGAGGGCGGAGCGCAGAGCAAGAAGACGGTCTTTACCATCACGGGTATGGACTGTGCTGATTGCGCCAAGAAGCTGGAGAACCGTGTCAACCGACTGCCCGGCGTCAACAAAGCCGAGATCAACTTTGCCGCCGGCAAGATGACCGTGGAGTCCGAACTCACTCCGGAAGCCATCCTGAAAGTGGTGGATGAGGCCGGCTACCATGGCGAGGCCGAAGCCAACCAAGCCACTCAGGGCGCCCGTGCCACCGAACTGCGCGTCATGGGCCTGGACTGTGCCGACTGCGCCGAGAAGCTGCGCCAGCGCCTAGAGAAGCTTCCCGGGGTCTCCCATGTGGAGCTAAACTTTGGCGCAGGCAAGCTCAGCATCGAGCACACCGCACCACTGGCCACGGTCTTGACCACTATCTCTGAGGCTGGCTATCAGGCCGAACTCGCCAGCCGTCCGGCTTCATCTGCCCCGATTGAACCTTGGTGGGCGAACCGCCGCACCCAGCTTACCATCGTCTCGGGCGTCCTCTCCGGCTTGGGCTTTGCCCTGGAGGCCATACACTTCGAGAGCGCTGCCATCATCAGCTTTCTGATCGCCATGGTCACCGGCGGCTTCTATGTGGCCCGTAGCGGTTTCTATGCGCTGAAGTCCTTCTCTATGGATATGAACTTCCTCATGACCATCGCTGCTCTTGGCGCTGCTGCCATCGGCCAATGGGATGAGGCCGCCACCGTCGTCTTCCTCTTCTCATTAGGCAACAGCCTGCAGGCCTACACCATGGATAAGACTCGTCAGTCGATCCGCGCCTTGATGGATCTCTCGCCGAAGGAGGCTCTCATCCGCCGCAATGGTCATGAGCTGCGCCTGCCCGTGGACGAGGTGATGGTCGGCGACGTGATGATCGTCAAACCCGGCGAAAAGGTGGCCATGGACGGCGTGGTGCTCTCCGGCCATTCGGCCGTCAACCAGGCTCCGATCACTGGGGAATCGATCCCCGTGGACAAGGGCGAGGGCGACGAGGTCTTCGCCGGCACCATCAACCAGCAGGGCGCCCTAGACGTCCGGGTCACGCGCAACGCGGGCGACAATACCCTAGCGCGCATCCTGCACATGGTGGAAGAGGCGCAGGGGCAGCGGGCTCCATCGCAGCAGTTTGTCGAGGTCTTCGCTCGCTACTACACCCCGATAGTCCTCTTTGGTGCCGTGGCGCTGGCGATCATCCCGCCGCTGTTCTTCGCCCAGCCGTTCTCCACTTGGTTCTACCGAGCGCTGCAGATGCTGGTCATCTCCTGCCCCTGCGCCCTGGTGATCTCCACCCCAGTCTCCATCGTCAGTGCCATTGGTAATGCTTCAAAGCAGGGGATCCTGGTCAAGGGTGGGGCGCATCTGGAAGCTGCGGGTGCACTGAAAGTGATCGCCTTTGACAAGACGGGGACGCTGACCACCGGCCGTCCGGTGGTGGTCGATGTCCACGCCCTCCGCGGCGAGCGCGAGCAGGTCCTAGCTATCGCGGCCGCCCTGGAGCAGCGCTCCGAGCATCCCCTGGCACAGGCGATCGTAGCCTACGCTAAGCAGGCAGCGGTCGCGATTCCCGCCGTGACTGATTTCACCGCCGTCGTCGGCAAAGGGGCCACCGGTCATGTGGCAGGAATCGAGTATTGGATCGGCAGTCCCCGCCTGTTGGCCGAGCAGGGACACGGTCTGGTGGAGGCTGAGCCGATCATCGCCCAGCTGCAGGATGAAGGCAAGACCGCCATCCTCTTGGGTGATAGTGAAGGGGTCTTAGGGGTCTTCGGCCTCGCCGATCAGCTGCGTGCCAATGCGCCCAAGGCGGTGGAACAGTTGCGCCGCGCGGGTATCCAGCATGTAGTCATGTTGACCGGTGACAACCGCGGCACCGCCCAAGCGGTGGCGAAGCAGGCCGGTATCGACCAATACCGGGCCGAGCTGTTGCCGCAGGATAAGCTAACCGCCGTCAAGTCGCTGCTCGATCAGTATGGTCAGGTGGCCATGGTCGGCGATGGGGTTAATGATGCTCCCGCTCTCGCCACCGCCACCGTCGGGATCGCCATGGGGGCTGCCGGCACCGACGCGGCCCTGGAGACCGCCGATATGGCGCTGATGGGCGACGATCTCTCCAAGGTCGCCTATGCCATGGATCTCAGCCGTCGAACGCTCTCGATTATCAAGCAGAATATCGTCTTCTCCCTGGTCACCAAACTGATCGTGCTCGCGCTGGCGGTGGTGGGCTATGCCAACCTATGGCTAGCCGTCTTCGCCGACACCGGCACCGCCTTGATCGTCATCGCCAATGGAATGAGGCTGATGAGAGCGAAGCCGTCGGTAGAGTAGAAAAGAGGTAGCTATAAGGGTCGCCGCAAGGCGACCCTTATGCTGGCTGCCGCCGGTCTCCACGCATATGGCATTCCCAATCCTGGCAACACTTCATGATGGGGGTGTTATAGTGAAAGTATGGAAGGTTCAAGACAATCTGTACATGTTTAGCACCTATGAGGCTCATATCGGCTTGGCCTTTAACCAGTTTCTACTCATGGGCAAGGAGCCGCTTCTCGTCCACACTGGCAGTCGTTCGCATGCGGTCTCGCTGGTACATGAGCTTCGGCGGCTGTTGGGCGGACAGTCGCTCGCCTATGCGTTCTTCTCGCACTTTGAGAGCGATGAGTGTGGGGGTTTGGGTCTTTTGACCGATGAATACCCAGATCTACGGCCGATCTGCTCTGCGGTGGCCGCCCGCCAGATCGCTGGCTTTGGTCTCGCCGAAGGTCATCAGCCAGTGATCAAAGCACCCGGAGATAAGCTGGAAACCAGCGACTACACGCTCCAGTTCATCTGCTATCCGTCTGAGATGCATCTCTGGGAAGGGCTACTGGCGTTCGAGGAGCGTCAGGGCATTCTCTTCTCCAGCGACCTTTTCATCCGCCGCGGCTTCATGGAGAGCGTGACGGTGGGTACCACTTGGCAGAATGAGATCAGCAGGATCTCAGAGCACCAGATACCCGGGCCTGCCGCTCGCGCCGCCCTCCAAAGGACGCTGGAGTCCCTGCCGGTCAAGGTCGTGGCGCCAGGCCACGGGCCGTGCTTGGACGTGGTGTGATCTGACAGATCAAAGGCCAAAGGCCAAAGCCCAACGTTTGAGAGAGCCCACAGGGGCTCTCTCTCTGTACCTTGGCTACGACGCACAACCCAGGGCTGATGCTAAGGCATAACTGTGGTATCATATTGACAGATAAACGAGGCCTGCGGCCTTGACACGATAGAAGGGATAGGTATGAAGAACGTAATCGGCGTTGACTTAGGAGGGACTAAGATCAGCGCATCGGTGGTCAATGATCAAGGGGCTATCGTTCAGTCGGCGGTGGTTGCTACCGGGGCAGCGGATGGCCCGCAGGCGGTCATCCAGCGAATGGCCGATCTGATCAAGGGTCTCATGCGCGGGCATGAGGTCGAGGCGATCGGTGTCGGAACACCGGGCTATGTGGATGTGGACCAGGGCAAGGTGCTGTTTGTCAGCGACAATCTACCGGGCTGGTCGGGAACTGAGCTCAAACGCGAGCTCAGCCAACGCTTCAGCATGCCAGTGGCGGTCGCGAACGATGCGAACTGCGCCGCGCTCTGCGAGTCATGGGTGGGGGCGGGACATGACCTGGACAGCTTCCTCATGATCACACTGGGGACTGGTGTCGGCGGGGCGCTCTACACACGCAAGACCGGCATCTGGTATGGGCATAGCTGGCGGGGGGCCGAGATCGGGCATTTCATCCTTTATCCGGGTGGGATCCCCTGTAACTGCGGCCAGATCGGCTGCGTCGACCAATATATCTCCGGTACTGCGATCCAAAACGCCTATCGGCGAAAGACCGGGGCGACGCGGGATGCGAAAGCGATCTTCGGTGCGGCTGAGGCCGGCGATCCCGTCTGCGTAGAGATCGTGGAGCGCTTCGCCTACGATGTGGCGGTCTTCATGACCACGCTCAAGAATATCCTCGATCCCCAGGCCTTTATCGTTGGCGGCGGCCTGATCTATGCCCGCCACCTGTGGTGGGAACCTGTCCGTCAGCATCTCGCCGCCAATTGTATCGGCGGCGAGGGAACCATCATGCTCCCCGCCCAATACCTCAACGATGCCGGCTGCATCGGCGCCGCCAAGGTGGCGCTGGACGCGTTGCGATAGACTGCCGATTTGTAGGCGTCGCCTGCCGGCGGCCCCTACAACCTGACCGCGAACGAAGGTGCGAGGTCGCGGACTTAGCGACCCGTAGGCTATTCAGACAAGGAGGTCTTTATGACTCGTCCACTGATCGAGATCTGCATCGACTCCGTTGAATCTGCCATCGCCGCTCAGGCAGGTGGGGCGGACCGTGTCGAGCTTTGCGCTGACCTCTTCTCCGGTGGGACGACCCCCAGCGCAGGCATGATCGCGCTGGTGCGCCGCTCGATTCAGATCGGCCTGATGGTGATGATCCGCCCCCGCGGGGGCGACTTCTGCTACTCCGACGCCGAGTTCGAGATCATGAAGCACGATATCGGCGTGGCTAAAGAACTGGGCGCTGACGGCGTCGTCCTCGGCATCCTGCGCGAGGACGGTACCATCGATATCGATCGCAGCCGCGAGCTAGTCGAGCTGGCCCGCCCCATGTCAGTCACCTTCCACCGCGCCTTTGATATGGCAGTGGAACCGTTCCAGTCCCTGGAGGATGTCATTGCCACCGGTGCTGAACGCCTACTCACCTCGGGCCAGGAGCAGAGCGCCTATGAGGGACTCGACCTGATCTCCGAGTTGATCGCCAAGGCCGACGGCCGGATCATCGTCTTTCCCGGCGGCGGGATCACCGAGCGCAATCTAGCCAAGATCGTGAGCCGCTCTGGCGCCCAGGAGTGCCACAGCTCGGCCCGCGTTGCCGTCCCCAGCCGCATGACCTACCGCCGCTCCGGTGTGACTATGGGCGGTGCGTTGCGAACCCCGGAGTTTGGGCTGTCGGTGGCCGACGCTGGGCGCGTGCGAGCCCTGCGTCATATCCTTGAACATGAGTAGTTAAAGCAGAGACGGTCATCCGCCCCGCTGCCGGGGTGGATGACCGTCTCAGTAGTTTGCCGTTAAGTTCCCATGCCGCCTCGGCCGTGCCACAGAGGATACAACCGCCTCTACCGCCTTCCCTACTAGGGACTAAGGACTCGGGCTCATTTATGCTAGCACTCTGCCTGGAAGGCACGCTTGAACCGGGCGATGCCGTATAGGGCTGCCACTGCCATGACAGCTAATGCGGCAAAAATTACCCACACGGTGGTGATCACCTGGGTCTGGTAGAGGGCGGCTAACACGTCCACCAGTGCATGGGCCAAGATGGCGTAGAGAAGGTAGATGCTCTGGCGGTAACGGATGCCGTAGAGCACGATGAGCGAGAAAAAGACCTGCAGCACCAGAGCAAAGAGACGCTCAACACCGCTGGCCGCGAACATGATCGGCGGCGTGTTGACGAGGGTATTGAGAATGCTATCGGCGGTCTCCTTTGGTAACTTGGCTGCGATCTCACCAAACCGGCCCGCATTGACCATGGTGGCCATGACGACCGCCTGGAGATTGCTTACTCCCACCAGTAGGATGGCCTCGATCCCGCCGTGGCCAAGGCCGAAGGCGATGCCGTCTTTCCATTCGGTCTTACCCTTGAGGAAGCTCTTGTACATCAGGTAGCGGCCCACTTCTTCGAAGACACCAGCCGCCAGACAACCGTAGATGACGGTGAGCAGTACCTTGCCTTCCAGCTTCGGTATCATCACCCGGTGCAGCATCTGCTCCAGTATCAGGGCAAAGACGACAAACGTGGCCGCGCCGACGATGACGGCCTTAGGCGAGAGCTTCTGCTTGCGGTTCAGAACGTAGTAGGTGATGAACGGAGTGAGGATGGCAACTGCTGTGGATAGGATCAGAAGTACGATAGAAAGATTGCTGACTCTCATAATCAATAAGCCCTCCTTTTGAGACGCTCTATGCTATGATACGCCCCTGGTGCGGTGATGTTCCCCCTCTAGGGGCAGAAGGTGCGGTGCTGTACAGTCCCATCTTGCCCGCGCAAGGTCAGGAACGACACGCACGATTCACTTTTGTCCATCAGACTGTCCCCAATGACAACCTATGGTGGTATCATGGAGCTATAGGACCTGTAGATTCAATCTTCAGCTGGACAGGAGGAGAAACACTTGTCGGATAAAACACGATTGTATGACCTGATTGAAGAGAAACGCAACTTTTACACCAAGCTAAGTGATCAGATCTGGGACTATGCTGAGACCCGCTTTGAGGAGCAACAGTCGGCCGAAGCACTCTGCGGAGCGCTGGAAGCCGAGGGCTTCGTCGTCGAACGGCGCGCGGGCGATGTGCCTTACGCCTTTGTCGCGACCTACGGCAGCGGTAAGCCGGTGATCGGCTTCTTGGCTGAGTACGATGCCCTTGGCGGTCTGAGCCAGCAGGCAGGGGTAGCGGTCCGCGAGCCAGTGAAAAAGGGTGGCAACGGACATGGCTGCGGCCATCATCTCCTAGGCGTCGGAGCGCTGGCGGCGGCGGTGGCGATGAAGCAATACCTGCAGGAGCAGGAGCAGGGGATCAGCGCGACAATTAAATACTTCGGCTGTCCTGGCGAAGAGGGCGGCTCGGGCAAGGCCTTCATGGCGCGGGCTGGGTTGTTCGCCGATCTCGATGTGGCCATCACTTGGCACCCGGGTACTACCAATACCCTGATGTATGGGTCTTCGCTGGCTAATATCCAGGTCTACTACAAGTTCATTGGCAAGGCCTCCCATGCCGCCGCCTGCCCGCATCTGGGCCGCAGCGCCCTGGACGCGGTGGAATTGATGAATGTGGGTGTGAACTACATGCGTGAGCATGTGGTCTCTGACGCCCGTGTGCACTATGCGGTGATCAACCCGGGCGGCAAGAGCCCCAATGTGGTTCACGCCGAAGCCGAGGTGCTCTATCTGATCCGCGCGCCGAAGAATAGTCAGGTGCAAGAGATCTACCAATGGGTTTCCGATATTGCTCGCGGCGCGGCGATGATGACCCAGACCCAAGTGGAGATCCAGGTGGACAAGGCGTGTTCAAACCTGATCCCCAACGAGACCCTCGAGCAGCTGATCCATGCCAATCTGCAGGTCGCTCCACTGCCTGCGCCGACGGCGGAGGAGATCGAGTTTGCCCACGCTATTCGGGCTACGCTCAATGAGGCCGAGCTAGACAGCACGACCGCCAGCTTGGTGGAGCATTATGGCGAACGGGAAGGGCGGCGCCTGGCTCGTGAGCTGCAGGAGCAGCCTTTAACCACCATGGTGCTGCCGCACAAGAGCTCAGAGAAGGCGATGATGGGCTCCACCGATGTGTCCGATGTCTCCTGGAATGTGCCCACGGTGCAGCTGTATAGTAGCTGTTATGCGTTGGCGACCCCAGGGCACTCCTGGCAACTGGTCGCCCAGGGCAAGAGCGGCTGGGCACATCAAGGGATGCTGCTGGCCGCCAAGGTGATGGCCGCCACCGCTCTCGACCTGCTCGAACAGCCTGACAAGGTTGAAGAAGCTAAGGCCGAGCTGAGAGAACGTATCGGCAGCGAGGGCTATCGCTGCCCCATCCCGGTAGGCGTGCAGCCGTCACCGGTAAAGTAACTGTATCTAGTAGACACGAGAACGCGGACCATGATGGTCCGCGTTCCTTTCTTGTTTCCTGGAACCTATTGACAGCATGCGGCTGTAGCCGTATTATAAGTGTACTAATACAACTAATACACATACTACAGCCTGTCTGGCTATTGGGGGGGATAAACCCTGATTACGATCGATCCACGCAGCAGCACACCGATCTATGAGCAGATCGTCAAGCAGATCAAGGAACTGATCGCCAAAGGCGTTCTATCACCAGGTGACAGGCTGCCTTCGGTCCGAGAACTATCCGAGATGGTTATGGCCAATCCCAATACGGTCAGCAAGGCCTATCAAGAGCTCGAACGCCAAAAGGCCCTCGAGACGCTGCGAGGGCGGGGGACTTTCGTAGCGGAGAGCCCATGCCCAGAACCCACCGATGAAGCGCTGCAGCGGCTAAAGGAGCAGCTACGTCAGGTGATGGTCGAGGCCTGTTACCTGGGCGTCCCCTTGGCAGGGATCCAAAGGCTGGTCGAGGAGGTCTACCATGAGTTCAAGCAGAGGTGATCACGCGATGTTGAGCGCAGCAGGTCTGACCAAGCGACTAGGTCAGAGGGATATCCTCACGGACGTTAACCTAGCCATCTCGAGGAAGAGCATTACCGGCTTAGTGGGGGCGAATGGGGCGGGAAAGACGACGCTGATCAAGTGCCTGACGGGGATCTACCGACCCGAGCAGGGGCGGGTGACCGTGGGTGGGCGAGATGTGTATCTGGACCCGCAAGCGCGGGCCCTGATCGGCTATGTGGCCGATCAGGGTGGGCTCTTCCTGAACTATACCGCTGATCAGATGGTCGCTTTCTACGCGGGCGTCTATCCTGCCTTTGACCGTCAAAGGTTTGTGGAACTGAACGACACCTTTGGATTGCGTACCAATCTAGCCGCCCGGGCACTGTCCAAAGGGCAGCGGACGGTCCTTTCGCTGATGCTGAACCTCAGCATTCGACCAGACTACCTGTTGCTTGATGAGCCTGCTGCGGGGCTAGACCCCTTGATCAAACGCGGGCTCTTTAAGACGCTCTTGGGCGAGGTGGAGGAGCGTGAGCTGGGTGTGCTGATCTCGTCACATAATCTCGACGACCTCGAGCGGTTCTGCGATCAGATCGCCTTCATCCAGGGTAGGCTGCTGCAGGTCGGGTCTGTAGAGGAAATGAAAGGCTCGCTGCACAAGCTGCAGGTGGCCTTCGGGAGAGAGGCTCCCAATGACCTAGAGAGCTGGGAAGGTATCGTCTCCGTAGAGAGGGTCGGCAAACTGCTGACGGTGGTCGCCGCCGGCGAACTAGAGAGCTTCACGGCAAGGCTGCAGGCGGCTGGTGCGGTGCTTGTGGAACCCATGGAGATGACCCTTGAAGAGATGATCATCCAGCGCATGAAAGGGGAGAAGTGATCATGCTAAGCCGGGCTTTTCTCAGGCATTATGGGCGTAAGGCGTATTGGGTGTCGATGTTAGCAATATACGGCATCAGTTTTGTTCTTCTCTCGTCCATAGGCGGAAGCGCTGCTAACCAGGTTGGGTTAAGCCGGGCATCTAGAGGGCTGGCCGGCGAGGATTGGTTGATAGAATGGATCAAATACTTTGAACTACTGCCAGTGGTCATCATCCTAGCCCTATTAGCGGTAATCCTATTCGTGGATGATCGTCAACCGGAAAGCGGTGACTTGATGTACTCGTTGCCGATCAGCCGACGGAGCCTCTTTCTTAGCAAATGGCTCTCAGGTGTGATGGTCATCGGCATCAGCTATCTACTGCTATTACTCAGGTTCCGTCAGCTGTATACCACCTATGGGCACTTGACCAGGACCCCATTTGGAGTGGTCGCCCAGTTCGTGATGGCGCTCGCCTTGACGAGTATCCTGCTATATACCATCATGCTCCTGGCGCAAACACAATTTGGTCAGGCCTTGGTCGCCGGAGCTATCGGCAGCCTACTGATCCTTGGCTATGATATAGCAACCACGCTGGTCACCAACCTGATCTGGTATAACACGGGTCTCCCGTACGACCACCCCTTCATTACGAGGTTGATGAGGGTAAAGCACTTCAGACTTAACGACTTGTTCATACCGGATCTCTTGTCAAACGAACAGGGCCAACTGATGTACGCTTACCAGCGGTTGG
>CAZINL010000015.1:0-28266 GCA_964540595.1 uncultured Clostridia bacterium
TTTTCGCAGTTTGCCTCCGAGCTAGACGTGTCCACACGATCACGCCTGCACCGCGGCGAACGCCTCATCGAGGTCCTCAGGCAGAGACAGTATCAGCCACTGCCTTGGCCAGAACAGGTGATCGCCATCTACACGGCTGTACATGGGTTGATCGATGAGCTACCAGTGGCGGAGGTCCGCGCCTTCGAGGATCATCTGCTGCAGTCTATCCGGCGCAGCCAGCCCGACTTTCTCAACCGACTGGAACAGGCGCAAGCGTTGAACGAGTCCTTAGAGCGCGAGTTGGCCGAGATCGTCAAGTCCGCTCGACAGACCTTCAGAGCGCGATAGGGACGGTGAACCATGGACAACCCGAGCGAGATTCGCCGCCGCATCAAGACGGTGCGCGGCATCGAGCACATTACCCGAGCAATGAAGATGGTCTCGGCCGCCAGGGCCGGTCGCTCGACACAACAGATCCTCTCGGCTCTTCCCTATGCCATCCGCATGCGGCGGCTGCTGCGCGCCATCGTTCTCCATGCCCCGGAAGCGTATCATGAACTGCTCATGACCCATCAATCGAACCGCGACCTCTACATCGTCTTTACCGGCGAGCGCGGCATGTGCGGCTCCTGCAATACCGCCGTGGTCAAGGAGTGGGAACAGCATCGGCAGGCTGCGGGCGGTGAGGCTGATCTGATCGCCATCGGACGCTGGGGGATCGATTACCTGCGCAACAGGCAGGCCAAAATGCTGCTGACCTATGCGGTCATCAGCCACGAGGCGCTCTTTGATGAGATGCGGATCATCGCGGCCCGTGTGATGGAGCTCTATCGGACCAACGACTATCGTTCGGTCTACATGGTCTACTCCCGCTTCATCAACACCCTTAGCCGCAAGGTAACCGTCTTCAAACTGTTGCCCTTTCTGCCCGGAGACGACGAGGGTGAGACTTCTGGCGAATGGGAGTTTGAGCCGTCACCTGAAGGGATGTTTGACTACTTGCTACCCAAGTATGTCTCCACACAGATGGCTGCCGCTTACCTAGACAGCCGTGCCAGTGAGTTCTCCGCCCGTATGATGGCCATGGACACCGCCACGCGCAACGCTGAGGAACTGATCGCGAAGCTTGTCCTGCAATACAACCGTGCTCGCCAGGCCCAGATTACCCAAGAGATCGCTGAGTTGGTGGCCGGCAGCCGATAGCGCGAAAGGAGCGCTCTTCAGATGACTGAACAAGGTCGCGTGATCCAAGTGGTCGGACCGGTGGTGGATGTCCGCTTTCCCGCAGGATCGGTCCCGCCCATTCATCAGGCGCTGGTGGCGGAGGGCGATGCTGCCACAGACGATGGCACCGTCCACCTGCGGATCGTCCTCGAGGTCTTTCACCACCTGGGCGACAATACTGTACGAGCGGTAGCCATGTCCTCCACAGACGGGATCTACCGCGGGATGTCAGTCCGTGATACGGGAGGACCGATCAGTGTGCCTGTGGGGCGCGAGACGCTGGGACGGGTCTTCAATAGTCTCGGTGAGCCGGTGGATGAGCTGGGCCCAGTCGAGACCGCCACACGACGCTCTATCCATCAGCCGGCGGTCGGGATCAAAGATCAGGCCGAGAGCACCGAGGTGCTTGAGACCGGTATCAAGGTCATCGACCTGCTCGCCCCCTATCCCCGCGGCGGCAAGATCGGGCTATTTGGTGGCGCCGGTGTGGGCAAGACGGTGCTGATCATGGAGCTGATTCGCAGCATCGCCACCTATCACGGCGGCTTCTCAGTCTTCACCGGGGTGGGCGAGCGGACCCGGGAAGGCAACGAACTCTGGCTGGAGATGAAGGAGTCAGGGGTTCTGGCCAAGACCGCTCTGGTTTTTGGGCAGATGAATGAGCCGCCGGGCGCGCGCCTGCGCGTAGCCCTGACCGGTCTCACCATGGCCGAGTATTTCCGCGATGACGAGGGGCAAGATGTGTTGCTCTTTATTGATAACATCTTCCGCTATATCCAAGCTGGCTCCGAGGTCTCCGCACTGCTAGGACGGATGCCGTCAGCAGTCGGCTACCAGCCCACGCTGGCTGTCGATGTGGGGACGCTGCAGGAACGGATCACATCGACCAAACGCGGAGCGGTCACCTCGGTGCAAGCGATCTACGTCCCTGCCGACGATATCACTGACCCCGCTCCGGCGACGACCTTTGCTCATCTTGACGCGACCACGGTACTATCGCGGCAGATCGTAGAACTGGGCATCTACCCGGCGGTGGATCCGCTCGACTCAACCTCACGGATCCTCGACCCTTCCATCGTAGGCGAAGAGCACTACCAGGTAGCACGCGGGGTGCAGCAGATCCTGCAGCGTTACCGCGAGCTCCAGGATATCATCGCCATCCTTGGCATGGATGAGCTCAGCGACGAGGACAAGCTGACCGTCTCGCGGGCGCGCAAGGTGCAGCGCTTTCTCTCCCAGCCCCTCTTTGTCGCGGAGACCTTTACCGGCATCCCGGGCAGATTCGTCCCTGTCAAAGAGACCGTAGCAGGCTTCGCCGCCATACTCAATGGCCAATACGATACCGTCCCTGAAGACGCTTTCTACATGACGGGCGCGATCGAAGAGGTGAGCGCCAAGGCTGAGCATGCGGAAGCTGGAGGTGGCGCCTGATGCCGGACGGCACGATGCATCTCGAGATCATCACTCCCGCGAGGGTGGTCTACGATCAGCGCATCAGGTCGCTGACGGCGCCAGGCATCGAGGGGAGCTTAGGTGTCATGCCGGGTCACGCCCCCCTAGTAGTGAGGCTGGCTACCGGGATCATCAAGGTCAGGGAGAGCAGCGATAAGGATCCTCTGGAGATGTTTGTGAGCGGCGGCTTCATGGAGGTGGAGCCTGACCACGTCGTGGTCATGGCAGACATCGCCGAAAAAGCCGATGAGATCGATGCGAGTCGCGCCCTAGCCGCCAAGGAACGGGCTGAGGCTAGGCTGCGGGAACGGCTGGAACAAGCCGACCATGCCCGCGCCCGAGCGTCCCTGCGGCGGGCGATATACCGCCTGAAGGTGGCACAGCACTCTCGACGTCGTTAATAGGCCGCCGTTTGGATCACGGCACCACCACAGCCGGTTCTATTCTCGATCGCCCGGCAAGGCGAAGAACAGCATAGCAGAAGCCCAGGCTTGCGCAGCCTGGGCTTCATGTACCTTCGGATCTTCACTTGAACTCCTTCGCCAGTTGGCGAAAGGCGATCACAACCCCCGCAATCGTCCCAGCGGCCATGAACAGGATACTGGTATGCAATACCTTATCCAGATAGTAGCCAATGGCGAAGCTGGCAATGATGGTGGTGGCGAAATTGATCCCAATACGAGAGGCTACAGCCATCCCTCGGAACACCTGATCCCATCGGTTACGCGGTGCACTATCCTTCATGGGCATTCACCTTCCATATGCGACCCGGGATGAGCGGAGAGTCCACATGTCCACACGAAAACGAGTCCACATACAGGAGAACGAGGTACCAACGACTGAGAACACACAATCTCCCAGCAAGGTAATAGGAACTCCTTCGCACACCCAATCGCAACTTTCCGTTCTGACTTGTGGACCTGTGGACTTGTGTTCTTGTGGACTCCCCCACGGAGCCTAAACGCTATAGTTGGGCGCCTCTTTGGTAACATGGATATCATGCGGGTGGCTCTCGCGCAGGCCCGCGGCGGTGATCTTGATAAACTGGGTCTTGGTCTGCAGTTCACCGATGGTGCGGCAACCGCAGTAGCCCATCCCTGCTCTTAGACCGCCGACCATCTGAAAGATGGTCTCGGAGACGGGTCCTTTGTAGGGTACGCGCCCTTCGATCCCCTCAGGAACCAGCTTCTTGGCATCTTCCTGGAAGTAGCGGGTCTTGCTCCCCTGGGACATGGCTCCCATGGAACCCATGCCACGGTAGACCTTGTAGCTGCGCCCTTGGTAGATGATGGTTTCGCCGGGACTCTCTTCGGTCCCTGCCAGCAGATTGCCGATCATGACTACATCAGCGCCGGCGGCTAGGGCTTTGACCACATCACCAGAGTACTTGATCCCGCCATCTGCGATCACGGGGATACCATGTTTGCGTGCCTCTTGGGCGCAGTTGAAGACAGCGGTGATCTGGGGAACGCCGATCCCGGCGACCACACGGGTGGTGCAGATCGAACCAGGTCCGATACCCACCTTGATCGCGTCAGCCCCTGCCTCGATTAGTTCACGCGCGGCATCGGCGGTAGCGATATTGCCGGCGATCACATCCAGATCGGGGTAGCGGCGCTTGACCTCGCGCAGCATGTTGATCACCCCGGCCGAATGACCGTGGGCGCTATCGAGCACGATACAGTCCACTCCCGACTGGGCCAGTCTTTCCACACGGACCAGTGTCTCACGCGAGATGCCGACTCCGGCAGCCACCCTTAGACGCCCCCGATCATCGCGAGCGGAGTTGGGGAACTGGCGAGCCTTTTCGATGTCTTTGATGGTGATGAGGCCCTTGAGGTTGTTGTCGTCATCGACGAGTGGCAGCTTCTCGATCTTGTGGTGCTGCATGATCCGTTTGGCCTCGACCAACGAGGTCCCTACAGGAGCGGTTACGAGATGATCGCGGGTCATCACCTGACCGATCTTGAAGTCGTAGTTCTCTAGGAAGCGAATGTCACGGTTAGTGATGATCCCGACCAGGCGCGCGCCTTCGGTAACGGGGATGCCGGAGATATGATAACGATCCATCATCTCCAAGGCATCATTCACCGTGTGCTCAACACTGAGGAAAATGGGATCGGTGATGACACCATGCTCCGAACGCTTGACTCGATCCACCTCGGCCGTTTGGCGCTCGATATCAAGGTTGGCATGGATCACCCCCATGCCGCCCTCCCGTGCCATGGCGATCGCCATGCGCGACTCGGTGACGGTATCCATCCCCGCGCTGATGATCGGGGTATTGAGCTTGATCCGTTTGGTTAAGTTGGTCGCCACGTTGACCTCGCGTGGCAGCACTTCTGAACGAGCCGGAACCAGTAACACATCGTCAAACGTTAGCCCCTCGCCGACCAGCCTCTCTTCGATGCCCATATTCTTCGTCTCCTCCGTGTTCTTTTCTACTATCGATACCGACCTAAGCCACCGCAGCCGCCGTGTTCCCGCCTAGTTTGCCCAAGCCTAGGTAAATTTTTTCTATTCTATCACAGTCGCAAGATCCGGACAATATTCTTTCGAGATCTCACATCGTTCGACCGGACCCGGCTTCGTTAGTAACGGGTCCACGCCCACCGTAGTCACAACTAGCGCCGGGTAGGCGCGTGTCAACAGCGGCCCGCATGGGGCGTGGGGACAGTTGAAGCGAAGGACGGGAGGTTGATTGCGTCTGATATCAAGTCCCAGCTGCGCAAACAGAAGAACGGCAGGCGCCACGCCTGCCGTTCTTCTTAATGCTCACTCTCTTCCAACCAACGATCCGCTTCTACGGCCGCCACCGCGCCATCGCAGACCGCCGTCACCACTTGGCGCAGGGTCTTCTGGCGTAGGTCGCCGGACGCAAAAACACCGGGGATGTTCGAGACCAGGGTCTGCGGGTCAACAATTAGGTAGCCACGGGAGTCCGCCGCCACCTGGTCGCGAACGATCTCCGTGTTGGGCGCATAGCCCACGTAGACGAAGACCCCATCCACGGCCAGGTCAGACTCTTCCCCACTCTGGAGATTGCGCAATCTGAGGTTCTGCACTCTGAGCTCTCCTTGGACCTCTTGGACGACCGTATTCCAGATCATCCGCACCTGAGGATGGGCCAAGACCCGCTCCTGCAGCACCTTGGTGGCGCGCAGCGCATCACGACGATGGATGACATGGACTTCGGAGGCAAAACGGGTGAGGAAGAGGGCCTCTTCAATGGCTGAGTCACCGCCGCCCACCACCGCCACCTTCTTGCCACGGAAGAAAGCTCCATCACAGGTGGCACAGTAGGAAACCCCTTTGCCCATATACTCAATCTCACCTGGGACGTCGAGGTGTTTGGCCTGAGCGCCCATGGCGAGGATAATCGCACGAGCTTCCACGGTCCCTTCGCTGGTCGTGATCTGCTTTGGTTTCGCGGCCAGGTCGAGCGCGCTGATCTCAGCCACCATCAGCTCCGCGCCGAAACTCATCGCCTGTTGCATCATGATATCTGAGAGCTCGGGACCACCGACCTCTTTCAGACCAGGGTAGTTCTCAATCCGGTGGGTGTTGAAGGCCTGTCCCCCAGGGTAGGCCCGCTCGATCAGGAGCGTCTTGCGTCTCGCGCGCGCCGCGTAGATGGCGGCCGCCAATCCGGCCGGCCCAGCGCCGATAATGACGATATCGTACATGATCTTCACCTCATGTTGGACATGGGGACGGTTCTCCTGTCCAAATCATATTAGATAGAGAGGGAGACTCGTTGGACAGGAGAACCGTCCCCATGTCCAACGATGCCAAAAAAGTAAAGCCCGGCGGGCTTTACTTTTGGGCAGCGGTTTGGCGCTTGTGGTAGTCCTCGATGGCAGCATGCAGGGCATCCGCGGCTAGGTTGGAGCAGTGCATCTTGACCGGAGGTAGACCACCCAGCTCCTCGGCCACGTTCTTGTTGCTGATGGCCAACGCTTCTTCGATGGTCTTGCCTTTGACCATCTCGGTCACCATGCTACTGGTGGCGACGGCCGCGCCGCAGCCAAAGGTGCGGAACTTGACATCGGTGATGACGTTGTTCTCGACCACGATGTAAATCTTCATGATATCGCCGCAGTGGATATTGCCCACTTCACCGACACCGTCCGCATTGGGGATCTCGCCGACATTACGGGGGTTGCCGAAATGGTCCATCACTTTTTCTGTGTACATTGCTCTTCCTCCTAGGCGCGCTTGTTGTAGATTGGTGACATGTCCCGCAAGCGCTGAACGATGGTTGGCAGGACTTCGAGAACATAATCGACGTCTTCCATGGTGTTCTCATGACCCAAGGTCAGACGTAAGGAACCATGAGCGGTCTGATGGGAGAGGCCGATGGCCATCAGCACATGGGATGGTTCTAGGCTGCCTGAGGTGCAGGCGGAGCCGCTGGAGGCGGCGATCCCCTTCATATCTAGGCTCAAGAGCAGCGACTCGCCCTCGATGTACTCAATACTGACATTGACATTGCCCGGCAGGCGCTGGGTGGGATGGCCATTTAGGCGGGTGTCGGGGATCTTCAGGATCCCTTCGATCAAGCGTTCCCGCAAGGCGCACAGGTGGGCGGTGTCCTTCTCCATGTCGCGGATGGCGATCTCGATCGCCTTGCCCATGCCGACGATACCAGGGACGTTCTCAGTGCCGGGGCGGACCTTGCGTTCCTGGGCACCGCCATGGATGATATTCTTGATCCGGGTCCCCTTGCGAATATAAAGGGCACCGATCCCTTTCGGGCCGTAGAATTTATGGGCTGCCATGGAGAGCAGGTTGACACCCAGCTCATTGACATCCACCGGAACGTGTCCCACAGTCTGAACAGCATCGGTGTGCAGATAGACACCCTTTGCTTTGCAGATCTTGCCGATCTCAGCGATCGGTTGGATGGTGCCGATCTCATTGTTGCCATGCATGACGCTGACCAAGATGGTGTCGGGCCGGATGGCCTTCTCCACATCCGCTGGATTGACCATGCCGTATTCATCCACAGGCAGGACGGTCGTGGTGAAGCCCTTCTTCTCCATGTATTCGAACGTCTCGCCAATAGCGTGGTGTTCGACGCAGGAGGTGATGATATGTTTGCCCTTCTTCTCGCCGAGGGCCTCGGCCACACCAACAATGGCCAAGTTGTCAGCCTCGGTGCCGCCGCCAGTGAAGTAGATCTCTTGGGCGGTAGCGCCGATGGCCTTGGCCACTTGCTCGCGAGCGGCGTCAACCAGCTTGCGCGCCTCGCGGCCAAACCCGTGGATGCTCGATGCATTGCCATAGGTCTCGGTGAAGACCGGGATCATGGCTTCGACAACCTCTTTAGCGACGGGGGTCGTGGCCCCGTGGTCCATGTAAACGCGACGAGTCATGGATCGTTCAGCTCCTTGTTCCAGTGCTGACCCTTAGGCCAACAGTCGTGAGACAAATTCGGCTACAACGCTTTGCCAGTGCGTAGGTCTTCGAGAGTAATATCATCCAGCACATCCACCATGCTGTTCTTTAGCTTCTTCCAGACTTGGTGGGTCGGGCAAGGTTCGGTTCGGTTGCAGCAGGGCTGGTCGCTATCGCCGGCGACACAGTCCGCTGGTGCGATGGGGCCTTCAAGCACCGTCAGGACCTCACTGATCTTGATGGCTTTGGGCTCCCGGGCTAGGACGTAACCGCCGTGGGCACCGCGCACGCTCTCGACAAGCTTGCTGCGTCGCAGGTCAATGAAGATCTGTTCAAGGTATTGTTCCGAAATGGCTTCGATCTCAGCGATAGTTCTGATCGGAATGGGTCCCTGCCCATAATTTTTGGCTAGCACGACCAGCGAGCGTAGTCCGTATTCTCCTTTGGTCGAGAACTTCAACGGGCATTCCCCCTTAACCTAGATATAACATAGTCGTATTATCGGGTTTCATTGGCTGTTTTATTCCTAGTCTTTCACTAGGGATTGCTCACCCTTATACTATCACTGGGTTTTGGGGCTGTCAACAGAAAAGCGAGGGGTTCCCCCTCGCTTTTTCCGAGAAATTTAGTAGGGATTAGTCGGGGCCGTGGTCCGCCGCTTACTGGACTTCGTTTTTTACTGAACGAGCTCGCGGGCCGGCCTCAGACCGGCCCCTACGGAAGCGACCAAACTCGCCCTACGGGCTCAAACAGTGGTCCGCCTCTGATCCTCGCTCACCTGCGCTCTCTGAATGGTCTCGCCAATGTTGCGCTACGCGGACCAGGGCCCCTTGGGCGGCGGGAGGACGGGGCGGGGATTGTCATGACAATCCCCTTAGGACACGGTACGCCCTAACGTTGGGGTCGATCGAGATCGACCCTAGAGGGCTACTACTCCACCCTCGCCCAGCCACGCACTACCTGAGCAGCCATCATGGCTAGGGAGGGGATATAAGCGAACTCGAGGATCAGGCGGATTGTGCCGGCGCGGGGGAGCCAATTGGATGCGCTAAGGTAGAGGAAGGCCACCAGGGCCGTGGTCCACCAAGCGAGGCGGTTCCAGCGTCCGTTCGAGACTGCTACGGCGGTGGCGGGAAGGATAGCCAACGCTGCCATGAACGCGTAGTCCCAGGATGCGTCTCCTAGACAGAGGAGCGCCAACGCCACCGGGAAGCCGATCGCGGTTAGCATGATGGCGCGTCCTTGGTCTTCCCTTTTATCGCTGCGCCCATCGGCCAACCAGCAGATGATGAACGAGGCTAGCAGCGCGATCAGGTAGTGCCACGGGTAGCCAGGCCCCGGGATCAGGCGGTAGCGAAGGATGGCTACAAGCTCGACGGCAAGGACCATGACGATCCACCTGACTGCCGCTCGCCCAAGGTTGCGCCAATGACCGCCTCTGTCATGCATGGATGCCGAGAAGAGGGCTAGCCAGGCAAGCAGGGCCGCGGCGATGAACAGGTAGCTCACCCACCCTGGGATAACGACCAGTCTCCCCAGCAAGCTGAAAGCGATGAAATGGCGATCACCCCAAGGGACCCGCTGCCCATCATAGCGCTCCAGGAGGTCATCGACGACGACCGCGATGCGCAACAGATCATCACCATGGACATTGGCCCGATTGTCTGCTGGCTGATGATAGTTGTGATCTTCCAGCCCTTCGGCGCTGGTAAAGGTGACGGTGGGGATACCCTTAGAGGCGAAGGGCCGACCATCGGTTGGCGAACCATCGACTCTCATGGCTGCCATCGTGCCGTAGTGGAGCACAAAGGGGTAATCGTGCTTCCGCGACGATTGGGCGATGGCCGTGATCAGCCATGCCGGCGCACGGTCTAGCCCGACCTTGCCCCCCTGACCTACCATGTCGAGGTTCAAGTTCAGGACCACGCTCTCCGCCTGAGGGCTATTGACGTAATACTGAGCGCCGAGCAGGCCGCGTTCCTCCGCACCAAAGGCGATGAACTGGATAGTTGAGCTGGTCACCCGATCGGCCCACAGGCGCGCCAGTTCCATCATCACCACGGTGCCCGAGCCGTTGTCGTTGGCTCCTGGAATCCCCGGCGAGGCAGAGTCGTAATGCGCGGTGACGGTGATCACACCAGCCCGGGGTTCGCTGCCAGGCTTGATGCCGATTACGTTTTGTGATTGCACCCCGCGTTCAGTGAAGTTCTGCGTCTCCACCTGCAGGCCCAGTTCTCGAAAACGATCCGCGATCAGCTTGGCCGCGTTCTTCTCGTTG
This sequence comes from uncultured Clostridia bacterium, assembly GCA_964540595.1. Taxonomy (GTDB): domain Bacteria; phylum Bacillota; class JAAYKD01; order JAAYKD01; family CAYOCI01; genus CAYOCI01. The sequence continues at coordinate 10,337 of CAZINL010000015.1, forward strand.
GCCGATCCGCTGGCTCGGTCGCCCCATCCTAACAGAAGATCAAGATCAGACAGCATCCCCTCTCGATCAGGGGTGCCGGGAGAAGCGCCCACCAACGTCACAGTCAAGCTCATTAGGATCACGAGGACCGCCACAATGCGCCGCATGTTATCCACCCTTCCTGGAGTCCCCCGCCCCTCGACCATCGCCCCTCGTAGGGCAGTAGGAGCAGATGGTCGGAGGTTATCTGCTTGCTACACTATACGGGGCTAGGACCACAAAAAACACCAACGTAGGCTGTTCGTCTTGAACATCCTACGTTGGTGGATCGGGTTTGTCTCGCTTGGGGCTTGGCCATTGGCCTTTGAGCTCAGTGAAGCTAATGCTTCACTGATCATCCTCCCGAGGGGGGCGAGAGCAGTGTCACGGTATCGCCATCACAAGGGATGTAGTCCTTGTTACCGAGCTTGCCGTTGATCAGCACCCCCATGATCAGATGCGGGTTAACCTGTAGCTGATCAGCCAGGATGCTACGCAGCGGGGCGGGCTCAGCTAGCTCGAGATCAAAGCGCTCCTGAGCCCCCGGGAAAAAGGCCACCGAGTGCCCACGGATCTGAAAGTGGATAATCATCACTATCGTGCCGCCGTCTGTGTCGGCAGGGCCACGGCCAGCTCCCCTAACCCCAGCGCTTCCAGCGTCTCCTTGGTCGGGATCCCATCCAAGCTCCAACCGCGCTGGGTGTAGTAGTCATCGAGCAAGCGATCCAGGTCTTCCAGGGGGATACGCTTACCCTTGGACGGGCCGGTGGGGGTCTCCTCTTCGATCATCCGCGCTGGCGGGTAGTCCCAGCTACGGCCAAACCCAGGCATGTGCTTGACCCAGAACATACGGGTGAGGTTGAAGATGCGCTCGGAGACCTTGAGCAGATCGTCCCAGCTGTAGTCCACGCCGGTGACGGCCTTAAACATCTCTCCATAGTGATAGAGTTCGAAGCCCAACTCCACCCACTGGAGGCGGCAGATGCCAAGGGCATCGAAGAGTGGACGGATATGCTGCAGCTCGACGACCTTGGCCGCTTTGCCCTCGATCTGGTCGCGGCCGACGGCGACATCGTGGGTGATCGCCCAAGCACGGTTATGATGTGCGCCAACATCAGCGGTCATGTACGCCAGCATCATGGCCGGTGCCCAGCGGGCTTCATAGCCGCTCTGTTCCAGACCCTTGATATGGATCGCGTAGCGCTGACTATCCTTGCCAAACCTCTCGGCAGCCACTTTGACCCCTTCGGCTAAGATGTCGCCAAGTCCCTGGCGACGGGCGATGATCTCCGACAGGTAGACCACCGACTCCAGATCACCAAAGCGCAGTTCACGTCCGTCGAACTGATCAGCAGTGATCACGCCACGTTCAAAGCACTCCATGGCGAAGGCCGCCACGTTGCCACCAGAGATGGTGTCGAGACCTAGATCGTCCATCACGTAGTTGGCATAGGCGGTCTCCTCGATGGTCGCCAGCTCGCAATTGCCCCCGATCAGAGCAATGGTCTCATACTCGGGCCCTTCCACATGGACCTCGAACTTCTTGTCCTTGATCTTGACCTTGGTGCGCGAATACTTACCGCAAGGGGTCGGGCAGCCGAAGCAGCCCTTGTCGGTCTTAAGGATCCGCTCCTTGAGCGCCTCACCGTTGATCCCCTGGTGACCCTCGAAATAGCTGGTCTTGAAGTTGTGAGTGGGGAAGGCACCGACCTCGTTGACCCAATTGGTCACACCCGCGGTCCCCATGGGGGTCCATTCCTCAAAGCCCGGTTTCTCGAAGCAGCCTTTGTACATCTGTTGGCCCTTGGCCAAGACGGCCGAGGCATCAGCGACTGGGATGGTCTTGCTGCCGCGCACCGCCACTGCCTTGATTTTCTTGGAGCCCATGACAGCGCCAATACCGGTACGACCGGCCTGGCGACCAAAGTCGTGCTGGATGCAGGCAAACTTGATCAGGTTCTCACCCGCAGGGCCGATGACGCAGATCTGGAACTCTTCGCCCAGCTCGTCTTTCAGCGCCTTCTCGGTGGCAAAGGTTCCCTGTCCCCATAGTGAGGTAGCGGGGCGGATCTCGACCCGATCATCGTCGATGACCACATAGCAGGGCTGATCGCTGGCACCCTCGAAGATGACCGCATCGTAGCCCGCATACTTCAGCTCGGGGGCCATATGGCCGCCCATGTTGCTATCGCCATAGCCGCCGGTCGCCGGCGACTTGGCGCCAAACTCCAACTTACCGCTGGCCGGCAGATAGACACCAGTCAGAGGGCCAGAGGCCATAATCAGCTTATTGTCAGGACCCAACGGGTCAACGGAAGGATCCAGTTCATCGTAAAGAATCTTGGCGATCAGACCGCGCCCGCCGAGCCAGGTGCGGTAAAAATCGTCGCAGAGAGTCTCGGTCCGGTGGGCCTTGTCAGTCAGATTGACACGTAGGATCTTACCTGTGCAGCCGTACATCGCAGCCACCTCCTAAGCTGTCACCAGCGCTTTGCGTGGGCAGTACTCCACACAGGCGCCGCAGAGATTGCATTTGATCGGTGCCGTTTCTTCGGCATGGGTGTACATGGTGCCCGTCGGACAGGCCTCGACGCAGACCCCGCAGCCGATGCAGGTATCCTTGTCGATTAGGTAGACCCCGTCTTCCTCGCTGATGGCACCGGTGGGGCAGACCTCTTGGCAGACGCCGCACTGGTTGCAGAGGCTAATCTCATAGGTCCCGGGTTCAGGAAAATGTCCGGCGATCTTGAGCGCGGCCTTCTTGGGGTTGTTTTCTTTGTAGTTTGTTAGGGCACAGACGAGCTGGCAAGCCCGACACCCCGAGCAGCGCTCATGAACAAGCTCAATCTTCATGAAGTGCACCTCCCTCTCCAAATGGCAGTGCACTATTTCGACCAATGCCGCTGTCATTCCTTTTCCACTCGCCTAAGTAGAGGGAAAAGTAGGTCGGAATGGACAGCAGTCCTCCGACCGGTTAGGAGACGATCCACGTCACACTCCGAAGCACAAAATTAACCACGGGTCGGAGCCCGTGGTTAACGTTCTTACCTATGTGCGTTTGTTCTTCAGCATCACGCTCCGCAGGCCCACTTCGGTGCCGGTGCGGATACGGGTGATATTGATCCAGTGCTTCCAGATGATCAGCACGGCCAGACCGATGCTGATGGCGATACACAGCGGCGAGTAGTGCAGGATGTACAGGCCGATGGGCAGCATCAGGTACATGGCGATGGAGCCCAAGGCGATATAGTCGGTCACCAGTGTCAGGCTGACCAAGAGAGCGGCGGCGACCAGGGCCAGGCGCAGATCGAGACCGATCAGCATGCCGATCAGCGAGGCTGCTCCTTTGCCGCCGCGGAAGCGCAGGAAGACAGGAAATATGTGCCCGACGATAGCGGCGGCACCGGCGACAAAGGCTGGTGTGACATCCTGTGGGGCAAGCGCCCGACCTAAGCTCACGGCCAGGGTTGCTTTGAGGATATCCACCATGGCGACCAGCGCGCCATAGCGCCAGCCCATCAGCGTGGTCACATTGGACGCGCCGGCGTTCTGTGTGCCATGCTGGCGGATATCAATGCTCTTGACCTTCTGTCCCACGAGGTAGGCGGTCTGAATACAACCCAACAGATAGCCGAGAACAGCCGCGATGAAGAGGGACAATCTGCTACACTCCTTTGTAAACTATCTATCAGACCGACCGTACTAGTCCAGGAACCTTTGAACCTCCAAGGTGTAGCCGTTAGGATCCTGAGCAAAGAAGTGGTAGATGCGGTACCGGGGGTTCTCCTGAGGCGCGTGAAGCCCCTCAACCCCGGCAGCCATTAACCGCTGATGCACACCGTCTACGTCATCCACCACGAAGGTAATGATCGGGCTGCGTTCACCCTTCAGCACAGGGATGTGGGTACAGAACCCCACTTTACCGCCACCAGGAACCGAGTAGATGCGGCAAACCCCTTGGTCCTTGTATAGCTCGAACCCCAGCGTCTTTCGGTAGAAGTGGTCGGTGGACTCGAGATCCTGCGTCCCTAGAAAAATGATCAGCCCGCTGCCTGACGGCATCGCCTTATCCCCTTTCGCTTCTACTCATCTGATGCTTGCTCACCCGCTAGCTCCCTCAGCTTGCGCAGACGATGGTTCATGGCCGACTTCGAGATACCAAGGATATCCGCCAGTTCCTGCAGGCTGTGATCGGGGTAGGCCACCCGCACCTCAGCTGCCGTACGCAGGGTTGGTGACAGGCGATCAAAGCCAATCTTCTGCCCCAGGTAGCGGATAGCCTCGACCTGCTGCAACGACGCCTCAACGGTTTTGTTGAGGTTGGCGGTCTCGCAGTTGACCAGACGATTGACGTTATTGCGCGTTTCCTTGAGCACGCGGGCATTCTCAAAATCCAGGACCGACCTATGAGCGCCAATCAGAGTCAGGAAGTCGGCGATCTGGTCGCTATCCTTGAGATAGACCACAAATGATCCCTTACGCTCGATCATCTTGGCCTTGAGCCCTAAGCCAGCCATGATATAGATCAGGGCCTGCCCATGGTCTTCCCAGCCAGTGACCAACTCGAGATGATAACTATGGCTTTCGGGATCGTTGATCGATCCCGAGGCGAGGAACGCCCCGCGCAGGTACGCCCGCCGACAGCATGGTTTGCGTACCAACTTGGCTGGGACCTCATGCCTGCCTGTCAGGCTGAACTCATCCAACAAGAAGGTCGCCAACAGCTTCTCAACCGCTTCTGGTTCATGAATGGCGACTAAGTAAGCATTCAGCTTGCTTAGGCGGGAATTGCGGCGGGCATAGATCCTGGCCGCGACCCCAAAGCGGTCACGCAGGTTGGTGTAGAGCCGCCGCGCGGTGCCGGCATTCTGGGTGTGGATGTTGAGTGCCATATGCTGTTTCGAGATCTCGATACTGCCGTTGATATGAATGATCGCCGCCAACTCCGCTCGGTCGCAGCAGAGCTTGGCGTCGGTCTTTCTAATCAGTTCATCTTTAACTGTCGAGGCGAAAGACACGGGAAATCACAACCCTTTCGAGTCCACAGTTCACAATCCACAGACCACAGAGGCCCGAACCGAAGCAGCCGAGCGCGTGATCATAACTTTCGGGATTCTTCCCGCAATTATCATTCGCTATGTTATGGGGGGACTCCTCTAGGTGTACATTGAGCCAGGCCGATGGGTAAAGATGATAACGAAAAGGCGAGGCGCATCACGCCTCGCCACGGGCGGGTTTGAAACCCGCCCCTACAGACACCGCCATGTTCTACACCAGGCAGTCTTGATCCGTTACCTGCTAGGGACTAGGGACTAGGGACTAGGGACTAGGGACTAGGGACTAGGGACTCGTCGTAGACGTGACGTTCCCCTTCTTGATCACCTTCCACACATGGTTCACGCCGAAGTGGTAAGGAAGGTACTCCAGATTGGGCGCGTCCATGATCACGATATCCGCCTGTTTGCCAACCTCGATGCTGCCGACCTTGGTGTTCATGCCGATGGCATGGGCAGCATTGATAGTGGCGGCGACCAGCGCTTCAGCGGGGGTGAGTTTCAGATACAGGCAGGCTAGTGTCAAGACCAGCTGCATGTTCTCGGTCGGTGAAGAACCGGGATTGCAGTCAGTGGCTAGAGCTAGGGCCATCCCCTTCTCGACCATGGTCCGCGCGCGGGCATAGTGCCCTTTGGCGAGGTTGAAGGAGGTCGCAGGGAGTAGTACCCCAACCACGCCAGCGGCAGCCAAAGTCTCCATACCGAACTCATCGGTCTCCAGCAGGTGATCCGCTGAGATCGCCTTAAGCTCGGCTGCCAGTTGCGAGCCGCCGCTAACAGCTAGTTCATCAGCATGGACCTTGGGCCTTAAGCCTAGCTTCACCCCTGCCTGCAAGATGGCCCGTGAACTATCTGGATCAAAGACCCCACTCTCGCAGAAGACATCGTTGAAGCGGGCGATCCCCTGAGCCTTGACCGCAGGGAGCATCTCGTCAATGATCAAGCGCACGAACTGATCCTCGCGCCCCTTGTAGCTCGCCGGGTAAGCGTGCGCACCCATGAAGGTCGCGACCAGGTCCACGGGATGGGTCGCATCCAGCTCCTGGATCAGCTGCAGCTGCAGCAGCTCGGTCTCGGTCTCTAGACCGTAGCCGCTCTTGGCCTCCACCGTGGTGGTGCCATGGGCGAGCATGGTATCGAGGCGCTTGCGGCTGGCGGCGCGCAGGCGCTCAGCGCCGGCCTTGCGTGTCTGCTCCACCGAGTAGAGGATCCCGCCGCCCTGTTTGAGGATCTCGAGGTATGGGACCCCCTGCTGCTTAAGCGCCCACTCATGCTCACGTGAGCCAGCATAGATCAGATGAGTATGTGGATCGACAAACCCGGGCGTGACCACACGCCCCTCGGCATCGATCAGAGCGGTCTTGGCATCGGCCATGGCGAGGATCTCGGGGCTGGTCCCAACGGCTACGATTTGGCCGTCAGCGACCGCCACCGCCCCACTGGCGATGATCCCGGCTTCAATCAAGTCAGCGCCCTTGGCCGGGCTATGCGTGTGCCCGGCGGCGGTCACCAATTGCCCGGCATTGTGAATGATTAGATCAATGGACATTGATGGGCCCCTCCCGTGTCATCCATCGTCCTGCTGCTGCGGGCCGATGGATGATATTCGCGGCAATCAACCGCCGCATCCTCCGTCACAACTGTCTTTCACGGCTTATCCAAGCCGCTGTCGACACCGCGCCTATCCGGCACTAGTTGTGACTACGGTCGGCGTGGACATGTTGCTTCGCAGCCACGTCCGTCTAGAACTGATACAGCCGCTTCTCAAGGATCTGGGCAGGTTTGAACCCCTCCAACTGCAGATAGTAGGAGGCCGCGTCTAGAAGAGCATCCACCGGCACCATGCCAACGATCTCGGAGTCCGTGACGATCACGCCATAGCGCTCGGCCTCGCGACGGACAAACTCCAGGGCGCGATGCATCGGCGTAGCCTTGAAGTCAACCAGGTTCATGGTCACCTGGGCGACATGGCGCTCTTCGAGCATCACGCCCAGGGCTTTGACATTGACAAAGCCACCGCTGCTGCCGCGGATCGCCTTGGCGATCTTCTTAGCGACACTCAGATCCGAGGTGTTGAGGTTGACGTTGAAGGCCACCAGGGGTTGGCGTGCACCGATGGCGACGGCGCCAGCGGTCGGATGCAGGCAGGGAGCACCATAATCCGGGCAACGCTCGGGGAGCTTGATCGCTTCCTTCAGCCCTTCGTATTCGCCCTTACGGACATCAGCTAGGTTCCTGCGCAGTGGCGTGGTAGCGGCGTGCTCGTAGAGGTAGACCGGGATCTCCAGCTCTTCAGCCACTCGCTTAGCCAGACGATGCGCCAGCTCCACGCACTCCTTCATGCTGACCTCGGAGACCGGGACAAACGGAACCACATCAGACGCTCCCATACGGGGATGTTCGCCCTTGTGCTGGTTGAGGTCGATCAGCTTGGTCGCTTCACGAATGCCATTGAAGGCACCCTCCACCACGGCATCGGGAGCGCCGACAAAGGTCACCACGGTGCGGTTGTGGCTGGTGTCCGACGAATGATCAAGCAGTTCGACGCCAGGGGTCGAACGAATAGCATCGAGGATCGCCTCGATCACCTCGGGACGACGGCCTTCGCTGAAATTGGGGATGCATTCGACGATTTTGGCCATTTGTATCCTCCGTAATGGTAATGATGTATGCGGATGGGGTTGGGTCGCCTGACGGCGACACGCGGGCGCGGCAGAGCAGCGCCCCTACACCTACCCTCGCTGTTTGTGAGACGTCATGTAGATTCATGCGTTCAATCTAACGCTTAAGAACTGTGTTAGTAGGTTAGTCCTGGGATCTTGACATCTCTTTCCTTGGCAAACTCGACGGCTTTCTCGTAGCCCGCATCGGCGTGACGGACGATGCCCATACCGGGATCGCTGGTCAGGACGCGCTGTAGCCTCTCGGCCGCTTCGGGGGTGCCATCGGCCACAATGACCATGCCTGCGTGGAGCGAATAGCCGATACCCACGCCACCGCCGTGGTGGACGGAGACCCAGCTGGCGCCGCCGACGCTATTGATCAGAGCATTGAGGATCGGCCAATCGCCAATGGCGTCGCTGCCATCTTTCATCGACTCAGTCTCACGGTTGGGGGAGGCTACGGAGCCACAGTCAAGATGGTCGCGACCGATCACGATCGGAGCCTTCAGTTCGCCCTTGGCCACCATCTCGTTGATCAGGGCACCGAAGCGGGCGCGTTCACCATAGCCGAGCCAAGCGATACGGGAAGGTAGGCCTTGGAAGGCTACTTCCTTCTGCGCTTGCTTGATCCAGCGGATCAGGTGATGGTTGTCCGGGAAGGCCTTCATCACGGCTTCATCGGTCTTGTAGATATCCTCTGGATCGCCAGAGAGCGCCACCCAGCGGAACGGGCCCTTGCCCTCACAGAAGAGAGGACGGATATAGGCGGGAACGAAGCCGGGGAAGTCGAAAGCGTTCTTGACGCCTTGGTCATAAGCCACCTGACGGATATTGTTGCCGTAGTCAAAGACGATCGAACCCTTGTCCTTGAATGCCAGCATCATCTGCACATGCTTGGCGATGCTCTCCTTGGCGCGCTTGAGGTACGTAGTCGGGTCGCTCTTGCGCAGCTCGGCAGCCTGCTCGAGAGTGAGCCCCTGCGGGATGTAGCCATTGAGTGGGTCATGAGATGAGGTCTGGTCGGTGACCATATGTGGCACCACACCACGTTTGAGCAGTTCATCATGGACGTCGCAAGCGTTGCCCAAGAGACCGATGGAGAGGGCTTCACCATTCTTCATCGCTTCCTGTGCCCACGCCAGCGCTTCATCGACCGAAGCGGTCTTGCGGTGGCAATAACGGGTCTCCAAGCGGCGGTCGATGCGGTGTTCATCCACCTCGACGGTGATACAGACGCCACCGTTCATGGTCACGGCGAGAGGCTGGGCGCCGCCCATGCCGCCTAGACCGGCGGTCAGGGTCAGGGTGCCCTTGAGCGAGCCGCCGAAATGCTTGTTGCCAGCGGCGGCAAAGGTCTCATAGGTCCCCTGCAAGATCCCCTGGGTGCCGATGTAGATCCAGCTGCCAGCGGTCATCTGGCCAAACATGGTTAGGCCTTTCTCCTCTAGCTCCCAAAACTTCTCCCAGGTTGCCCAGGCGGGAACCAAGAGCGAGTTGGCGATCAGCACGCGAGGAGCATTGGCATGGGTACGGAAGACAGCCACCGGTTTGCCGGACTGTACGAGCAGCGTCTCATCGTTCTCCAGCTTCGTTAGAGCATCACAGATCTGATAGTAGGCGTCCCAGTTGCGTGCGGCTTTGCCCCGCCCGCCGTAGACCACCAGCTCTTCCGGGCGCTCAGCCACATCGGGATGGAGGTTGTTGCGCAGCATGCGTAAAGCAGCCTCCTGCACCCAACCCTTGCAGGACATTTTGGATAGGTCGTTAAGAACCGGGGTGTTGGCCATGATTGTGCCCTCCTTTTGTATATTGGGTCGATATATTATTGAGTACACATGAACGCAAACCTTAACGGTAAGGATGCCTACACCAGTTCCACCGCTCCCTCAACTGCCGCCAGCAGCTTACCGGACTTGACCAGCGCGGTGATGGCTTGGATATCACCATACATCACCCGATCGTCGGTCAGGGGCTCCACTTGCTCGCGCACCAGCCGGTAGGCGGGCTCGGTACCTTGGCCTAGTTGGCTGCCGCCTCGGAGGTCGATCCCCTGGCAGGCCGCCATGATCTCCATGGCGATGACATGGCTGACGTTGTCAAGGATCGAACGCGCCTTGCGGGCCGCGATCGTCCCCATGCTAACGTGGTCTTCTTGGTTGGCTGAGGACGGGATGGAGTCGACACTAGCAGGGTGTGCCAAGACCTTGTTCTCCGATACCAGCGCGGCGGCAGAATACTGCACAATCATGAAGCCGGAGTTCAGACCGCCCTTGGTGGTAAGGAAGGCAGGCAGGCCGCTTAGGCTGGGGTTGACCAGCCGTTCGAGACGGCGTTCGGAGATATTGGCCAGCTCCGCGAGAGCGATGCCAAGGAAGTCCATGGCCAGAGCCACCGGTTGCCCATGGAAGTTGCCGCCTGAGATGACATCCCCAGCATCGGCAAAGATCAGCGGGTTGTCGGTGACGGAGTTCAGTTCCGTCTCGACCACGCGGCGGACGTAGGCGATGGCATCACGCGATGCCCCATGCACCTGTGCCATGCAGCGTAGGGCATAAGCGTCCTGCACCCGGGGGGCCGGATCGCCCGCGATTAAGGTCGAGCCATCGACCAAAGTGCGGATGTTCTTAGCCGCATCCTGCTGACCACAATGGGGGCGCAACTGGTGAACCCTGGCGTCAAAGGCTGCCTTCAGCCCTTGCAGCGCTTCCATCGTCAGCGCTCCGCTGATATCCGCCACCTTGGCCAACTTCACGGCGTCGTAGACCGCCAAGGCGCCCACTGCGGTCATGGCCTGGGTACCGTTGATCAGTGCCAGGCCTTCTTTGCCCTCAAGTTCGACAGGAGTAAGACCTGCGGCCGCCAGGGCCTCCCCACCAGGCAGGCGTTGCCCCTGATAGAAGGCCTCGCCCATCCCCATCAGTACCAATACCAAGTGCGAGAGCGGTGCTAGGTCGCCACTGGCGCCCAAGGAACCCTTCTCGGGGATGACAGGATGGACCCCAGCGTTGAGCAGAGCGATCAAGGCTTCCAACGTCTCGATGCGGATTCCGGAGAAGCCCTTGGATAAGGCGTTAGCCCGCAGCAGGATCATGGCTCGCACCACTTCTTCGGGGAATGGGTCACCCACCCCGACAGCGTGGCTCATGATCAAGTTCTTCTGCAGTTGCTTGGTCTCCTCTGCTGAGATCAACACGTCGGAGAATTTGCCAAAACCAGTGGTGATGCCGTAGGCCACTTGCTTGTTGCTGATGATGCGTTCGACCGCAGCCCGTGACTGTAGTACGCGTTCCTTGGCCTCAGGCGCCAAGCTAACCTTTACTCCGTGGCGTGCGACCGCTACCAAACTCTCGATAGTCAGCCCCTCGCCGCGGATCGTGCAGTGGTGATTGGTTGTTTCCATGTTCTCCTCCTGTCGTCGTCGAGGCACTGGCCACCAGGCACTAGCCACTAGGAGTAGCGCGCCCGATGGAGACCCGACGTGTTTTGTAACTCTAAAAGACAAAAAGAAAGAGAGAAACCAGGCCATTACTTAGTAATGACCCAAGCTCTCTCACATCTCACATCTATGAGCCTCACGAATAATGATCTTTGAGGTAGTAGGACACAGTCTTGCACGACAGCACTCGGACACGCCCACGTCTAGCGTCTCGGTTGCTCCTAGTGGCTAGTGCCTAATGCCTAATGCCTAATGTCTACAAGTGGTTAATCCCCAACCCGCAGGCCTCGTGTTCGTGCCCCTTGATGGGAGCGCCGATGGTTCCATACATAGCGACTGCCAGCCAAGGACCTTCACCATCATTGGCGATGCGGGGACCGATTACTACAGCGTAGCGCAACCCCACGGTGCGCAGCATGTTGCCCAGTTCCACCGGACCTCTAGTCAAACCCTGCAGGGCATCAATGGTGGCGTGGTAGATGGCGTGATGGGCCCGGTAACTGCTGTCGAGCAACCCTTCGCGTCGCGCCGCAGTCTCCACGGCCGCGATGATCTTCGGCAGGTCCATGGATCCTACCTTGCCGGTGCAGACCTGCAGACCCTGCTGTCGAGCGGCAGCAATCCTACGCTCGACCTGATCACTATCATCTAGAACGATCAGAAGTGCAGTTCTCCCGAGAAAGTCGCTCAAGCGCAGCACCCCCTCCACACTATCTAGTTCGCCGACCACAGCACAAATACCTTCCCGCCGCTGGTCCTAAATGCTGGTCTCCTCGGTCTCGCGCCGATCTCATTTCGTTTCACTGCTGGACCTAACTACAGCAAAGCACACAAGCGAAACAACAAAAACTGCACGACGTTGGTCGTGCAGTTCTTGCTTAGTGGTAGCCCCAAGGGGAGTCGAACCCCTGTTTCCGCCGTGAGAGGGCGGCGTCCTAGGCCACTAGACGATGAGGCCATGTAATAACTGGTTGGGGAGGAAGGATTTGAACCCTCACAGGCAGATCCAGAGTCTGCAGTCCTACCATTAGACGACTCCCCATCGCCCTAGAGAGCGTGTGACGCTCATGTTTGACTCACCGCGCTCATCGGCGAGACTTATTATAGCACGCTCTCTAAAGCAAACGCAAGGCGGTTTTGCATGGTATTTTTTAGTGACAAAAACAATCGCTGATCAGTGGGCGGCAAACGCAGCCAGGCGCTTGGTTGCCTCATCGCGGCCAAACAAATGGATAGTGTCAAATAGACCTGGCGAGACCGTACGGCCAGTCAAAGCCACGCGAACGGGCTGAACCGTCTCTTTGAAGGGCAGACCGATCTTGTCACACAAAGCCCGATAAGCAGCCTCGATGGCAGCTGGAGAATAGTCGCTGAGGTTCCCAATGTCAACTGCTAGTTCGCGCAAGAACTGGCGTTTGAGATCTGTAAGCGCTGCAGCGGTCACGGCCTCGGGTTCATAGGTCACCTGATCGGCAAAGAAGACCGCCACATGATCTACCACCTGAGCCAAGGTCTTGATCTTTTCCTGCACTAGACCCAAGAGCTGAGCTAACCACTCACGACGCTCGGCAGCGGTGGCGACGTCGATCAGTCCAGCTTGCTGTAGGAACGGCAGCGCTTGATCAACAAACTCATCGCGCGTAAGCTGCTTGATGTACTGACCGTTCATCCACTCCAGCTTTTTCGGATCAAAGACTGCTGGGTTCTTTGAGACCTTCTTTAGGGTGAATTTCTCGATCAGCTCAGGGATGGTAAACAAGGTGGAACTGGCGTCGTATGACCAGCCCAATAGGGCTAAGTAGTTGACCAACGCCTGGGGCAGATAGCCTTCGTCTCGGTACTGCAACACCGATGTGGCTCCGTGCCGCTTGCTAAGGCGGGTCTTGTCCGCCCCCAAGATCATCGGGATATGGGCAAATTCAGGCACCGGATAACCAAACGCTTGGTAGAGCAGCACCTGGCGAGGAGTATTAGAGAGATGGTCATCACCGCGGATCACATGTGTCATGGCCATCAAGGCATCGTCAATGACGACCGCATAGTTGTAGGTTGGCATGCCGTCCGATTTGATCAGAACAAAATCGTCGAGCAGTTCATTCTGGAACTCTACTGTCCCGCGGACCGCATCCTTCACGACGGTGACCCCGTCGGGGATACGGAAGCGGATGACGGGGGTCCGCCCTTCGTTTTCATAGGTCTGACACTGCTCGCGGGTGAGATCACGGCAGCGACCGCTGTACTTGGGGTCTAGTCCCTTGGCCACGGCCGCTTTACGTTGCTCCTCTAACTCCTCGGCGGTGCAATAACACCGGTAGGCATGTCCACTGGCGAGCAAGCGCTCGGCGTGCTCCCGGTAGGTATGTAGGCGTTGGCTCTGAAAATAGGGTGCATTGGGCCCAGGCTTGAGCGGGCCCTCATCCCAGTCCATCCCCAGCCACTGCATGCTCTCCAAGATCGCCGAGGCGGACTCCTCAGTGGAGCGCTGTAGATCAGTATCTTCAATCCGCAGGATAAAGGTTCCCCCCTGCTGCTTGGCCAGCAGCCAGTTAAACAGTGCCGTCCTAGCCCCGCCGATATGCAGATAACCGGTTGGGCTAGGGGCAAAACGAACACGCATGGGTTGTCCATTGATATTCGACATGGTAACGTACTCCTTTAGACCGCAGCGCCTGCGGTCAATAGATTCATCGTCTTCACTTATTTCACTCCCTGCATCCCCACTAGGGACTTGGGACTCGTCCCTAACACACCTTGCCCCAAAGAAGCACCAGACCGATCACGACGAAGGCAATCCCGGCGCCGATCTGCAGATATTCGGCAGGGCAATAACGGACCAACAGGCCCCCAAATGTGACAGCGACGAACGAGGCGCAGACCAACGCTGCAGCTGCGCCTAGGAATGTAGCCACTGGTGCTCGGTTCTGAGTCACTAGCAGCATGGTAGCCAGCTGTGTCTTGTCGCCCAGCTCAGCTAGAAAGACCATGGCAAAAGTGGAGATGAAGACTTTCCAGACCATATATGATGCCTCCCGTTTACCCCATATTCCCTAAAGGGTATTCAGAGAGGATCTCGTACATGATCGTAAGAAGCCAAGAGACGATATCCAGCATCCCTTCTGACGGGATGACTCAGAAGGTCGACTCCTTAGAACTCAATCCCCTGACGGGCAGGGATCCCTTTCATATAGGGGTGCTTAACCTCCATCACCTCACTGACGAGATCAGCCTCTTCGCGGATTGACTGCGGGGCATAGCGGCCGGTCAGTACCAGATCCACGGCTGCCGGGCGCTGCTTGAGCAGCTCGAGCACGCTCTCGACGGAGAGCAGGTTAAAGTCCATAGCGACATTGATCTCATCGAGGATGATCAGATCATAGTCGCCGCTGGTCATCGCCTGGCTGGCAAGCTCCAGACCGCGCTTAGCCTCAGCTAGATCCTCCTCAGCTGGATTAGACTTATCCACGAAATTGGGGGTTCCTGTCTGCTCGAGACGGATGGGCAGATACTGGCGCACGGCCTTGATCTCGCCATAGGAGTCGTCACCCTTCATAAACTGGATGATCATCACACGCTTGCCATGTCCAACAGCCCGAACCGCCAGACCAAAAGCAGCGGTTGTTTTTCCCTTGCCATCACCTGTGTAGACTTGGACGATCCCCCTGGTTGGCACTGTCATCGTCATCCCTCCTGAACGTAGGTCCACCGTGACCGCCCTGGTTCGCCTGCAAATCGGAAAGCCCGCAAAATGGCCATAGCCGACCCGACTAACGCTCTCCATAGTATACCACACTCCAGGAACTTGCGTGACTTCATTATGGTAAACTTATACATACCTCGATGCGTTAATTCCACGGCACGCAAGTTCCGCGAGAATGCGTTTTGCGAGACATTGACTCATCCAGCAGGGCGAACAGATACACGAAAGTGAATTGTCAGCAGGGATCTAGCCCTATACAATAGAGGAAAAGTGGTCATGGATACGGGAGGTAGTCGGTGAGTAGAAAGACCAAGGGACTTTTGCAGTTGCTGATTTACATTGCTCTCCTTCTAGGACTGGTGATGGGGTTCTTCATCTGGGATGCTGCGCGGCAGCACCCCCTCTCTTCACGCGATCAGATCATGCTCGCCCGGGGCCAACAAGGCGATCTAGCCACGGTCGGCATCAGCCTGTACAACAACGGTCGTAGACCGATCAAGCTAGTCCGCGTTCAGTTGGTGGGGACAGGCTGGGAGCTGGCCGATGCGGCCATGGCTTCGGGATTAGCCTACAGCGGACAGCCGCTAGCCAGTTGGGCCGCCCAACACGGTGCCGCGCTGACACCGATCAGTGGCCATCGGGTAGGCAAGCATAGCCAGGCCACGCTGGGGGTTAGCCTGAGGCGCACCGCGGTCACAGCGCTGAATGGCAACCGCTTGGTAGTGACGTACCGCTTGTGGTTCTTCACTCGCGAGTTGCAGATCGCTTTGGACTAACGTCCAAAGCCCAACGACCACAGCCCGAAGCGCACCCAAATTTATTTCGCATCTAGTAGGAAATCGCCTCGGGTGCGCGAAGTAGATTAATATACACGTTCTTGAGTATCGTCATGAGGAGGCGGTCGCTACGGGGATCTATGCGGTCGGAATCGCTTTTGTCTTAGTCATTGTCCTGGTCAACAAGAAGGTCTCCCTGGGCAGCGCCATGCTGATCGCCAGCGTAGTCGTCGGGGTGGGAACTGGCAACGGGCTATGGAAGACCGGGAGCATCATCGTGGGTTCGCTCCTGGATCGAGTCACCCTCGAACTGCTGAGCATCATCGCCTGTATCTGCATTCTCGGTCACTTGTTGAAGAAGTTTGGCTTTCTCACCAACATGGTGGAGGCACTGGATCGACTGCTGCCGAGCACCAAGGCGACCATCATGCTGGTGCCGATGATGATCGGTTGCCTGACGGTATCCGGCGGCGCCATCATCTCTGCTCCCATGGTTGATAGCCTG
Source organism: uncultured Clostridia bacterium (assembly GCA_964540595.1). Classification (GTDB taxonomy): domain Bacteria; phylum Bacillota; class JAAYKD01; order JAAYKD01; family CAYOCI01; genus CAYOCI01. The sequence continues at coordinate 26,486 of CAZINL010000015.1, forward strand.
GGTGATCGCTTGCGTCTTCCGCCCAACCACAAAGCGGCGATCAACCTGCTCTACCGTCATGGCGGTCACTTTATGTTCCCCTTTGTTTCGGGGATTCTGCTGGCTTCGAGCTTGGGCCATATCTCCGCCACTAGGCTGGCGGCGATGATGATCCCTGTCTCGCTGCTGGTCCTGGCGTCCGGTTACTTCCTCTTCCTACGTAAAGCGGTGGCTGATCAGGGGCCTGATGTACCGCGGAACTTCCGCAATGACCTGATCGCCTTCGTGGTCAATGGTTCGCCGCTCCTGCTTGCCCTGATCCTCGCCCTAGGCTTTGGGATGCACTTCGCCTATGCCCTACTGATCGGTATCGGCATAGGCGCATTGCTCGCCTATCGTCAAGGAACACTAACTTGGTCCGATGCATGGGCTGGTCTGATCGCGCAGCGGAAGATGATCTTTGCCACCGCTGGGATCATGATCTTCCGCGGCATGATCAATCAGGTGGCGGTCCTCCCAGATCTGATCGCTAAACTGATTGCCAATGGACTGCCGATCGAACTGCTCTTGATCATCCTTCCCGCCATCATCGCCTACGCGACCGGCGGCATCTCATCAGCCATGGGGATCATGATGCCGATACTGGTGGCACCGACGCTCCCCGAACAGACGCGTCTTGTCTATGCCATGATGATCTACTGCAGTGGCTATCTCGGATATTTCACCTCGCCCCTGCATCTGTGCACGGTGTTGACCAACGAATACTTTGGTGCTAAGCTCTCCGACACCTACCGCGACCTAGCACCCTCGTTTGCATCGATCTTTGTGATGATGATTGTGTTGATGTTTGTCTATCGGTAGAAAGACAGACATCAGCGGTAATAACAAAGGAAGCCAGCGCGCTGGCTTCCTTTGTTATTACCGCAAAAATGGTATCGATAGGTATCACAGGCCACCGCCAGCAGCATGCTACCAGTATCGGCCAAAATCTGGCCAAGCCAACGGTTTTGCTCTTCATCGCCGAGGGAGATAACTAGACTAAGAGGCTGCTGTAGCAGCTTCCAGGGTACGCCAGTCACATTGGCACACGGGGTAGCCAGCCAGGTGGGAACAGTTGGGACAGGCTTCGCAGTCCGGCGGACACGGGCACATGTCGGTAGTGGGGTTAGGACAAGTGGCTCCCCATACTGTGACCTTGGACACCTGCAGCCTGCTCATGGAACCTGGTGCTACACTTTATGGGTTTCACGACACCGAACGGCCCACTTCTACAACATTTCCGCTACGATGAAGGATTTTGATGCAAGAAGAAGAAACTAACCATAGTCTATGTACAAGTAAAGGGTGATAGCAAAATGAAGCGCGCGTTCTACCTAGTCGACGACGACCCCAGCATTCGTCGCATACTCCGTAAGATTATCGAAGCCGACGACCTGGGTCGAGTGGTCGGCGAGGCGGACGATGGTGAGCAGGCTGAAGCGGATATTGTGAACTTGGAACCCGATATCGTCCTGATTGACCTCCTTCTGCCTAATCAGGATGGCGTCCAGACTATTCAGCATCTCCGTGACCGCAACTACAACGGTCAGTTTGTCATGATCTCGCAAGTCACCGAACAGACCCTGATCGGTCAGGCGTACGCGAGCGGGATCGAGTTCTTCGTCCACAAGCCGCTTAATCGTGTAGAGATCGTCTCTGTGATCAAATCGGTCTTGGAGAAAATGCGACTCCAGGAAGCGATCGCGACCATTCGCGACTCCGTGACCAATGTCATGCCCGGGCAAGGCCCGATTGTGGCCAAA
>CAZINL010000016.1:0-24517 GCA_964540595.1 uncultured Clostridia bacterium
TGGCATCTCTTTTGTCACCTTTATGCTCCTACATCTGACGCCCGGCGATCCGGTGGCCATGATGTTTGGCGACAATATGCCAACCGCAGATCTCGAGGTCTTTCGCCAGGCGCTAGGGCTCAACGACCCTCTCTGGCTGCAGTTTTGGAATTTCTTACGTAAAGCGGTCGTGGGCGACTTTGGCATGTCGTTCAACTACCGTCAGCCCGTGGCCAACCTCATCTTTCAGCGACTGGGCGCCACCCTGGAGCTTAGTATCGTCGCCCTGATTATCTCGTATCTGATCGCTATCCCCGTCGGCATCATCTCGGCTGTCAAGCAGAATACCTGGATCGATGACCTCGGTATGATCGCCGCCTTGATCGGCGTCTCCATGCCTGATTTCTGGCTGGGGCTGATGATGATCCTGCTCTTTGCTGTGGAACTCAAATGGTTGCCTCCATTTGGCAGCGGCACGTGGAAACACTTAGTGATGCCGGCAGTTGCTGTGGGTATCAGTGGTGCTGCTCTGACCACGCGTCTGATGCGTGCCTCGATGCTGGAGGTTATCCGTCAAGATTATATTCGTACTGCCAGGGCTAAGGGCCTGAGCGAGCGTATCGTCATCTACCGCCATGCTCTGCGCAACGCACTCATACCTGTGATTACAGTGCTTGGCACCCGTCTAGGTTTCTTGGTCGGTGGTGCCACCATCATCGAGACCGTCTTCGCTCGTCCTGGCGTCGGCCGCCTGATGGTCGAATCGATCAACCGGCGCGACTATCCCGTGGTCCAAGGCGTGGTGTTGGTACTGGCGGTGTCTATTGTTATCGCCAACATTTTGGTGGACATCTCCTATACCCTGGTTGATCCGCGCATCAAGTTTGAGTAAGGGGGGACGTATATGGCACAAGCGCAACTAAACACCGATCCGAAGCTCCAAGCCGCCGAGGTGCGTCCGTCGTCCACCCCCGGTCAACTGATGTGGAAGAGGTTTATGGCCAATCGCCGGGCCATGGCGGGCCTGGTCGTTGTCGTTCTTCTCTTCTTGGTGGCCATTTTTGCCCCTGTTCTGGCGCCCATGGATCCCTATGAACAGAACCTGGCGCTGAAGATCCAGCCGCCCAGCCCAGAGCATCGCCTTGGGATGGATGAGCTGGGACGCGACGTGCTCAGCCGTCTGATCTATGGTTCACGGGTCTCGCTGCAGGTCGGCTTTATGACCGTCGGGATCTCGCTAGTAATCGGAGTCACCTTAGGCGCGCTGGCCGGCTACTATGGCGGCTGGGTGGATACACTGATCATGCGCATTACCGATGTCGTCTTGGCCTTCCCGGGGATCATCCTCGCCATCGCCATGATGGCTGTGCTTGGTGCCAGCCTGATCAATGTGACTATCGCCCTGGCAATCGTGCGCTGGACAGGTTACTGCCGCCAAGTTCGCGGTGCTTTCCTCTCACTGCGTGAGACGGAGTATGTCCAGGGTGCCCGCTCCATCGGTGCCCGTGACTGGCGGATTATCCTCAAGCATCTATTGCCCAACTCTCTAACTCCGATCATCGTCCAAGCATCCATGGGTATGGCGGGCGCCATCGTTAGCGAAGCTGGTCTTAGCTTCCTGGGTTTGGGTGCTCAGCCGCCGACCGCATCATGGGGCTCCATGCTTTCGGGTGGACGTGCCTATCAATACGTGGCGCCGCATCTCACCACTTACGCTGGCATCGCCATCATGATCACGGTGCTCGGCTTCAACCTCTTGGGTGATGGCTTGCGTGACGCTCTTGACCCGCGACAGACACTGGGGGTCAAGGAATAACTTAGCCAGGATTGGATATCCCCTTTGCTGATGGTTAACCTAACGGGTAGCCATTAGCAAAGGGGATTGTTTTGATGTTGCATGATCTGATTGTGATCGGAGCAGGGCCTGCGGGAGCGGCGACTGCCTTGCGGGCAGCCGACCGAGGACTTAGTGTCATGCTTCTGGAGCAGAACCGCTTTCCACGTATGAAGACCTGCACCGGCTGCCTCTCCAACAAGTCGCTCCTGCATCTGAGCGAGCTAGGGCTTAGTCTCCCCGGGCATTTGGTGCGTGGACGCGTGACGGGTGTCGCACTATGGGCCGAAGGCAAGCAGCAGGCGACACCTGACGAGCGGCAGGTGGGGGTCGTGGTGGATCGAGATCGGTTTGATCACTGGCTGGTTGGGGAGGCGCAGAAGCGTGGCGTGACCTTCCGCGATGGCGCCGCTGTACGAGGAGTCGAACAGACAACGAGCGGTGTCGATGTACAAACAAGGCATGAGCGCTTCTACGGCCGCTGGGTCGTGGGGGCAGATGGCGTAGGGGGACCGACAGCACGACTGGCGGGTATTCGCGGACGCTGGGCATGGTGGGAGCTCGGGACCACCTGGTCGTCCACTCTTCCACAGCCGCCCGCTACCAATCACGCTATTCTAGCGCTGTGCAATATCCCCACGACCTGGGGATGGGTCTTTCCGCGAGAGGATGGCGTGCACATTGGCCTCGGAGGTGCCCAGTTCCTGGGGGATGCGCTACGGCGCGGGTTTGAGCAGTGGGTTCGTACGTATGCAGACCGATCAGGGATTGAGCTTCCGGAGCTTCGCTCTGTGCGCTATCCAGTCCCCGCGGGAGGGTTTCGCCGCCGTGTGGCGGCGAGGCGCGTGCTGCTGACGGGGGACGCGGCAGGGTTAGTCGATCCGTTCGCTGGCGAGGGGATCCACTTGGCATTAGCCAGTGGACGCCAGGCTGCGGATTGCATCTCCCACGACTGGCACGGTGACGCCGCTTCTGCCTATCAGAGCTGGGTAGATGGCCTTCTGCCCGAACTGCGCCTCTCTCTGTGCCTGTCGATCGCACTGGGAACCCGCGGCCCGCTGGTCGGGCGGGCTATGTGCTGCAGCGACCGGGCTGCCAAGGCCCTAGCGTCTTGGATGGCGGGGGAGAGCAGCTATCGGGAGTTGATAAGACAGTCCCTGGTCCCTAGTCCCTAGCCCCTCTTAGGAGATATATGAGTACGCTTTGTGCCTGCCCTATGGGCAGGCGCCTTCTTTATCAACGGCTTAAGCCCTTGTAGGCCGACAAGATGGTTCCCCAACAGGAAGGCGGGCGACCCATATCGAATATCATCCTTGTTGTACGTACCACCAGGGGCCTCAATCCCCAGCTTGTGGACTCGTGGACTTGTGAACATGTGGACTCTAGTAGTATTGGAGTGATCGTATGCGGATCGGAATCATGCTCTTTGACCAGGTCGAGGTGTTGGATTTTGCTGGGCCGTATGAGGTCCTAGCCGGGGTTACCCATCAGGGGCAGCCGCTCTTTGAGGTCGTGACCGTCGCCCCAGAGAAGGAGACCGTTTGCCGTGGGAGGCTGAGGGTCAGCGCCGACTACACCTTTGAGCAGTGTCCACCGATGGATCTGCTGCTGGTGCCCGGTGGGCCTGGGACGCGGGTGAGCGAAGAACGGCTGGCGCCGCTGGTGGACTTTATCAAGGACCAAGTGCCCAAGGTCACCTATCTTGCCTCGGTCTGCACGGGGGCCTTCTTGCTGGCGCGAGCGGGAGCGCTAGATGGCAGGCGCGCCACCACTCACTATGCTCGCCGCCAGGAGCTGCAGGAACGTTTTCCTAGAGTAGATGTGGTGGCGGCCCGAGTGGTCGACGAGGGCACGCTCATCACTGCTGCCGGAGTTTCATCTGGGGTACACCTGGCGCTCCATCTCGCAGAGCGCTTTGGCAGTCGCGAAACCGCTCTCTTAGAACGGCGCCGGATCGAATGGCCGGATGACCAGGGGGGATATCGGTCGTGAGCTGCTATGTTGGTATGGACCTAGGGGCCAGCAGCACCAAGGCTGTGCTCTTCAGTGACGCAGGCGAGCTATTGCTGGCCACCCAAGGAGGTCCATCAAACAACGTCACCGGACCCGAGGCCGAACCGAAGATGCGCGGCGCTCTGACCGCCTGCCTGCAGCCGATGGTCGACCGTGTCGGCCGCCGCCTAAGTGGCATCTGCCTCGGCGTGACAGGCTTAGGGATACCGGGCAAGCGGGAGTTGATTACCCGCCTACTAGCGGAGTTGGTGGATGTGGAGCAAACCGTCTTGGTCAATGATGCCCACGTCGCTCTCGCCGGGGCTATGGCGGGGGCGCCGGGCCTCATTGTCATCGCCGGAACTGGTTCCATCGCGCTGGGCAAGGATCAGACAGGTCAGACCGCCAAAGCGGGTGGATTTGGCTATATCCTGGGCGATGAAGGCGGCGGCTATGATATCGCCCGCCAGGGGATGGCGGCCGCGCTGCGGGCCGCGGACCATCGCGCACCCGCTACCACTCTCATCGACAAAATCACCCGAGCATTTGGTCTGCAGAGCATTCGCTCACTGTCGGGATATCTCTTCGCCAACCATACTCCAGTGGAGCAGATCGCCAGTCTCTGCCGTTTGGTCACAGAGGCCGCCGCCGAAGGCGATGCTGTCGCACAAGGGCTGCTAGCGAATGCGGGACGCGAACTAGCCGTCCTAGCAGTCGCGGTAGCCAGGCAGCTGCAGTGGTCTGATGGTCCTGCTCTAGTGGCCCCCGTGGGCGGCGTCTGGAACTCGGGACATTGGCTAACGGACGCCTTCTCAGCTGCCCTAACCGATGGGTTTCCAGGCGCTCAAGTTACCAAGCCACGCTACGAACCACGTGTAGGAGCGGCGATTCTGGCTGCTCAGGCCTGCGGCCACGCGGATTTCCGGCCTAGAGAGTCAACCATCTGAGTCAACCGTCTGCTCCGAATACCTAAGAAGGAGAAGTGAGGTCATGAACTCTATCATCCAGCAACTCCAAGGTGGGCTAATCGTTTCCTGCCAGGCGAGGGCAAACCAGCCGTTCAACTCACCGGTATTCTTGGCTGAGATGGCCAAGGCCTCCCAACTGGGCGGTGCTGTCGGCGTCCGTGCCAATGGAGCGGCCAATGTCGCCGCCATCCGGGCAGCGGTGGACCTACCCATCTTGGGTATCAACAAGATCACGTATCCCGACAGTGATGTCTATATCACCCCGACTCTAGACGCCGCGAAGGCAGTAGCCGAAGCTGGCAGCCATATCATCGCCATCGATGGGACAGAGCGGCCCCGTCCTGAGGGCTGGACCCTCACGAGGCTGATCGCCGCCATCAAGCGGGAGTGCCAACTGCCTGTGATGGCCGACATCTCTACCTATGAAGAGGGTGTGGCTGCGGCGGCAGCGGGAGCCGACCTGGTGGCGACTACACTCTCCGGCTATACCCCCTATTCCCCCAAAGTGGAGGGTCCCGACATTGAGCTCGTGAAGCGGTTGGCGGCTGACCTTTCGATTCCCGTAATCGCGGAGGGGAAGATCAACGAGCCAGGACAACTGGCCGAGTGCTTCGCCGTAGGAGCATTTGCGGTGGTGGTCGGTCGCGCGATCACTATGCCCCATGAGATCACCCGCCGCTTTGCCCAGGCAACCCCGCTCGGCCGTCAGCATGGCTAGGGCCATGTCAGGCTCGCTGGAGCCAGCTTTCAGACTGGTGGAACGTGCCGTCCACGCGCAGCAGATCCCTGGGGCGGTGGCAAGGGTGCTGCATCATGGCGAGATCGTAGGCGAGATCTGTTGTGGCCTAGCCCATACCTCGCCGAGCTTCCCCATGACCAGGGCGACGATCTTCGATCTGGCCTCCTTGACTAAAGTAGTGGCTACCGTCTCGGCCACGGTTAGACTCGTTCAGGAAGGCAGATTGGATCTTGATCAACCGGTGGGGCGCTACTTAGGCGACTTCAGGGGCGAAAGCAGGGAACGGGTCACCATCTCCCATCTGCTGAGTCATACCGCAGGTCTTCCAGCCACGCGTGCCTACGTTGATCTGGGGCTAACTGGATGTGATGAGATTCTAAGTGACATTTGCAGCCTCCCCCCGGCAGAGATTGGCGGCCCGATCGTCTACAGTGATCTGGGCTTCATCCTGCTCGGCAGAGTGATCGAGGTGGCCACCGGGCAGCCTCTGGATCGGTTCTTGAATGAGCGGGTGTTTGCGCCGCTGGACATGTGCCACACGGGCTATAATCCGCCCGACACTTGGCGGGAACGCTGCGCTGCCACTGAGTTTCGACCTCACCTGGGGCGCCACCAGTGGGGAGCGGTTCATGACCGCAACGCTGGTTTGCTGGGGGGAGTCAGTGGGCACGCCGGACTATTCTCGACCATCGATGACTTGACTCGATGGGTGCGAGCCTTCTTCTGGCCCATCCCAGATGGGGTTTTTGGGCCTGAGGCAGTCAGCCGGGCGCTGCGGCCGCTTGCCCACCACGGCAACCAGAGCCGCGCCTGGGGATGGATCATCAACGGCAGTTCACCTGCGGCGCTAGCCGATCGGCTGAGTCCAGCCGCAGTCGGTCACACCGGCTTTACCGGCACTGGGATCTGGTTTGATCCTGTCGGTGACTGGGCTGCCATCCTGCTGACGAACCGGGTCCACTTCGGACGCGAACAGACAGCGGGTCCTATCGCTGCTCTCAGGCGTGGGTTTCTGGATGGCGTGGCGGAAGCGCTGGGCGCGACGCCGTAGGACGCGGAAGGACAAGCAGCGCCACTCGGCGAATGCACCCCTATTGATACTTGGGAGGTGCAATCATGACGAAATCGGAACAGTTCCGTCGGATGTTCAGGGAAGGTATGACCGTCGCCCAGATCGCGAAGGCGACGAACTCCAACTACGCTTTCGTTTACACCGTCATCAAGCGGCTCTCGGAGGTAGAGAGCACGGACTACGAGCAACTGCATGAGCGAGTAGCCAAACTGCAAGTCAGCCACCTCTCCGATGCCATGGGCCGATCCGGGGTCCTCGACGGTCTTCATCCAGTGAACCCCAAGAACCGCCTCATCGCCCGTGCCTTTACCGTGCGTGCCATGCCTGGTGACAACCTGACCCTGCATCTGGCGATCACCCAGGCCCAAGCCGGAGAGGTCATTGTCGTCGACGGGGGCGGGCTGCTCAGTGTCGCTCTCTGGGGCGAGCTCATGTCCCTAGCGGCCCAGGTCAAGGGGATCGCTGGACTGGTCATCGATGGAGCGATCCGTGACCAGGAGACCTTAGCCAGTACGGATTTTCCCGTCTACTCCAAGGGCGCTACGCCGCGAGGACCAGTTAAAGCCAGCCTAGGCGAGGTCAATATCCCCATTCAGTGCGGTGGCGTGGTGGTGAGGCCCGGCGATCTGATCGTCGGTGACGCCGATGGAGTGGCAGTGGTTCCACAGGATAAGCAGGAAGCCATCATCAGTGCCGCGGAAGCCATCGCCGCCAAGGAAGAGGTACTGAAGGCGAAGATCGGCCAGGGTCAAAGGTTGCTTGACCTACTGAATCTGGAAACACTAATCAAGTGAGTCCGTGTCTTCTCATCGCGACATAAGGAGCGATTTCATGCGTATTCCAGAAGACTGGCACAGGAGGCCGCTGCGCGGCGAACTGTCTGTGCCCGGCGATAAATCGATCAGCCATCGCGCGGCGCTGTTGGCAGCGCTGGCTGCTGGGATAAGCCGTATCGACCACTTCGCCCCAGGTGGCGATTGCCGCTCTACCTTGCACTGCCTTGGCCGGATGGGGGTCCAATGGGAACAGGAGGGTGACCGGCTGACGGTGGTCGGACGTGGCTTGCGCGGTCTTGTGCGGCCGGACCGACCTCTGGATGCCGGCAACTCGGGGACCACCATGCGTTTGCTCAGCGGCGTCCTAGCGGGACAGGGGTTTGACAGCGTGATCGATGGTGATCCGTCGCTGAGACAGAGGCCGATGAGCCGGGTCATCAAGCCACTCAGGTTGATCGGCGCGCAAGTGGATGGCGCGGACGAACAGGGTCACGCGCCTTTGCACATTGCTGGTGGATGGCTTAACGGTATCCGCTACGAGATGGATGTTGCCAGCGCTCAGGTCAAATCGGCCGTTCTGTTGGCGGGCCTCTATGCTCATGGACGGACCACCGTCATTGAGCCTGCTCCGACCCGCGACCATACCGAACGGATGCTGCAGGGGATGGGGGCCGAGATCACCAGCGCAGATCGCCAGATCACTATTACACCACCGGTCCAGCTGCAGCCACTGACCATGACCGTTCCGGGTGATTTCTCAACTGCAGCTTTCTACATAGCCGCGGCGGTCTCCGTGCCGGGGTCCCAACTTCTGCTCAAAGGAGTCGGTGTCAACCCAACCCGCACCGGGTTCTTAACGATCTTGAGTAGGATGGGGGCAGCGGTAGAACTGCTCAACCCCCGTGAGGAGGGCGGTGAGCCCGTAGCTGATCTCCTCTGTACCTATCAAACCCTACATGGCGTGACCGTTGCGGGTGATCTGGTCAGCTTAACCATCGATGAACTGCCGATCGTAGCCGTCTTGGCCACCCAGGCCGATGGGCTGACCGAGGTCCGTGGTGCCAGCGAGCTGCGGGTTAAGGAGAGCGACCGCATCGCCGCCATGACCCGAGGCTTGCGCGCATTGGGGGCAGAGATTACCGAGCACGAGGACGGATGGTCCATCCACGGACCGACGCGCTTAACAGGCGCCACAGTGGATGGCGCGGGCGATCACCGCGTGGCCATGGCGCTGACCATCGCTGCTCTGCACGTTCACGGCGCAACCGAGATCGGTGGCTCGCGGTGGGTCGGGATCTCCACCCCCGCGTTCTACGAGGATCTGATCAGACTACTGCAAACTTAAGCCATCTGGTATTCCTAACCTAACCGGTAAGCAACGGCGGTGTCTGTAGGGGCCGGTCTGAGGCCGGCCCGCGGGTCGCCTACAGGCGGCCCTAATGGATACTTCCATAGGAGCCAAATATGGAGAATCTAATCTTCCTCTTGGGGCACCCGGTTGCCCACTCCCTTTCACCTACCATGCACAACCGTGCCTTGGCTTCTTTGGCGATCGAGGCGCGCTATCACCTGCTAGACTGCACCCCCGAGCAGTTGTCCGCTACCATGGGCGTTCTAAGGGCTCAGAATGTCCTTGGCTGTAATATCACCATCCCGCACAAAGAAGCCGCTTGCCGCTGGGTCGACCGTCTGACCCCCGTGGCCCAGGCTGTGGGCGCCATCAACACGGTCTACAAGCGCGATGGTGAGCTGATCGGCACCAATACCGACGCAGCCGGCTTCATCCGCGCACTCGGCGAGGAACTGCACTTCGCGCCGAGAGGCAAGACCGTCGTAGTGCTCGGGGCAGGTGGCGCGGCACGCGCCTGTGTGTGGGCGCTCCTAGATGCAGGAGTAGGCCGACTGATCATCCTCAATCGCTCCCTCGACCGAGCGACACGGCTCGCCCAAGAGCTTGGCGCCCTGTTTCCCGGACAGTACTGTCTGGCAGGTGAGTTTACCACCCATCACCTCATTGACTGGGCACGGTGCGCGGATCTGCTGGTCAACGCCACGTCGATCGGCATGGGGGAGGAGTGCAGCCCATGGCCGGATGACCAGGTGATGCCGCAGCAACTATCCGTCTTTGATCTGGTCTATCACCCGCTGGAGACGTCCCTGATTCGTCAGGCGAGAGCCCATGGACTGCCAGCAGTGGGGGGCTTAGGCATGTTGCTTTACCAGGGTGCCGAGGCGTTCAGCCTATGGACCGAGCGTGAGGCACCGATCGCCATCATGCGAGCCGCTCTGCAGGAGCGGCTTGACCTATCCAAGTAGTGGAGGAGAGTATGCTAAGGTTTCTTACCGCTGGGGAATCCCATGGCCCATGCCTGACCGCCATCGTGGAGGGCATGCCAGCAGGCTTATCCCTAGACCTTGAGGCGCTCAACCACGAGATGGCGCGGCGGCAGCAAGGTTATGGCCGCGGCGGCCGCATGGCTATTGAGCGCGATCAGATCCAGATCACTGCCGGGGTCCGGTTTGGTGTCACCCTGGGCAGCCCGATCGCCTTGACCATCACCAATCGTGACTGGGCCAACTGGCAGGAGCGGATGGCCGCCTGGGGTCCGTCGGCAGGCGAGGCGATGACAGCGCCGCGCCCCGGGCATGCGGACCTCAGTGGTGCGCTCAAATACGGCCATACGGACCTGCGCAATGTCCTGGAACGGGCCAGTGCTCGTGAGACCGCCGCCCGCGTGGCGGTGGGAGCCCTCTGCAAGCAGTTTCTGCGCCCGCTCGGGGTAGCGCTGCTCAGCGGCGTCACAGCCATCGGTGGGGTGGAAGCAAGCAGCGTGGACGGCATGGAACCAGAGGCGCTGCGTAAAGCGGCCGAGAGATCGCCCGTGCGTTGCCCTGATCCTACCGCCGAAAAGGCTATGGTGGCAGCCATCGATGCTGCCCGCGAACGGGGAGATAGCCTGGGTGGCGTCTTCCTGGTGATCGCTAGTGGGCTGGTGCCCGGACTGGGCACTCATGTCCACTGGGATCGGCGCCTCGACGGGCGCTTCGCCCAAGCGCTGATGAGCATCCCCGCCATCAAAGGGGTAGAGATCGGGGCGGGATTCCAAGCCGCCGCCACCCCTGGTGCAGAACTGCATGACCCGATTTACTACGAGCAAGGTCGCGGCTACTACCGACTGACCAATGGTGCTGGCGGTCTCGAAGGTGGGATGACCACAGGTCAGCCCCTAGTCCTACGAGCCGCCATGAAACCGATCGCCACGCTGCGGACGCCATTGGCCTCAGTGGACATGGCCACCCACCAACCCGTAGAGGCCAGCCGCGAGCGCTCGGATACGTGTGCCGTTCCAGCAGCGGCGGTGGTCGGGGAAGCGGTGGTCGCCATCGAGCTGGCCAATGCCTACCTGGAGAAGTTTGGCGGTGATACGCTGGATGAGGTCTTAGCCGGTCTGCATCGATACCGCCACGAACTACGCGAGAGATAGGACTAGACGTCTCTAGGCCCTCTGCCACGCCGACAGAGGGCCTAGATTCATGTACGTGCCCCCCCCATGTGGGGGGGACAGTCTGTGCAATGGCCTTCTGTTCCACCGCAAAGGCCATTGTCTGACGGAACCTAGTAAGGTACCTGCGCGTCATATGAACGAATAGATCTCTGAGGAGGTGGCGTATGAGACGGGCAAGCATGTTGATACTCATACTGGTCGTGGGCCTCGCCGTGGTTGGCTGTGGGAAACGAGGTGTGGACCTGAACTCCGATGCGACACCACGACCAGCCCTCGAGAGTGACGAGGTCGTCATCGGAAGACTGGTAGGCGAATTCGGCGGTAAGCTCCAATTGGTTTCGCTACAGGCACCTAAGGAGGTCGCCAGTAAGAGCATCAAGGAGAACTACGGCAGCTATCTGTCTTCGACGCTCTTGGCTCGATGGCAGAATGATCCGGGGCAGGCCATCGGCCGAACAGTTTCAAGCCCGTGGCCCGAGCGCATCGAGGTCCTAACAACGCGCAAGCTGTCAGCCGATACCTATGAGGTCAAGGGTGAGATCATTGAGGTCACGAGCGCGGAAAAAGCCAACGGCGGTATTGCTGCCAAGAGACCGATCGCTCTGGGCGTCACGAGAATCGATGGTCGTTGGCTCATCAATAGCGTGACGTTGGGCGAGTATGCAGAAACGGATAGAGTGCTTTATAAAAACACCCAGTACGGTTTTAGTTTTGCACTACCACACAGTTGGAACGGCTATACCATTGTGACAACCCAGTGGGAAGGCCTGCCGGCGGGAGGACAGTCTCCCATCGATACGGGTACCATGCTATCGATCCGCCATCCCCAGTGGGCCGCTGACCTTCCTCGACAGGATATCCCGATCCTGATCTTCACACTCAGGCAATGGGATGATCTGCAAAAGGGGAGATTCCATATTGGGGCGGCACCCATTGGACCCCGAGAACTCAACCGCAATACGGAGTTTGTGTTTGCCCTCCCGGCGCGCTACAATTATGCTTTCCCTGTCGGTTATGAAGAGGTGGAGAGGATCATAGAGACCAACCCGCTTCAGCCCTCAGAAACGGTTAAAGGAAAATAAAGGAAGAAATCCCCTAACCTCAAAGTTAGGGGATCTTTGTGCTTGACGAGTACTGAAGAATCGCCTCAGACCTACTCCATCGATGGTGGCCGCATCAGCCGTGTCCATAGCGTATCGGTGCAGCAGTCAACCAACCGTATCTGGTCATACTGAGCGCCATCCACGAAAGGGTTGTGAGATAGGAGCAGGTCGAGCTGCTCCTGTTCCTCATGCCACCGCTCGCCATCTAGCTCCCCGTGCTGATACCGTGCCCGTAAGTGTGCGCGCAGGGCACCTGCCGCCCATGATGCAGGGGCCAGACGTAGCTCGACCAGGCGTTGGCGCAAAGCGCCTTCACCCGCGAGCAGGACGGCACAGCGGAGCTTTTCCAGGCGGTCGGTCATGGGGGTACAGAGATAGAGACGGCAGATCAGCGCCCGTTCTTGGTAGACGGTGCACCGATTGGCGATCAGGAAAGGGCAAGGGCGCTTACGAAATTCGGGGAAGAGCAGGTCGTCGTTCATGCGCAGGTAGCTGCCAGCGAACTGATGTAGGCCTAGGCCCAAGCGCGAGGCGATCGCTTCAGCAGCGACCAGGTCGATGACGATATCGTTGCTTTTACAGCAGTTGGTGACGCAACCTTCGCAGCGCCCATAGCGCTGCCTATGATACGGCTTGAAGACGCTCGCATCATCGGCTGGGGCTTGCATGGCCATGAGCAGATCGGCGACTGAGGCCGAAGGGTCGCGTATGACGACATCCAGACCGGTCTCGCCCTCTATATCGATAGGGATGAGTTCCACCCCCACCTGATCCCGTTCCCCCATGCTCAACCCTCCACAACACGAACAGCTGCCCTTATCATGGCTACGGCGTCATCCACAGATGGTCTCACTCACTGCCTAGGATGATGGCGACCGCTTCAACGAGATTGGATGCGGTGTAGTCGGCCCACTCCGAAAGGTCACCAAGGAGAATAGTTCGACCTACCCCTCCTGCCTTTCCTGCTTGACAGTCGGTCTCCCTATCACCCACCAGCCAACTCTGGGCGAGGTCGACCGCGTGCTTCTCGGCCAGTGTCGTGACCATGCCTGGCTTTGGCTTACGGCATGCGCAGCCGCTCTGGGGATGGTGGGTGCAGGCCGCAATCTCGGTGAGGCGAGCCCCGCACTGGCTGAGATCTTCTTCCATCTTGCGATGGATCTTCGAGAGGGTGTCTTCGGTCATGAAGCCGCACCCTACGCCGCCCTGATTGGTCACGACGAAGACCTGGTAACCCGCATCGTTGAGCAGTCTGATGGCGCCACACGCCCCAGGATACAGTTTGAGATCGTCTGGTTTGTTAACATGGGTGGCATTGTCATTGATGACCCCATCGCGATCGAGGAAGACGGCTTTGATCATGGCGATTCCCCCTTGCGGACATATGGGTTAGTCTTGGCGCATACAACAGGAATAAGGCTCATCTCACTTAGTAGTGACACAGAGGTGATGGGGTTGTTTGCGGAGTTAACACAAGTATGGGCGGCCGTTGCCATCGCCTTCTTTGGCGGGACGGCGTGTTGGATATTGGAGCGGCTGGAGATGCAGACTGAGGCCAAACACCTGCAGAAGATTATCTCGGTGGTGCTGTCAGTGATCTTTCTGCGTTATGTGATCCAGATCTATATGGACATTCAGACCTTCGCACGCTACTAGCCCCGCCAATCCCAGGTCGATACCTGGGATTTTTGCATGCTTGAGAGGTAGACAGGGCTCATGAGTTGAATTCTACACTTCAT
This sequence comes from uncultured Clostridia bacterium, assembly GCA_964540595.1. Classification (GTDB taxonomy): domain Bacteria; phylum Bacillota; class JAAYKD01; order JAAYKD01; family CAYOCI01; genus CAYOCI01. The sequence goes on from CAZINL010000016.1 coordinate 13,709, forward strand.
CAGTGCCAGCTTAGTATGTAGAAGAGGCCGCACAAGAAGGAGACACAAGATGAGCATCCCTACAGCCACCCACAAGCCAGCGCAGACCGCTCCATCATCCACGACCATTCTGTTACTGACACCGATGCTGATATGGTCCACGGTTTTTCCGCTTAGCAAGCTGCTGTTGGCCATACTGCCAGCCGCGACTATGGCAGCGGTGCGTTTCATGGTCGGTGGGCTGTGTCTGCTGATCTACGCCGGCTGGAGTTTGTCCTGGTCTGCGGTGTGGCGCGCCCTCCGGAAGAACTGGCTGGACTATCTACTGCTAGGCGTCACAGGCATCTTCCTCAATAACCTCCTGCAGAACATGGGGCTCCGCTTGGCAGCAGCGACCAGCACCAGCCTACTGGGAGCTAGCGGTCCTATCTTCTCCATGGTGCTCGCGGCGTTATTCCTAGGGGAGGCCCTAACCAAGCGCAAGCTGGCCGGCCTTGGGATCGCGCTGGCGGGCATTTATCTGGTCACGACCGATGGCAAACTAGTGATGGACTGGCAGTCGCAGGGCAACCTATTGGCTATCGCCTCAGCGGTCAGCTACTCCGTATACACCGTGATGTCGAAGCGCAGCCTGGAAGAAAACGAGCCCCTGCTCGTTGTGACCTGGTCGACCTTGCTGGGCGCCGTACTCTTGCTCATGGCAGCCGTTGTCTCCGATGGTGCCGTGGCGTGGGGTGCGCTGTCGTGGGGGCTCTGGGCTAACCTATTCTACCTTAGCACCGTGCCCACCTCCCTAGCCGTGGTGGCATACTTCAATCTGCTGCAGCGGATTCAGGCCTCGCAGGCAGCGGCAGCTTTCTTCCTCGTCCCGGTCTTTGCCACGGTGTGGGCGGTGGGGCTGTTGGGCGAGCAGCTTTCCTGGCCGATGCTTTGCGGAGGATGCCTGATCATTGCTGGGGTGTGGCTAACCATGGGAACACGGGAACAGGCCAGCGGCCAAAGCCCCACGGCCAAAGTGAGCTCCTAAAAACAACTCCGACAACTCTCCAGCCACTGGCACCACGGGAGATGATCATCTCAGAAAGGAATGCAGCTTATGACCATGCTTGTCGACTATCACTTACACTCCGACTGCTCGGCCGACTGCCCGATCCCCATGGCTACGCAGTGCGAGCGGGCAATCGAGCTAGGCGTAAAGGAGATCTGCTTCACCGAGCATCTTGACTTTGATCCTCGCGATCTCGCCTACGGGTGCCTAGATGAGCAGCGCTACGATCGCGAGATCCAAGCGGCTAGAGAGCGTTTTGGGGACAAGCTATCCATACGTCAGGGGGTTGAGCTCGGTGAAGGGCACCGTTACCTTGCGGCGGCTCACGATCGCTTGGTGACCCGTCAGTATGACTTTGTCTTGGGCTCCATTCACTGGACAGATCATCTCTGCCTGGGAGTTCCCTTCGACCCTGATCTTACCCGCGAGCAGCTATATGCACGTTACTTCGCCGAGCTGCTCGAACTGAGCCGCGCGGACTTCTACGATGTGGTGGCACACTTCGACCTGGCCAAACGTTACGGCGTTAGCCACTTCGGTCCCTTTGACCCCAGCGACCACGAAGAAGAGATCCGTGCCATCCTGAGTAACCTGATCCGACGCGGCAAAGGGATCGAGATCAATACCTCTGGCTGGCGGCAGCCGCCCCAGGAACCACTGCCAGCAGAGACGATTCTCAGATGGTATCGCGAACTGGGCGGAGAGATCTTGACCGTGGGGTCTGACTCCCACCGACCTCAGCATCTAGCCTACCGGGTAGGTGATGCCCTCGAGCTGGCACGGGCGGTCGGCTTCAAGGCCATCACGCTGTATGAACAGCGGCGACCTAGATTCATAAACTTATAAGCTTTGCATCGGCGTCAGCATGACTCTCCTTTTTGGAGCTTGGATGATGAAAAAATGGAGCATAAGGGTGGCGTAGGTCTGCCAGCGTGAAGTCACGCAAGTTCTGGAGTATACTTTCCTGTTTTATTCTGTAGGCGGCAGGTTACTGTGGCGCCAGTAGAGAAGACTAAGCATGAATACGGTTGCCAACCCGTCGGTTGGCAGCCCCAACGACGGAGGTAAAAGCAATGCGACTTTCAAAACGCGCTCAGATGATCAGCCCATCTCCCACTCTGGCGCTGGATGCCAGAGCCAAGGCCATGGCTGCCCAGGGGATCAGCGTCGTCAGTTTCGGCGTCGGTGAGCCCGACTTCAACACGCCGGAGAATATCGGCAATGCGGCGATCGATGCCATTCATAAGGGTTTCACTCGCTATACTGCCGCTAGCGGTATCGAGGAACTAAGGAAGGCTATTTGCGAACGCCTGAAAGCCAACTTTGGCCAGGAGTACCAACCGAATCAGATCGTTGTCTCCAATGGTGCTAAGCACTCGCTCTTCAACGCTTTCGAGGTTCTGGTGGACGACGGTGATGAAGTCATCCTGCCGACACCATGCTGGGTCAGCTACACCGAGCTGATTAAACTAGCCGGCGGCACCCCGGTCTTTGTCCATGCCACGGAAGAGAATGACTTCAAGATGACCGCTGCCGAGTTCAAGGCGGCCGTCACTCCCAAGACCAAGGTGCTTCTGCTCAACAGTCCGTCCAACCCCACCGGTGGCGTTTACAGCAAGGAAGAGCTGGAAGCCATCGCCAAGGTGTGTGTGGAGCATCAGATCTATGTCATCGCTGACGAGATCTACGCGCAGCTGCTCTACGATGGTCTGACCTATACCAGCATCGCCAATCTCGGCGATGAGATGAAGAAGCTCACCATCGTCATCAATGGCGTGTCGAAGAGCTATGCCATGACCGGCTGGCGTATCGGCTATAGCGCATGCGATGCAACCATCGCCAAGGCCATGGGTGATATGCAGAGCCATGTGACATCCAACCCCAACTCCATTGCTCAGAAGGCAGCCGTTGAGGCCCTACGTGGTCCTCAGGAGTCCATCGAGGCTATGCGGGTTGAGTTTGAGAAGCGCCGCAACACCATGTGGGAGATGATCAACAAGATCCCTGGTTTCAGCGCTCGTAAGCCCCAAGGCGCCTTCTACGTCTTTGCCAACGTTTCCGGCATGTTTGGCAAAACCATTCGTGGCATTAAGATTAACGGCTCCAAGGATCTCGCCGAGGTCATCCTCAACGAGAAGCAGGTTGTCGTTGTTCCTGGTGTTGCCTTTGAGCGTGATGAGTTCCTGCGCTTCTCCTATGCTACCTCGATGGAGAAGATTATCGAGGGGCTCAACCGTATCGAAGAGCTGGTTAAGGAAGCCGAGTAAGCTCCAAGAGGGATCGTTTCGCGGAGTGTGCCAGATTTCTGGCACACTCCTTTTTTGTCGGAACCTCGCTTCCAGTTTGCTGTGAAGGAGGTCTTTTCTGTCTAGTCGGCGAATATGGACAACGGTCGCGTCATTTCTATGCAGTGGAGGAGGAGCACGATGTTCAAACCTGCCGACAAGATGGAGAAGATTCCCTTCTCGCCGATCCGTAAGGTCTTCGCCGAGGTCGATCGGCTCAAGGCAGAAGGTCACGATATCATCAGTCTGGGTATCGGCGAGCCCGATTTTGATACCCCTTCGCACATCATTGAAGCCATGGTTGATGCCACGCGCAAGGGCGCCACCCATTACACCAACAACAAAGGGATCGTCGAACTGCGCCGTGCCATCTGTGACAAGCTGAAGCAGGACAACGGTCTTACCTATGATGTTGAAGAGATTATCTGCACCGTGGGTGTCAGCGAAGGCGTCTTCACAGCACTCAGCTGCTTCCTGAACCCCGGCGACGAGATCTTGGTTCCGGACCCCGCTTGGCTGAACTATACCCATGTCCCATCGATGAACGGGGCAGTGGCAGTACCATACTCTCTGACCTACCAGAATGATTTCCAGATCGATGTGCAGGAGCTGGAGAGCAAGGTTTCCAGCAAGACGAAGATGATCGTGGTCCTCGACCCGAGCAATCCGACCGGCGCGGTTCAGCGCCTCGACGTCCTGAAACAGGTAGCGGAGTTCGCCATCAAGCACGATCTGCTAGTCATCTCCGATGAGATCTACGAGAAGATCATCTACGACGACAACCGGCACTACAGCATCGCCACGCTGCCGGGGATGCGAGAGAGGACTATTGTCCTCAATGGCTTTGCCAAGGCCTACGCCATGACCGGATGGCGTCTCGGCTATATCGCTGCTCCGCTCGAACTGATCCAAGTCATGAACCGCATGCATATGTACAACGTCACCAGTACCGCCACGATGGTGCAGTGGGGAGGGGTAGCCGCCCTGACCGGTACGCAAGAGCCCGTGGCACAGATGGTCGCCGAGTTTAAGCGCCGCCGTGACCTGATGGTCGCCGCACTCAACGCCACCAAGGGTTTCAGCTGCGCCAATCCAGGCGGTGCCTTCTACCTTTTCCCCAATATAGCCGCCACGGGTATGAATGGTGACGAGCTAACCATGGTTTTACTTCGTGAGGCTGGGGTCGCCGTGGTGCCTGGATCTGCGTTTGGACGCTACGGCGGTGACCATGTCCGCATCTCCTACGCCGCTTCCTATGAAAACCTCGAAAAGGCCGCCGACCGCATGCAGAAGGCGATGGCCAAACGATAGTTAACTCAGGACTCTACAGAAGGAGAACAACCCATGCGCCACTATCGCCTGTGTCTCTTGGGTTTTGGCAATGTGGGCAAGGCTTTGGCCCAGATTATCGCCGAACGCCGGGACTTTCTACGCCATAAGCATCATCTGGAACTAACCATCACCGCGGTGGCCGACTCAAAGGGTGCCGTGGTCAGCGACAGGGCCCTCGACTTGTCCCTACTGCTGGACGTGGTCAAGCAAGAGAAGACCGTTACCGCCTACCCCAGCTACGGTCGGCGGGGAATGAGCGCCCTGGAAGTGGTTAAGAGCTGTCACGCCGATATTGTCGTCGAACTAACCCCGACCAATGTGGTGGACGGGCAGCCGGCACTGTCCCATATCTTGGCTGCCTTTGAACGCGGTATGCACGTGGTTACCGCCAATAAGGGACCGGTGGTAGCGGCCTATCGCCGTATCGTCCAGGCTGCCGAGGAATCCGGACGGATGTTCAAGTTTGGCGGTGCCACGGCTGGGGCGCTGCCCACGGTCAATGTTGGAGTCTATGATCTTGCTGGATGCGAGATCGAAGTCATCGAAGGGATCCCCAATGGTACGACCAACTTCATCCTGACTCGCATGACCGAGCATGGCGTGACTTTCGCGGAGGCGCTGGCCGAGGCCCAGCGCCTGGGGATCGCTGAGACCAACCCCAGTCTTGATGTTGACGGCTATGATACAGCCAATAAGCTGGTCATTTTGGCCTATGCGCTCTTGGATGCTGATGTCAGTCTGAACGATGTCAAGCGTACCGGGATCAGCGGTGTGACCCCCGAGATGATTGCGCAAGCACGGTCTGAAGGCAAGGTGATCAAGCTGATCGGGCGTGCTGCCAAAGTTGATGACGGGGTCGAGATCTCAGTCGCGCCGACTGCCATCCCGCTTAACCACCCTCTGGCTGGCATCAATGGTACGGAGAAAGCAGTTACCTTCCATACTGATCTGATGGGGAAGTTGACCATCGCGGGAGGCAATTCGGGCCGCATCCCTGCTGCCGCAGCGGTTCTGCGTGACCTGATCAACCTGGCTCGCGAAGACCATCCGTAGACCTTAGTGTTTGAGCAAAAAGGGCGAGGAGTTTGGCTCCTCGTCCTTTTTGTGCCAATGGCTTGTTTCTCCGTTGCAGCACGCCCAATTGCACATTGTTTCCAGCCAAACCATGTGTTAGAATGGGACTGCTAGTCTCCATGTTCTGACAGGTCTAGTATCCTGAAGGGTGGATGGCGTGGGGAAGGAGGGATGGACGATGCACAGTGACGATATCCCGTCTTGGGTCAGCGATGCGATGGGGCGCGCTCGACGGCAGGAGGATTGGCAGCGCCTAGCAGACCGCTATCAGTCCAGCCTGGTATCCACGTCGACAATAGCTGCCCCGCAGCACCCCCGTTTTGTGGCCAGAAAGATGAGAGGGGTGTATTACACCCCTGCGCCTTTAGCCGAACGGCTGGTTGATCACACCCTTGGACCAATCCTTGACCAAGTAAGACAGATGCTCTTGGATGACAGCTGCAAGCCTGAGCAGCTCACGCAGGCTCTCGATCAGATCATAGGCCTGCGTGTGATGGACCCGGCTTGCGGAACCGGAACCTTCCTGGTCGCTGTGCTCGACAAGCTGTGGCGGTTTTACCAATGGATTAACGTCCAGTTGGGACGCGTCGCTGTCGATCCACAGGCATCCTTGGCTCAGATTGTTGGCGTCGAGATCGATCCGGTGGCGGTTGAGATATGCCGCCAGCGAATTGCTGATTTGGCAGGCGCCAGAGGCTGTACACTTCCGCAGGTAGAGGTCCTCTGTGCCGATGCACTGCGCAGTGACCAATTACCCCGTGCCGACATAATCCTAGCCAATCCGCCATTCGAGGTTCTGACGAATTTTGCTCACAATCCCCAGGCCGCTGAGACCGCTCGTTGGGTACGAAGCTCACAGCGATTCCCCCTCAGCGGGCGGGGACAGATCAATCTCTATCGTCTCTTTTTGGAGCGATGCCTCCAGCACATCCCTGCGGGAGGCTCTCTGGGGATTGTTCTGCCTCTTAGTTTTGTGGGTGATCTGCAGGGGGTCGAACTGCGCAGGGCGCTATTTGAGGAGACATGCCTTGAGAGCCTAACCCTTATCCCTGAACACAGCCGCGCCTTTGCTGGTGTCACACAGGGGGTGGCGCTGCTGGTGGCCCGCAAAGGCGGGAGCACCGTCGGTGTGAGGGTTGAGCGCTACACTGCCGCCGATACACAAGGGTCGGGCACGCACTCCCTAGTGAGCAGCAACTTGGTCAAGGCACTCTCCCCTGATCGCTGGGTGATACCTCGCTGTCATTCCAGGCTCGTTCCGACCTTAGAACGCCTCAGTCGTTTGCCGAGCTTGGTCGGCGGAGGCGACTGGCAGCCCGTGGCAAGTGTCCACGTCGGCGAACTCGACCAGACCATCCATCGCCGCTATATCAGTGATCGACCGACCGAGCGTCTGTTGGTCCGTGGTGAACACATGGGTGGCCGTTACCTTCTCAGACTGGAAGAAGGCGGGAGCGCGCGGTATGTGGATCCCGCTTTTATCGAAGCTGGCGTCGCCTCGGGCAGCAAACGCAATCATCTGGAGAACGAAAGGTTGATCTTCCAGGGGATCGCCAATCTAGGACTCATGCGTCGCTTGCGCTTTGCTCTCTGTCCAGCGGGTGTGGTGCTTGGCAACTCGGTCAACTATCTGTCACTGCCTGATCCTGGGGAAGAGCAGGTCTATTACTACCTGGGATTGCTAAACTCCCAACTGATGAACTGGCGGTTCGCCACCACCAGCTACGGCAATAACGTTAGCAACTATGAGATCGGTCAGCTGCCGATTATACGCTATTCAGATGCCGGTCGCACGGCCGAGAGTATTGCGACTGCTGCCCGCGGTCTCACAGTTCTAGCGGCGAAAAGGCAGCTCCTGACACCGGCAGCCATGGAACTCGACCGACGGATCGACCGTCTTATCTATGGATTGTATGAGATAAGCGAACTGGAGCGGGAGCTGATCGAGAGCGATCTCCAGTTGAGGGAGGTGTGACCATGCAGCCGCAGATCAAGATAGACCGCCCATGGACACAGACACTAGCGGCACTGGCGAGCCTCGAAGCCCTCAATCTCTTTCTCTGGGCGGCCTTGAGCTACGGTTGGCGTTTATTAGCGAGTAGCGGCGTAGTCACTGGGCCGGACTACGGCTTGGTGACCATCATCGGAGCTTACCCAATCCTGCTCCTCAGCCCGCTCTTGACCAAATGGTGTTTTCGCGGTTGCTCGCTGCTGCCTCTATACGCTCTTAATCTTGCTCAAATGGGCGTGGTGACCTGGGGAGTGATTCACTAGAGTGTCCCAAGTCCCGAGTGAGATACCCAGGAGATGTGATAGGGGAAGGCGGAACCTTTTGTCCTCGCTTGCGTAATAACGGTATCCAGATCACAGGAGGCGACGAGCATGTCAGCAGGTGCAGGCGCGGTGGCTGCCAGTGCCGCAGCAGCGGCTCGGAGGCGGAGAGAGCACGAGGAGGAAGAGGGTCTCACTATGTATAGCAATGATGAACTTGGTCAGGAATGGGAGTTCAAGATCGTGCGCTCGAGTACGGGTGCGTTCAAGAACCCCGACAAACTCCGCCAGTTGGTTTCAGAAGAGGCGTATGCGGGCTGGGTTATGCTCGAAAAGTTTGATGACAGCCGCGTGCGGTTCAAGAGACCGCGATCCGCTGCCAATATGGACAACCTAACAGGCATTGACCCGTACCGGACGAACTTCGGCATGTCAGAGGGTGTTCTGGCTCTGGTGATCGTTGGGGCCGTGTTCGGGTCGATGGCTCTGATCTTCGGTCTGATCTTTGCAGCAAACATTTTCTAGTGAAGGACGTTTTCGTCAAACACAAGGACCGCATGACCCCGATTAACGGGTCGTGCGGTCCTCATACGTTCTCTACGGTCAGGCCTTGAACCAATAATCCAGAATACCCGAGCGATGCAAGGCTTTCACGGTGACAACACTGATCGGCCCCAGCGCCACACCCATTACCCCAAAGACCCGCAAACCGACGTAGACAGCGATCAAGGTCACCAGGGGATGCAGGCCAATATTGGCCGAGAGGATGCGGGGCTCCACCAACTGCCTTACGACGATGGTGGTCAGGTAGATGATGGAGAGACCAGCCGCCAGCCAGATATGTCTTGTGACCAGTGCCCAGACGATCCATGGGACAAAGACCGCGCCTGGCCCGAAGATAGGTAACGCATCCACCAGCCCGACCAAAAGCCCGACTACGACGATGTAGTCCAACTTGAGGAACGATAGACCAATCATCACGACGACGCTGGTCAACGCCATCATGACGACCTGGGTTTTCAGCCAGCCGAACAGGGCACCACCAAGATCCGTCCTTACGTTTGAGACCTGCCCGACGATATCCGTAGAAAACACCTTGCCGGCAAAACCCACGAGCAGATCCCTGTCGCGGCTGATAAAGAAGGTCGACAGGATGACGATCAGGACAAAGACGAACATATTTGGCAGTGAGGTCATCAGGCCGATGAGTCCAGTGATGTATTTGGGGGTCTGTTCAGCGATGCCACTGAGGAGACTATAGGCAGATCCCTGCAGACGGGTGACCACCTCAGGGGGTAGCTGTACGATGTACGATTGGACAAACGTGGTGATGTCTGCTGTGTATTCCACGAACATGTCTCGGTAAGCGGGGAGGTGGGACGTGAACTTGAGCAGCTCGACCACGATGCTCGAAATCAGCAAGGTCAAGAGCGAGATCAGCAGGCTAATGACGAGGATGAGACTTATGCCCACTGCAGCACCGCGTTTGAGCCGGACGTATTTCTGTAAGATGCGAACGAGCGGCTCCATCGCCAGCGCTAGTACTGCAGCGACTAGGAAAGGCGCAAGGTAGATCAGAACTTTGCCCAAAAGGAAATAACTTACAAATAACGACGCCAGCAGGATTATCACTTTGACCAAGAACAGCACATACTTGGGTAGTTTCAAGATGGCATCACACTCCTTCACAAACCCCGTTATCACAGAAGGCTCGTATCCATTGTAACATATGCGATTGTTTTCAGGCTGACGATTTCAGTGGCACGGCCCATTTTGCTGGCTAGCGGCGGGTGCGCGTGGTAAGATGGGTGTAGACAACATAACCACGGAGGGATGACGATGAACTGGAACTATCCGGCAAGAGTTCAGCTTGCCCACCTGCCTACTCCCATCGAAAAACTTCCTAACCTTTCCAAGGAGTTAGGGGTTGAGCTCTACATCAAGCGAGATGATCAGACCGGCTCCGAACTCTCCGGTAATAAGATCCGGAAGCTGGAATTTGTCTTCGCGGCCGCAAGGGCTGAGGGGTGCGATACAGTCATCACCTGCGGTGGCATTCAGTCCAACCATTGTCGCGCTACCGCTGTTGCTGCACGCAAACTGGGAATGCGCTCCTACCTTATCCTTCGCGGTGAGCCTGAGGGAGCTCCAGACGGCAACTTACTGATTGACCATCTCGTTGGGGCCGAGATTCGCTTTATCACGCCCGAGATGTACAAACAGCGCGAGCAGGTTTTCGCTGAGGTCGTGGAGCAACTGCGTGCTCGTGGTCAGAAACCATTCGTTATTCCTGAAGGGGCTTCAGACGGCATTGGACTGTGGGGCTATATCAGCGCCATGGAAGAGATCAAGACGCAAATGGAGTCCCAAGATCTACGCTTTGATGCCATCGCTGCGGCAGTGGGGTCGGGTGGAACCTATGGCGGGATGCTGCTAGGCAAGAAGCTGCACCACATGGACGCCAAAGTCTACGGCATCAACATCTGTGACACCGCCGAGTATTTCCATGAACGGGTCATAGGGCAGGTGGATGAGTTTAGAACGCGCACCGGTCTGGGCGTCTTCCTCGACCGTTCGGACTTTCATATTATTGATGGTTATGTGGGCGAAGGCTACGCCAGAAACAGTGCTGAGGATATTGAGTTCATACGCCACGTCGCTGCGGAAGAAGGCGTCATCGTCGATCCCGTCTACACCGCCAAAGCGTTTCGGGGTCTGGTTACCGAGATCAAGAAGGGCACGATTCCCGAGAAGAGAATCCTGTTCATTCATACCGGTGGTGTCTATGGCTTGTTCCCGAAACGAGAGCTCTTTCGGTAA
>CAZINL010000016.1:24527-27497 GCA_964540595.1 uncultured Clostridia bacterium
CGGTAAAATTATGTGATGAATAGAAAGCACCTCCACAGGTACCCTAATCGTGAAAGGGAACTTGCGGAGGTGCATTTCTTATGAAGTCCAAAGGCCAAAGCCCAAAGGCCAAAGCAGGTGGCGAAGCCATATGGCGGCCATATCAACGGATGCGCAGCCTGGTCGTGATCATAGCCGTCATCATCATCACCCTTAATGGCTGTGGCTTCGGCGGCGGCCAAAAGCAACCCGAGCCATCATCCAAGGATATTGAGCAGGCGGTGGCCAAAGAGCTACGCACCCCTGATATGCAACAGATCATTAAGAGCAATATTCAGCAGGAGCAAGTCTCACAGATGGTCAAGCAATGGATGGAGAGCGATCAAGGCAAACAGGCTATCCAGAAGGCCCTGGGGGAGGTCATTAAGCAGGAAGAGACCAAACAGGTGATGGGTAAGGCTATCCAGGAGAAACTCAAAGACCCCACCACGCAGCGTGACATCCAGGATTCGATCAAAGAGACACTGCAAGCCATCATTGGGCGTGGCCTAGCAGCAGGACCGCAGCAACAGCAGCAGTCCGGTCAACAACAGGGTGGGCAGAAACAAGGCGGTGGCGGTCAGAGCGGAGGGCAAGGGGGAGGCCAATAGCAGAGCGAAGCCCGGAGCGAGCTCCGGGCTTGTTTTATTGCTTTACCCCAGTAAGGTCAAAGGGTGGGATGTACTGCTGATCTGCGGCATCGAGCTCCTGAATGTAACCATTGTCGCGCCCCAGTGCCCAGAAATAGTCGATGACACGCTGATACTCATCCGGCTGAAGGCGCCGATTGATATCGGCGTAGTCCGAGGCACGGTAACAGGGGGTATATTGGGCCATGAGGCTGACGTACACACTCTTGGGCAGATACTCGGCGATCCAATCCAGGATGTCGAACGTGTTCTCCAGATAATTGGGCAGGATTAGGTGGCGGACTAGGAGCCCTTTTTGCACGATACCTTGATCGTCGAAGACAGGCGGTCCGACCTGCTCCAGCATGAGCTGGATGGCGCGTCGAGCGACTTCCGGATAGTCCGGAGCCTGGGAAAGACGCGCAGCTAGGCGGCGATCCCAATATTTGAAGTCCGGTAGGTAAACGTCGACCAATCCAGCAAGTTGGTCTAGGGCCGCTGGGGTCTCGTAGCCATGGGTGTTGTAGACGACGGGGATCCTTAGGCCTCGCGCCTTGGCCTCATGGAGTGCCTCGACCACCGGTTGGGTGTAGTGGGTAGCGGTGACCAGGTTGATATTGTGAGCGCCCTGATTTTGGAGATTGAGGAAGAGCTCGCTCAGTTGCTGAGTGGTCAGATCAGCCCCTACACCGTTGTGACTGATCTCGTAGTTCTGACAGTAGGCGCAACGGAGACTGCAATGGGAGAAAAAGACCGTCCCTGACCCGCGTTGACCACTGATGCACGGCTCTTCCCAGTGATGCAAGGCAGCACGGGCGACCCTGATCTGGTCTCCGGCTCCACAGTAACCGGGTGCGATATCTCGCTCCGCCCTGCAGTTGCGTGGGCAGAGCGTACATGCGGATTGTCTCATTGGCTAGCCTCCCTCTCTGGAAATTGTAGCAGAGCCGTGCGGATCGCGCGAGTCTCGGCATCGGGCCCCTGATTTGGACTTCTTTCGCGTCTACCATCGCCACCTTCCCCATATCAATAGGATGGAGGGGGATAACGGTGGGAGGTGACTACGATGCTCTTCATCAAAACCCGCCTGTTAAGAACGACAGGTCTTTGCCTTACAGCGGTGCTTCTACTGGCACTCATGGTACAGGTGCTATTCCCTCAGCTTCCACAGAGGGTATGGTCTGTGGTGGTCGCACCCAATCAGCTCAAACCCATCTATGCGGTGGCCACTAACGAAAAAAAGGTCGCCATCTCGTTTGATGCCGCTTGGGGCGCGGAGTTCACTCCGCAGATTCTCGAGATCATGAAACGTTACGATCTGAAAACGACCTTCTTTCTCGTGGGTTTTTGGGTCGACAAGTACCCGGAGATGGTCAAGCGTATCGCCGCGGAAGGTCATGAGGTTCAGAACCACAGCACCACTCATCCTCACTCGAACCAACTAACCGAAGACAAGATAGTTGAGGAGCTTACCATTACTGGCAATAAGATCAAAGAGCTGACCGGCACAGAACCTTTCCTATTTCGTCCGCCCTTCGGTGAATACTCCAACAAGGTCATCACCGCCGCTACACGGGCTGGATATATGACCATTCAGTGGGACGTCGACAGCCTTGATTGGAAAGAGACATCTGCCGACGAGATTGCCAAACGTGTCTTGCGACAGGTCAAACCCGGGTCGATCGTTCTCTTTCATAACAACGGTGAACACACCACCAAGGCGCTCATCCCCATCATCGAGAAACTCCTCGCCGACGGCTACAGCATCGTTCCCATCTCACAGCTGGTCTATCGCGAGAACTACACCATCGACCCGGTCACCGGGATCCAACACCCCAGCCGCTAACCATACAAAAACGCCGCGAGGATCAACCTCGCGGCGTTTTCATAACAAACCCAACCCCGTCCAGCGGCTTCTCCAGGCGTCCTGTAGGGGCCGGTCTGACGCCGGCCCCAGGGCTCGTAGCAACGAGCCAAACCCTTCGTCCCCACTCCAGTAGCCCCTGCGCACGTAGCGCGACATTAGCGAGATAATTCAAAGAGCGCAGACGCTGAGGACAGAAGTCGACCACTGTTTGAGCCATAGGCGAGTTTGGTCGACTTCCTGAAGCGGCGAGCTCATTCGAGCATAAGGCGAAGCCAGACGCGCGGTGAGCAGGGCTACCGTTCCCAATCTTCCTTATCGCGTTCAATGTCAAACGCCACTTCGCCGTTAACCCAGGCGCGCTCCACGCGCGAGAGGAACGAGAGCGGATGGCCGTTGAACATAATGACGTCAGCATCCTTGCCGACATCCAGGCTGCCTAGACGATCATCGACCCCG
>CAZINL010000017.1:0-16290 GCA_964540595.1 uncultured Clostridia bacterium
CAGACCTAAGGGGAGACCGTTGGCAGCCTGGCCAGCCGGGAGCGAGACAGCGGGCATGCCGGCGTGAGTCCAGGGAAGGTTCATGATCGGGTCGCCGGTGGAGTCGATCCCCTCGGGGGCTGGTCCCACGGCCGGTGGGCTCGCCCAGAGGTCGATTCCCTGCGCCGCCATCTGCTGCTCCAGCTCGTTGCGCAGCTCCAGGCAGCCCGCCTTGACCTGGGCGTACTCGGCAGCGCTGACCTCCTGTCCCTGAACGATGGCATCGACGGTGCGAGGGCGATAGAGTGATCCGTACTTGGGGAACCAATCCTTATGGACCTCTGCCACCTCGGCAAAGACTAGGCGGCGATGGCGGTGGTTGATGGCATCAATGGTTGGAAATGCCGGAACGCGCTTGATGACGTAACCCGCGGAGGCCAGCCGACCCAGCTGCTGCTCAAAGGCGGCTAGCGCCTCGGGCGAGGCCTGTTCCAGATAAGGGCCCTCGGGGACACCGATCACGGGCAGGCGGGTGGCGTCCAAGTGCGGTGGGTTACTGCGCCAGTTCTGGCAGAGCACCGAGGCGGCCGCGTGAGCACCGGCCACGTCCGGGGTGAAGTAACCGATGGTATCCACTGAGACCGAGAAATAAACCAAGCCTTGGCTGATGATCCGGTCATAGCTGGGCTTGAAGGCAACGATGCCGCAGAAGGCGCCGGGACGGATCACAGAGCCGATGGTCTGGGTACCTAGGGTCAGGAGACTGAGGCCAGCCGCCACCGCTGCGGCGGAGCCGCTGCTGGAGCCGCCAGGGGTATGGTTGAGATTGATGGGGTTGCGAGTAGGGCCCGGCTCGGCAAAGGCAAACTCGGTGGTGACGGTCTTGCCCACGATCAGTGCTCCAGCATTGCGCAGGGCGGTAACCGAAGCGGCTTCGGGAGCGGTGAAGAGTTCAGCTGGGAGCTGGGAACCTGCCTGGGTCGAGAAGCCCTCGACGCTGAAGATATCTTTGACCCCGACCGGGATACCAAAAAGCGGCGGACGAGTGGCAGGATCGGGGTAACGCTGCTTGAGTTCGCCAGCCTCATTCATCAGGCGCACGCGCCGCCCGCCTTCGGGTAAGAAGGCATGGATCTGGGGATCGATAGCATCGATCCGGTCGCAGAGGTCGGATATGTACTGGACGGGGTCGAGTTGATCGCTGCGTAAAGCGGCTGCGATGGTGAGAAAGGTGGAGTTGGGCATGGGATGACCTCCTTGTCAGTCAACCGTCTGGGGTGCGTGACATGTGGTAGCGAATATGGGCGGAGCGTGATGGATCCCGAGAGGGAAACGGCGAAGAATACGATGTGACTATGCAGCATAGCTGCCCCCCCGGGCGGGTCCGTAGCCTCGCCGCTCAGCTGCGAGGTTTGCCTAGCACTACAGACAGCGCACTCGTTTCAGGTCTGTAATGGTATTAGAAGCAGGGTACGTGTCCAGCAACAGATGCGCAACATCGCTTATTCCTCTGTGGACTGTGGTCTGTGGTCTGTGGACACGCCACCAATCATCAGCTTGTACAGCTCGCGTTTGTCCATACCGGCGCGTTTGGCGGCCCCTTTGATGGCCTCCTTCTTGGGCATGCCGGAATCCACTAGTTGGGTCACGAGAGCCATGGCGTCGTCCTGGCTAAGCTCGACCTGTTCAGGGGTATGCCCGGCGATGACCAGGACGAACTCGCCCCGCGGCTCAGTGGCGGTAAAGTGGGTGATCAGCTCGGCCAGCATCCCGCGGCGTACCTCTTCGTAGAGCTTGGTGAGCTCGCGGACTGCCGCAGCCTGGCGGTCGGGTCCACAGACGGCCGCTAGGTCTTCCAGAGTCTTCAGTACACGATGAGGTGCTTCGTAGAGGATGACGGTGCGCTCCTCTCTCGCCACCGCCGCCAGACGTTCTTTGCGTTCACGCCCTTTGACGGGCAGAAAGCCTTCGAAAACAAACCGCTGCGTCGATAGACCAGACAGGACCAGAGCGCTCAGTGAGGCGCTGGCACCGGGGACGATGGTGACAGGCACCGACTCCTGTGCCGCCAAGCGGACCAGATCTTCGCCGGGGTCGGAGATCGCTGGCATCCCGGCATCGGAGACGAGCGCGATGCTCTCCCCCGCCTTGAGCTTCGCGATCAGCTCCTCGCCCACTCGGCGCGCATTATGCTCGTGATAGCTGATCAGCGGCGCCTTGATGCCTAAATGATTGAGCAACTTTTGCGTCTGCCGGGTATCCTCGGCAGCCAGCAGATCAACCTCGCTCAGCACCCGCACGGCGCGCTGAGTGATATCTTCCAGATTGCCGATGGGGGTCGCGACTAGGTAGAGCGTGCCGTATCCAGGGGTCCGATCACTCATCTGATTCACCCCCAAAGTAGATCTGTAGGAGTTCAGGCGTATACTCGCCATCGGGCTGATAGACCACCAGCGGCGGCTCGACGATCATCTCTGGCCGGCCGCCCTTGAGCCCTTCGATCAGCAGCATATTGGGGCGCTGATCCAGCTTCGGATAGACCAGCCGCATGCGCTTGGGCTCGATCCCCACCTCGCGCATGCCAGCGATGATCTCAGCCAGGCGAGTGGGGCGGTGGACCATAGCGAAGCGGCCATTGGGTTTGAGCAGGCGCTTAGCGACGGTGAGGATATCACTCAGGGTACAGTGGATCTCATGGCGAGCGATGGCTTTGGGCTCGGCGGGATTCACGATCCCAGCGCCGCGGGGGGCGTAGGGGGGATTGGAAACCACCAGGTCAAACTGATGACTGCCGAGCTGATCGGGAGCCATCTTTAGGTCGAGGTGGATGATCTGGATCAGTTGGCTCAGGCCATTGAGCGCGATACTGCGCTCAGCCATCTCGGCCACCGCGCCTTGGATCTCTAAGCCTACCAGCTCGCCGAGCGGACGGCGGGCCGAGAGCAGGAGCGGGATCACGCCGCTGCCGGTACCGAGGTCGCAGACCCGATCGCCCTTCTTGATCGTGGCAAAATGAGCGAGCAGCACGGCGTCCATGGAGAAGGCGAAGCTGGAGTCACTTTGGATGATCTTAAGTCCGGAGCGCATTAGGTCATCGATGCGTTCGCCGGATCTGAGGGGGATGTCGGGCATGGGAACACCTCATGGGAGTTAAGAATTAGGAGTTAAGAATTAAGAGTTGAGAGTTGAGAGTTGAGAGTTAGGAGGCACGATAGGCAACGAAGATCCGGGGCATGGGCGATATCTTCGGAAACCTGGGAAAAGGAGTAGCCTTGCGGCTACTCCTGCTTTTCGGGTTCGTCTGCTTCTGGGGTTGCTTCTGTAGTTACGCCTGTGGTTGCCTCAACCTCCGGCGCCTCGCTCTCCTCGGGCACCTCCGCCTCGGCGGCGGCATGACCGGGACAGTTGCACCCTTCCCCGCCCGCCTTGGGACAGCTGCAGCCTCCTGCTTCTGGTTGCTGTGGTTTGATCAGGTCGATCTCATCGAGGGGGAACTCCATCACCTTGTTGCTCTCGGTCAGGCGCACCTTGGCGAAGCCCTTGTTGGTGCTGATCTGCGTCACCTTGCCCTCGCCTTCGGTGGTCATGACCATACTGCCCTGCTCGGGGACATCCAGTCCTTCCATGCCATAGCCTTCGGATTCGTATTTCAGACAGCAGAGCAGGCGACCACAGATGCCAGAGATCTTGGTCGGGTTGAGCGACAGGTTCTGCTCCTTGGCCATCTTGATCGAGACCGGCACGAAGTCACCGAGGAAGGTATTGCAGCAGACCGGACGGCCACAGCAACCTAGTCCACCTAGCATCTTGGCCTCATCACGCACGCCGATCTGCCTCAGCTCGATGCGGGTACGGAAGACACTGGCCAGATCCTTGACCAGTTCGCGGAAGTCCACACGCCCATCAGCCGTGAAATAAAAGATGATCTTGCTGCCATCAAAGGTGTACTCCACCTCGACCAGCTTCATATCGAGGTTGTGGCTGTCGATCTTCTGCAAGCCAACCTGGAAGGCCTCTTTCTCCTTGAGCTTATTCTCATGATACTGGGCAAGATCTTTGTCATTGGCCTTGCGGATGACCATCTTTAGCGGCTGAACCACCTGATCATCGGCCACGGGACGCGGTCCGATCACCACGTCACCCATCTCCACCCCACGAGCCGTCTCGACCACAGCCTTGTCACCGGGTTGCAGCTCGATCTCACCGGGATCGAAATAATAGATCTTGCCAGCCCGCTTAAAGCGAATGCCGACAACACTAACCATCTCTTACCTCCTTAATCCTAGGAGCACATTCTCCAATACCAAGCGCGGAACGGCGTTGCGTTCCAGCGCGATGATGGCCTCTCCCAAACGGTTAATATCACTCTCGAGATCATGCCGCGAGCGCGGCGGTAGACGCTTCAGAGCCGCTTCCGCGTCCGGGTTTTGCAGTTGCGGGACGCTGGCCCCAAAGGTTACGACCATGCGGTCTCTGTACCAGGATTGCCAGAGCTTCAGCAGGTCAATCAGCTGTTCTTTACTCTGGGCCTTGTCTTGCTCCTCGGCCCACTTCAGCCTCTGGACCAAGTCCCAACTATCGATCTCCGCGAACTGGCGCAGTCTCGCGCTACGCTCATCCTGCCACCCGGGGGTTTCTGCCAGACGTAGTGCTTCTTGCGCACTGCCACGGGCTAACTTGGCGATAATGCTGACTTGATCAGCGCTCACCCCGCGTTGGGTCAGGATCTTCTCTAGCGCCATCGGTGGCAGCGGGCCAAACCGGACCAGCTGACAACGGGAGCGGACGGTGGGCAAGATCCCCTCTAGGTTGTCCGAGATCAAGATGAAGACGCTCGCCGGCGCCGGTTCCTCCAGGGTCTTCAGCAACGCATTGGTCGCCTCGGGTGAGAGGCGATCGGCGGGATCAAGGATGGCCACACGGTAGCGCCCTTCGTGGGGGCGGCGGACCATCTCGGTGCTGAGCTCCTTGACCTGATCGACACTGATCCGCTGTCCATGGGGCGTGACCAGGTGCAGATCGAGATGCAGCCCCTGGGCATGCTTATGACAAGAAGGGCAGACCCCACAGGCCTGCCCTTCTCCTTGTTCACAGTTGATGGCCTGAGCCAACCTGAGGGCGGTGAGGCGCTTGCCGACCCCCTCAGGACCAACAAAGAGATAACCATGGGCCAGGCGTCGCTGAGCCATGGCTTGAGTCAAGACGCGCACAGCGACCGGCTGCCCATGGATCGGTTGTGACCACATAGGCACTCCTTACGTATACAGATCTAAAATCATCCCACGAATGGTGTCAATGGCCGCGACCAGCTTCATGTGGTCTTCTTCTTTCTTCATCACCATCTCGCCGAGACGCGCCATCTGGCGATCAATCTCACGGACGGTGGTGTAGAGCTTCTGCTGGCCACTAAAACCCCAAGCAGTCTCCTGCTCCACGGAAAATCCGCGGCGCGATACCAGGCGCAGAAAATCGCCAACCAGGCGTTTGTAGTCACGTAGATCACTGAGTGTCACGTGCTGCTCCAAGCGCTCGCTGACCTCGTCGATCCGCTGGATCATGTCCTGCAGATCGCGATTGATGAGATCGCGGCTGGCCTTATTGACCTCTCGCGCAAAGGCTTCGGGGTGAGCGGTGCGGTGGTCGATGGATGAGGCGGGACCAGTGCGGGGATCAAGCGGGTTAATTTTCATGCCACCTATCCTACCCTCTAGACCTTCTCAAACCGTTCGACATCCACCACCCAGATGATAGCACCACCGACGATAACCTCCACGGGGTAGGGCACATAGGACTCTACAGTCCCACCCACGGGCGATAGCGGTGTGACTAGCTGCTCGCGGGACTGGCAGGTACTCTTGATCACCTGGATAGCCTGCTGCACTTGATGGTTCTCCACACCGATCAGCAACGTGGTGTTGCCTGCACGCAAGAAACCGCCGGTACTGGCAAGCTTGGTGGCACGAAATCCTTTGGCCACCAAGGCCTCCACGGCTCTCTGGCTGTCCTTGTCCTGGATGACGGCAACGACTAGCTTCATGAGATCTCCTCCCCGGCTGTTTATTTTTTCCTTACAATTATAGTGTACGGGAATTGGGTAGTCTCTGTCAAGGCAGGAAATCAGGAACTTGCATGGCGTCATTATGGTAAACATCGGCAGTTCTCGATACTCTGATCCCGCAGTCGCACGCGAGAGCGGCGGTCTGCTTCATTATAGTTCGCGGTTCTGCCGCATTATTGGTCATGCAAGTTCCGAAAGGACGTATCATACATCACGCTAGACTACCACATCAAGCAAAGATGACCACCCGACGGTAAGGTTCGTCGCCGACACTCTTCGAACGCAGGTTATAGCGCTCGGCTAGCTGATGCTGTAGTCGGCGGACTTGGGAGTCCTGCGGAGCGAGCTCCACAGGCTCCTGATTGAGCATGACTTCTTCGATGGCCGCCTGGGCCTCGTCGAGAGGTCCTGTCAGTTCATCGTCATCATCGCCTTCAGACTGTGGCCGCGACCGTAGAATGCTCTTCAGGGCGGCCTCCACCTGGGCCGAGGTATTGGAGCGAACCGCATACACGGGAACACCCCGTTCGCGCGCCTCGACCAGCTTGGACGGCAGTTTGCGCAGCTGCGCTTTGAGGGTGATGACTACATTGGCATCATTGAGGAATTTGGCCACATGCACGGGGAGCCGCGCATGACGAATGGCTCGTTCAATGAGGTTACGGTTGACCGCATAGGGATAGACCTTGACCACATCCACAAAGCGTGCGACCTTCTCCATCTGATCGCCATGATCAAAGATATCTTGATCGGTGGCTAGTGTCTCGGCATTGGAGCGCTGCACGACCTCAACCTCTCCATCGGGGCGGCGGAGACGGATTTCTGGACGGGGTTCGTGGCCACGAAGAATCAGATCAACGGTGGATGTCACATCAGAATGAATGGCAAAGGTGTTCTTGTCCTGGATCTCGATCAGGATACCAAAGGTCGGAGGCGCCTTACGTTCCAAGACGGTCTTCTGCGTGCCGCGTCGACGGGCCTCATCATCGCTGAGGGTGACGCTGTGGATACCACCGATCAGATCGGAGAGCGTGGGGTTCTGGATCAGGTTTTGCAGCGTCATGCCGTGAGCGGTCCCGATCAGCTGCACGCCACGCTCGGCAATGGTGCGGGCGGCCATGGCCTCAGCCTCGGTGCCGATCTCATCGATCACGATCACTTCAGGCATATGGTTCTCCACAGCCTCGATCATGACGTCGTGCTGGCACTCCACGCTGTGCACCTGCATGCGGCGGGCATGTCCAATCCCAGGGTGTGGGATATCGCCATCACCGGCAATCTCATTGGATGTATCAACGACAACGACCCGCTTCATGAACTCATCGGCTAGCACCCGGGCGACTTCACGCAACATGGTGGTCTTGCCGACCCCTGGCTTGCCCAGCAGCAGCACGCTCTGTCCAGCCTCGATCACGTCGCGGATGATCTCGATCGTCCCGTAAACGGCGCGACCGACACGCAGCGTCAGGCCGATGACGACGCCCTTGCGGTTGCGGATGGCCGAGATGCGGTGCAAGGTCCGCTCGATACCGGCGCGGTTGTCGCCGCCGAAGTTGCCCACACGGTCGGTCACATGATCGATATCCTGACGGGTCACAGGCTGTTCGCTAAGATAAATGAAGCGATCCGGGAAACGGGCCTCTGGCTTACGCCCGAGGTCGAGGACGATCTCGATCAAGCGATCGATCTCGTGAGTCTCGAGGATCATCTTCAGGTGCGGCGGTAAGACATCGAGCAGCAAGTCAAGATCACTGTTGGGGATCACATGCTCCTCAATCATGGTGCACCACCTTTAGGTTGGTCAGGCTGTCGTCTTCTGGCCCCTGGAAGTGGTAGCCCTTCTCTTTGGACGAGCGGACGAAGTCGACGATCTCCTGGGTAATCTCTTCACCTGGCGCTAGGATCGGTATGCCAGGAGGATAGGGCGCGATGATCTCCGAGGAGACTAGCCCGACGGTTTGCTCTAAGGGAACAGAACGAGTACTAGCGAAGAACGCCGCCCGCGGGGTGAGTACCTGCCGTGGAATCGCGGGCAACTTAAGTGGAACACTTTGGTGCAGGGCTCGATCTGACCAGTCGGAGGCCAGACGCTCTAGAGCCTGTATCAGCGCATCCACTTCCCGTTGTCCATCACCCAGCGTGATCATCGCCAGCACGTTCCACCAATCCGACATCTCCATTTGCACACCATAACGCTCACTAAGGAGTGTTTCGGCCTCCTGACCATGCAACCCTGCCTGGGCGACGGTAATGGTTAGCTTGGTGGGATCGTAGCCCACCGCCCCCGGGCGCCCCAGGATTTCTGAGCCAAAACAGTAAAGACCGGGGATACGGTTGATCCGCTCGCGGGCTTGCTCGGCAAGATCGATCGAGCGCTCGATCAGCGCTGGGCCCTGGTGCGCCATCTGATGCCGCCCCCAGTCCAAGGAGCTCATCAAGATATAGGACGGGCTGGTGGACTGCACCAAGCGCAGCATGGCGCGCAGACGTCCCATGGAGATGCGTTCACTACGGGCATGCAACCATGAGGCCTGCGTCATCACCCCTAGGATCTTATGGGCGCTTTGTGCCACAATATCGGCTCCAGCAGTGACCGCTGAGATCGGCAAACGGTCAGAGAAGTGCAGATGGGGCCCGTGGGCCTCATCGACTAGGAGCGGTAGTCCATGCCGATGGACTACCTCGGCGATCTGGCTAATCCCGCCGGTCACACCGTAGTAGGTGGGGTGCATGACCAAGACGGCTTTGGCCTCGGGATGGTCGATCATCGCCTGTTCGACGATCTCTGGTGTCAGAGCAAGAGCCACGCCAATGCGTGTGTCCACAGGCGGCTCCATGTAGCAGGGCGACGCCCCACTCATGATCAGACCGCCCACCACGGAGCGGTGGGCATTGCGCGGGACGAGGATCTTGTCACCCGGGCCACAGACGGCCAAGATCATGGCGTAGATGGCACCGCTGGTGCCATTAGTCATAAAGAAGCTTCGCTCTGCTCCATACAGTTCAGCGAGGAGTTTCTGCGCATCACGGATGGCGCCATGGGGCGCATGTAGATCGTCAGTCTCGTCAAACTCCGTGAGGTCGATGCTGAATAGCTCTTTGCCGACGTAATCGGCAAAGCCTTGCGGAATCCCCCGACCCTGTTTGTGGCCAGGGACATGGAACGGCACCGTTTTTTTCTCTACATAGCGCCGCAACGCTTCAAAGACAGGAACACGATCCTGGGAGAGATCAGACAACTGAAACACCCCCTTTTCTTAAGAGTCCCAAGGCGAACGGCCAAAGCCCAAGATGGGGCATGCTTGGCTAACATCATATGGCACTAGTATAACCTTACCTAGCACAAAGTGCGCTGCCAGTAGCGATAAAAAACACAGGGCCGGGGCTGAAGCCACGGCCCGATCTGGTCTGGTATTTCTGTTGCCATGTCGTGTGTGGGCCGCCACTCCTCACCGCTCAGACGGCAGACTCAGACGCTTCACTCGGCATGAACCCCACACAGGACCTCCTTCAGCTTGTTCTTATAGAAATCATACTTGCGGTCGAGCACGGTCGTATAGACGATCTCATGCTCACACTCGTCGCAGATATGCTTACCCTGTATGACGAGCCCACAAGCCGCTTTGGCTTGCTTACCGCAGATAACACACCTAGGCTCACAAGTGGTCGACACTACACTCACCCGCCCCTCTATCTCAGTCCCCTAGGAGGATGTTTACCATTACCTTTCACGTGCATTCGTCTCCTGAATCATATGACACGGGGGCGTGATGTGTACGTTGTCTGAACCGATAAGCCCACAAGTCACCGAGCCCACAAGTCCACAAGCGTGGGCTGAATCGTGAAGCACGTTACCGCCTGTTGTCGATGGCCTGTCATGGGAGATAAGGGGTGAGACCATTCGACAAGGTGGATGACTCGTGGACATGTGGACATGTGGACTCATCCCCCATACAGGCTCTTCCCCTCGCTGTCGATGGCGACGATGACTGGGAAGTCCTTCACATCCAGACGGCGAATGGCCTCGGTGCCGAGATCCTCATAGGCTACCAGTTCGACCGCGACTACGGAGCGCGCCAAAAGCGCGGCAGCCCCTCCTAGGGCAGCGAAATAGACCGCCCCATGTTGACGCATGGCATCAATGACCTCGCTCGAACGCAGCCCTTTGCCGATCATGCCGGTCAGTCCATGCTGCAGCAAAGTGGGAGTATAGGGATCCATCCGCCCACTGGTAGTCGGACCGATGGAGCCGATCACCGCACCGGGACGGGCTGGAGCTGGGCCGGCGTAAAAGATCGTCTGATTGCGCAGATCCACGGGTGGCTGCACGCCTGTCTCGATTGTCTGCGCCAGGCGTGCATGGGCCGCATCACGAGCCGTATAGATAGATCCGGTGAGCAGCACCTGTTCCCCAGCGCATAGCGTGCGTGCTGTCTCGGCATCAAAGGGGACGGCGAGCCGCCTAGGGCTCGCACTGGTTGGCCCCCCTTGTGGTCTCGTGTTCTTGTGTTCTTGTGGACTCTCCATCATATCAATCATCCTCACAGCGTCGCTGTCTTGTGCCGATTGGCGTGACAGCAGATATTGACCGCTACCGGTAGGCTCGCGATATGGGTCGGAAACAGCTCAACACTGACCCAGAGGGCGGTGGTTCTGCCGCCAAAGCCCTGGGGCCCAATATTGAGCTGGTTGATCGCCGCCAAGAGCTCTTGTTCCAGGCGCCGCGCAACGGGATCTGGGTGATGCTCGCCAACCTCGCGAGTTAGCGCCCATTTGGCAATGGTGGCCGCTTTCTCCATGCTTCCGCCAACCCCAACGCCCACGATAATCGGTGGACAGGGATTGGAGCCCGCTCGACGCACCGTCTCGACCACAAAGCGCTTGACTCCCTGTTCCCCCTGGGCCGGGGTCAGCATCGCCACGCCACTCATATTCTCAGAACCAAAGCCTTTGGGGGCGACGGTGATGGTCAACTGATCCCCCGATACGATGCGACTGTGGATGATGGCGGGGGTGTTGTCACCGGTGTTCTCGCGCGTGAGCGGGTGGCGTACCACCGACTTGCGCAGATAGCCCGTAGTATAGCCCTGACGGACGCCCTCATGGACCGCCTCTTCTAGGTCACCACCGACGAAATGGAGCTCCTGGCCGATCTCCATGAAGATGATCGTCATCCCAGTATCCTGACAGATGGGAACCCGGGTTTGGTGGGCGATCTCGGCGTTGGTGATCAGCTGACCGAGGATCTCCTTGGCCAATGGCTTGTCCTCGGCCGCCTCGGCGCGGCGTAAGGCCCTCTCCACGTCTTCTCCTAGGGTAAAGTTGGCCTCCTGACAGAGGCGGGAGATGGTCTCGGTGACCTTCCTTACATCGATTTCCCGCATGGTGGTCCTCCGTTGCTTTTTGTGGGGTATTCAGCGGGGGGATGCAAATATCCTTCAATTACGATAAGGGAGTAGGGATCCGCGATCCCTACTCCCTCTAGTATTTGCTGATCATGCGTCCTTGGCTCGCGGATCCAGGCGTTCGCGCAGCCAGTCGCCGACCAGATTGGTCCCCATGGTGGTCATCATGATCGCGATACCGGGAATGGTCGCTACCCACCAGTGGGTGGCCAGGTACTGCCGGCCATCCGCCATCATCCCGCCCCAGGTGGGGATGGGAGGCTGGACGCCCAAGCCCAGGAAGCTCAGCGACGACTCAAACAGGATCACCTTCCCCACTTCCATGGCCGCCATGATGATGATCGAGCCGGCCACATTCGGCAGGATATGGCGCATGATGATGCGCCGATCGGGTAGTCCGAGCACTACCGCCGCTTCGGCGTATTCGCGTTCGCGCACCGCCAAGACTTCGGACCGGACTAGGCGGGCGTAACTAACCCAGCCGCTGATGCCTAGGACCAAGATCATGTTATTTAGCCCTGGACCCAAGACCGCGATCACGGCGATGATCAGAAGCAGGAATGGAAAGGCTGACTGGATATCCGCCAAGCGCATGATGATCGTCTCCGTCGTGCCGCGGAAATAGCCAGCGAGTAGACCGAGTGTGACGCCCACGGTGCCCGATACCACCACCGCGCTGACCCCAACGATAAGGGAGATACGCGATCCGTAGATGATGCGTGAGAGGATATCGCGACCCAGGTGGTCAGTCCCGAGTGGAAAGCTTCTGTTTCCGCCTTCCATCCAAGCAGGCGGTGCTAGACGGTTCTCGATGTTCTGCTCATCGTAGGGGTGTGGGGCTAGCAAAGGCGCAGCGATGGCCATAGCAATCACGGCCAGCAGCAAGGTAACACCGAGGATGGATACCACGTTGAGTCTGTTCGCTTTCAGCATCGAAGACAGCCGCTCTAAGATACCACGCCCTGCCAGCGGCATGCTCAGCACGTTCGGGTGCGTAGCCGCATGGCTCATCGCCGGGTCACTCATGACACATCCTCCTTCACGTTATGCGTAACGGATCCGCGGATCCACCAGGCTATAGGCGCAGTCGACTATGATATTGATCGCTACGATCAACAGCGAGAGCACAAAGACCGCTGCCTGGACGCTGGGAAAGTCGCGGTTTTGGATCGCCTGGATGACGAAGCGCCCGATACCTGGCCAGGAAAAGACGTTTTCGGTGACCACCGCACCGCCGAGGAGTGAGCCCGTCTGCAATCCGATGATCGTCAGGACCGGGACCATGGCGTTGCGCAGACCGTGACGAAAGACGACCACGCGGCCATTGAGGCCCTTGGCCTTAGCTGTGCGCATGAAGTCCTGACGCAGCGTCTCAACCAGCGATCCCCTGAGCATGCGGGCGATATTGGCCGATGAGTACGCTGCCAGCGTGAGCGCCGGCAGGATCAAGGTCCGCCAGCCATCGCGCCCGGATGCAGGAAACCATTCGAGACGGACCGCGAAGACAAAGATCAGCATAAAACCGATCCAGAAGCTCGGCATCGACTGCCCCAAGAGTGAGAAGATGGTAGCCAGGTAATCAATGACCGAGCGACGTTTGACCGCGCTAATGACACCGAGCGGGATGGCGGTCACAAGCGAGATCGCCAGCGCTGCTACGGTCAGTTCGACCGTAGCAGGCAGACGTTCGATAACCAGACCCAGGGCACTTTCGGCATGCCTGAGCGACTGTCCAAAGTCACCTTGAACGGCACGGCTAAGAAACGAGCCGTATTGAACCAACAGCGGTCGATCAAAGCCCATCTCGTGACGCATCTGGTCTACCTGCTCTTGAGTGGCATCGAGAGGCAGCATCAGGGCCACCGGATCGCCGGTGAGATGGGTGAGCATAAAGACGACCACTGATACCCCGAAGATCACCAGGATCCCATGCAGGATCCGTGTCACCAGATATCGTCCCACCTCTTATACCTCCTTACTTGGCCTGGATATCGGCTTGATGCAGCATGATGAGTTCATCGGAGCGTGGAGTCCAAACCAAGCGGCTCGATGTGCCATAGACATCCTTGTTCTGATAGAGCACAGTCAGCGGTTGCTCATCAACGAAGTGCTGGTTGGCCTCGTGATAGAGCGACGCCCTGAGTTGCTGATCCATGGTGCCGCGCGCACGAACGAGCAGGTCGTCGAGCATGGCGTTACTGTAATACGCCATGCGTTCCCCGGTCTTCAGCAGCGAGTAGTAGTTGCCATCAGCATCAAACGTGGAGTTGCCCCAGCCCACGAGGAATATTGCGGCTTGCTCCTTGCTGAAGATCTTCTGCGTATAGACGCCCCATTCTTCAACCTTCAACTTGGCCTTGATCCCCACCTTGGCCAGCTGCCCAACGATCGCCTCAGCCACTTCTTTATCCATTAGATAGCGTCCAGCACAGGTGGCCATATCGATCTCAAAGCCGTTGGGGTACCCTGCTTCAGCCAAGAGCGCCTTGGCCTTCTCCGGATCATACGGGGTCGCCTTGAAGCTCTCCTCGTAACCGAAGAAGCCTTGGGGCAGCGGAGTACCGAGCGGAATACCGTAGCCGCCGAGAATGTTCTTGACGATGCTCTCGCGGTCAATGGCATAGGAGATGGCCTGCCTTACCTTTGTATTGGCGAGGATCGGATGGTCCATACGCGGCGTCAGGTACATGAAACGCGCACTGGGAGTCGAGAGCACTTTGTATTTGCTGCTTCCGGTCAGTGCCTGAGCTTGGTCCGGTGGGAGATTAACGATCAGATCGACGGCACCGGTCTGCAGCTCTGCCAAACGGGTAGCGGCTTCAGGGATGGAACGGAAGACGACGCGGTCCACTTTTGGTGCCCCGTTCCAGTAGTCTTTGTTCGCTTCCAGGACAATCTGCTCGTTCTTCACCCACTGCTTAAGCTTGAACGGACCGGTCCCGACAGGTTCCTTGGCCAACTTGGCATCTCCGGCGGCTTTGGAGTACTCGGCCGGCATGATGTACAACGCAGCCAGACGGTTGGGCAAGATCGGGTAGGGGTTTTTGGTCGTGATCTTCAGCTTCAGGCTATCGACAATCTCGACATTGGTGATCATGTTGAAGTTGGCGATCTGCTGTGATTTCTGGGCGGGATCAATGACTCGCTCGATGCTATATTTTACCGACTTGGCGTCCATGGCTTCACCGTTATGGAACTTGACATTGGGTCGCAGTTCCACCTCCCAGACGGTGTCAGAAACCGGCTTGACGCTCAGAGCAAGGCTGGGCTGCAGCTTCATCTCGCTGTCTCTGCGCAGCAGGGTGTCAAAGACATGGATGAGAATATTGCTGGTGGTGGTTTCAGACTGCATGTGGGGATCCATGGTGGTGGCATCGACCCCCTGGGCTACGGTGATCGTCTTGCTCTGTGGGGCAGTTCCGTTATTCGACTTGCCGCCTGCACCGCAGCCGGTCAAGAGGAGAGTCAGGATCATCATGGTGGCACCCACTGCGTGCCAATGTCGCGTCTTCATCGGTTAATCGCCTCCCAAAAGATGTGTCGTTAATATGTTGTTATATTCCGACAAATAAAAAAGGATAAAAACAGACCCTGCGCAAGCCACCTCCTTCTGGAGCGGTGGAACTTGCCGCAGGGTCTTTTTTACCCACGGTGTATGTCGGATCACGACACTGTACCGCTCGGACCAGTCACGGACTATTGCCGCCGGAACCCTAGGTACACTCCCACAAGACGATCTTCAAGTATGTGAGCTAATATATCATCTCGCGAGGGGAAAGGCAATGCTTTTCGCTATATTCCATTTTCTACAGACTAAACTGACAACATCGATTGCCAGTCTACAACAACATTCTCTGGACAGCGATCACCAGCAACAAGCCTGGAAACCCTAAGAAACCAGCGCTGGTGGCGGTGATGGCATTGAGAGGAACCGTAAAGGCAAAGAAACCACCCACGAGATTGAAGACCGCGACCATGACGATCCCTACCCCGAAATTGAGCAAAAAGCGCACCCCCCATTTGAGCGGCACGTAAAAAGCCCTAAACAAGACCACCAACAGGACGAGACCAAAGAACACAGCCAAAACGGTATTGATATTGGCGGGCATAGTGGCATACCTCCTATCCTCGGGTTGTGGTTAACCGTCGGTCATCGTTCCCCGGTCCATTTTGTCGGGTGTTTGCTCATGGTCCTGTGAAGCCCGAAGCGAGCTCATCACCCGTTCTTGAAAGGGTAGATCCCAAGCCCAAAGCCCTGAACGCTTGGCCTCCTGCCAGAGATTCACATAGCGCTGCTGCGCTGACTTGAGATGATAGGCCGCAAAATCGATATCAGTCGGATCGGTCACATGATCGCAATACGCCAAGGCGGCACACCACTCGCGGTGGGCGTGGTCAATCTCCTGCAGCAGCGCTCTGTCGGGGCTTTCCGCTGCGGATGGTTCTGTCTTCAGACCGAAGACCGCGCGAACCACTGACCCAAGATCTCTTGCCATGCTGGGTCGCTCCTTACGTTGGTCTATGGGCAGTAGGAGGGCCCTACCTGCCAGGCTTCCCACTACCACTCATATGCTGGATTGTCCCAAGAATGACAAAAACCTGAGCCATCCTGTAAGGATGCTCAGGTCGGGCGTGGCTGACTAACGTTCAATGGCGCGTGATCTCCCAGCGCACCTTCACGTGTGACTCTCTCGCTTGACGCAATAGGTACATGTAGCGCTTTTGGGCTGCATCCATGGAGTGGATGGCGTGATCGACCAGGTCGGGATCCGATACGTTTTCAAAGTAGATCTTGGTCGCCATCCAGTCCTGTCGCGCTTTCTCTACGAGGTCGATGAGCTCCTGTTG
>CAZINL010000017.1:16300-27089 GCA_964540595.1 uncultured Clostridia bacterium
ACGTGAGCGACGGCGGCTCACCTAGGATCGTTGACGAGATCTGGTGCCAAAGCTGTGCCACGTTGGCCATAGTTTTCTCTCCTCCTCATAAGTATCTCCTCCTTCTCAGAGGACGGTATCTGTCTAGGAGAAGTATCCCCAAAAAATACCTTTCCCATACGAGTTCGATCTCTATGACTCCTTGGTCCAGCCATGCTCTTCGCATAAGTTTCTCGACAGGCGATAAGCTATCATTGGATATTGGGGTCATCTTGCCACTGCTGGTTTGTCTTAAGGACCAATCAAGAGTCCGATAGCAGGCGAAGCGGGAGGGGGTGTGTGATGGAACAAACCCGTGTTGTCGAAGCCTTTGTGGGTGAGTATGCCAGTGGCAAGAGTGAAAACGCCGTCAATCGCGCCCTAGCTCTTTACGAGCAGGGGCATCGCCCTTTGACATTGGTTGACTTGGATGTCGATGAACCGACCTACACCCTCAGGCCGATCAAGGCACAGCTGGAACAGGCGGGGCTCCAAGTAATCGCGTGGGAGACACGCCAGACCCAAGGCTTAGGAGAGGCAGGCAGCACCATTCATCCTGATGTCAAATGGTCGCTCCGTAAGGAAGGCCAC
This sequence comes from uncultured Clostridia bacterium, assembly GCA_964540595.1. Taxonomy (GTDB): domain Bacteria; phylum Bacillota; class JAAYKD01; order JAAYKD01; family CAYOCI01; genus CAYOCI01. Next base: position 16,910 of record CAZINL010000017.1, read on the forward strand.
TTGGTCTACGACGTGGGCTACGGCGTCTATGGCAGCCGAACGCTGAACTTGGTGGAAGAGATCTGGGAGTGCCTAGAGTTTAAGGTCTACATGGTGATCAACCTCACCCGCCCCATGACCAGTTCCATCGACCGGATCGTCGACGAAGTGCGCTCCTTTGGCCGCGTCGACGCGCTGATCAACAATACCCACCTAGGCGATGAGACCACCCTCGACCTGATCTACCAAGGTGCCGATGCAGTAGCGAAGGCAGCTCAGATTATCGGTATCCCGGTCGTCGCCACCGCAGCCGTCACAGAACTGGCGGCCTTGCTGCGCGAGGAAGGTCGCCTGCCTCACGCCATCTGGCCGCTCAAGCGATTCATGCCCCAAACTTTTTGGTAAGGAGGAGTGACGATGCCCAAGATTGTTGAGGGCGAACAGAGAATGTTCATGACAGGGAACGAGGTCGCTCCCTGGGCGGCGCTCGCCGCCGGTGCCGACATCATGTTCGGCTACCCCATCACCCCTCAGACTGAGATCATGCACTATTGGGCCAAGCTGGCTCCCAAGTATGGCAAGAAGTTTATGCAGACTGAGGACGAGCTTTCCGCTGGCTTTACCACCCTCGGTGGCTGCATGGCTGGTAAGAAGGCCTTTTCCGGCACTGCTGGTCCCGGCAACACCCTGATGCAGGAACCAATCTCCATGGCTGAGATGATGCGTATCCCGGCTGTCTGGTTCATCCAGCAGCGCGGCGGCCCATCTACCGGCACTGTTATCTACTCGCAGCAGGAAACTCGTCTAACCACCTATGGTGGTAATGGCGAAGGGTTTCGCGTTGTCTACTCCACCAGCACTCATCAAGAGGTCTTTGACTACGGGATCAAGGCGTTCAACACCGCCTGGCAATACCGCTTTCCGACCTTTGTCCTCGGCGACGGATACCAAGGCAAGATGCGCGAGCCCGTTACTCTCTACAACCCCGAAGACAGGGGCATCAAGCTTGTTCCGTCGGAGCCGATGGTGGTCAAGAAAGGCGTTCCCGGCGTTGACCGCGAACCAAGTCTGCTACGCAATACCTATAACATCGAAGAGGAACTCTTTGAACGGCTTATGGAACTGACCGACGCCTACGATCGTATGCGCCCAGAGGTCGAGGAATGGCAAGAAGATGGCTGCGAAGGCGCTGATCTCGTGCTGATCTCCCATGGTGTTGTCTTTCGTGCCATCCGCGAAGCGGTCACCGAACTGCGCAAAGAAGGGCTCAAAGTCGGTTACTTCCGTCCGATCACCCTACGCCCCATGCCTGCCAGGCAACTGAGGAAGGCAGTCCACAGCTGCAAGCAGGTTCTGCTGGTCGAGTCTGCTATGGGGCAGCTGGCCTCGCTGATCAAAGATGATATCTATGGCGAGACTACGCCGCTGCACACGCTGCTCCGGCCTGGGGTCGGGATCACCAAAGAAGAGGTCGTTGAGCATGCCACGCGGCTCTTGAAGTCGCCGGTCCATGCATGAAGAGATGAAAGGAGGGTTCCCTTTGGCTGACGGCGAACGCTTCCAATCCCCCGTCCACAGCATGCCTACCAGCTGGCGTCGGGAGACTAAGCCGCACAAGTTTTGCCCGGGATGCGGGCACGGGATTATTCTGAAGGCCCTCGGGGCAGCCATCGACGAACTGGGAATCAACGAAAGGGTTGTCTTCGGTTGCGATATCGGTTGCTCGTTGCTCGCCTGGGATTTCTTCAACCTTGATAGCATCCAGACCCACCACGGACGCACCACCCCGGTCATCGCGGGTGTGGTCCGTGCCAACCCTGATGCCATCGGTATTGCTTACATGGGTGACGGCGGTGGTTATGCCATCGGCTCGCAGCACTTGGTTGCCGCCGCGACGCGCAATGAGAAGATGATGGTGCTTCTCGCCAACAACACTGTCTACGCCATGACTGGCGGTCAGATGGCTCCCACGACCCTACCTGGTCAAGAGACCGGAACCAGTCCCTACGGCCGCGATATCGAAGCCCAGGGCTCACCGACGCTGGGCCCTGAGATGGTTGCTGCTATCACTCCGGCTGGCGCCTATGTCGCTCGTGGTACCATCTCCAACTACCGACAGCTCAAGGGCTATATCAAGAACGCCCTGGAGAACGTCATCGCCGGTCGTGGCTTCTCTTTCGTTGAAGCCATCTCGTCCTGCCCGACCAACTGGCGTACCAATGCTAGAGAGATGTGGAACTTCGTTGAGAAAGACATGCCCAAGTATTTCAAGGTCGGTGAGCTCAAATCGGCCAAGATGGACATCCCTAAAGGTGTACCGGTAAAGGAGGGTGACTGATGCCCGAATTAACCCGTATCGCCCTCGCTGGTGAAGGTGGCCAAGGGGTCCAGGTCGTTGGCGAGATCCTGGCCGAGGCTGCCTATGAGGCTGGTAAAGAGGCTATCTATATCCCCAACTTTGGTGTTGAGCAGCGTGGCGGCGTCTCCATCGCCTTCGTGCAGATCAGCGACCAGCAGATCGGCTCGCCCAAGTTTAAGAAAGCGGATCTCTTGGTCGTTCTCAGCACGCGTGGTGTCGATCGCACCAAGAGCTTCTTGACTCCGGATACCAAGTACGTCTACGACAGCTCTGCCATTGAGGCGCCTCAGATAAACGACCTAGCGATCGGCAGGCAGGCCTGGACTACCGTTGCCCCGGAGGGCTTCGCCGATCCAATTGGCTTCAAGGAAGGCGAGAGCGAAGAGATCAAACCCCCTCAAGGCCTAAAGCATCTGTACGGGATCCCTGCGGCCCGGGTGGCTACTGAGGAGCTGAGCTCGCGCGTCTTCAATATCATGATCCTCGGGGCCATCATGGCCGCCGCGCCAGTCCTGTCGGACGATGATGTCAAGCGAGCCATTGAGAAAAAGCTGGGTGGCAAGTTTCAGGCCCACCCAGAGTTGCGCGAGCTGAACTACAAGGCCTACGAGCGCGGCAAACAGCTGGTCAAGGAGATGCTCAAAGAGGGGGTGCACGCATGAAGAAGTTTGAAGCGGTCCCCTACAAAGGTCCCAAGGGCACCTGGGTGGTCCATCCTGGTCTCTGCAAAGGCTGCGGGCTATGCGTGGAGAAGTGCCCGACCAAGGTGATCAAGTGGGCTAAAGAGATGGGTGCCTATGGCACTCCACGCGTCGAGTGCAACGCCGATGGCTGTATCGCCTGTGAGATCTGCGTCCAAGTCTGCCCCGACTCGGCGCTAGCAGTGGAGAAGCATGCGAAGAAGTAGTTCGGGGTAGCACGCCGTGTTCCGCGTTCCATCACTCCCTCAGCCAGTGGGCAGTCAAGCCTAACGAAATAAGCATAAGAAAAGAGCCCTTACGGGCTCTTTTCTTATGCTTATTTCTTCCCCACCGGTGCGACGTAGACCAGGAAGCGCTCCTCACCATCCAGACCGAGCGTCTGGTTGATCGCATCGTCATCGAACGCGGCGATGGCGCAGGTGCCAGCACCGATCGCTTCGCAGGCGAGATAGAGGTTCTGGCAGACATGGCCGGCGTCGAGGTGCAGATAGCGGAAGCCTCGCTCTTGGTAACGCCAGAACATGCGGTAGGTGACCGCCGCCCATAGGAAGGCGACAGCGCCGTTCTTGACAAAGATCTGGCCACCGCAGCCCTGGGTGATCCGATCAGCGATATCATCGCTGAGATCGACCGCGGCCAGCTTATGCTCGACCGCGAAGTAGCGGTAAAGGCCAGGCTTGAGCCCTTCGACGCGGTTGATCAAGAGATAGGTCTCAAACGCATGGCGAGAGCCAGCCGATGGAACGGTGCGCAAAGTGGCGGGGCGGGTGGTCACCTGCTTAACTCCCTGGGTGCACCAGAGTAGATAAGAGAGTTCGTCCAGGGTCAAGGGCTGGTCGGCGTATCTGCGCACGCTGACACGATTGTTGATGGCGGTGAAGAGATCCACCTGACCGACGCTGACTTGCTTGGCATCGGGAAGATCGATCAGCGCCTGACCCTCGACGGGGTGATCAGCTAGATCAGGCTGGGGCAGCCCTTTCTGCTGGTCGGATTCCCCCATGTACTGTCTCTTGGTCTTTTCGATTAGTTCGTAACCACGGTATTTGGCCATTTGTTCTCCTCCTCAGCACTGGTCGACCAGTCCACGCGGTCGCCGATGAGCTTAAATACTACGCTACTGCACTCTTTTCCTTCACCGACCATGTTGTTCCAATCGTCCAGACATATTTATCGTAAAGACTCATATCTTCTATGAGAGGAAATTTGCTTTGGAAGTAGAATTTCATACCAAGACTTCGTGATTTTCCGCACAAACGAAAGGAGGTAAGTCTTTTGCCACTTCAGCGTGATTGGGCGTCACGCTGGCCCATCGATCCCCATGAGGCAACCTAGTAATGTTTCTGAAAGGAGAACTGTGATGGAGAAGAAAATATCACCCAATCTCATCATGGCGGCCGTGGGAGCCGCTATCGGCATTATCGCTGCCCTACTGGTTCACGCCGGTAACCCTGGCAATATGGGGTTCTGCATCGCCTGTTTCCTGCGTGATATCTCTGGGGCCCTCGGGTTCCATCGTGCGGGAGCAGTCCAGTATCTACGCCCAGAAATACCGGGCCTCATCATCGGTGCTATGCTCGGGGCGTTCGCCACTGGCGAGTTTCGTGCCCGTGGCGGTTCGTCACCCTGGATGCGCTTCCTGCTTGGCTCTTTCCTGATGGTAGGAGCGCTGGTCTTCTTAGGCTGCCCAATCCGTCTCTTCCTGCGCCTCGGCGGCGGCGATCTCAATGCGCTGGTTGGCCTGGCAGGTCTGGTGGTCGGTGTGCTATTGGGGGTCTATCTCCTGCAGCGAGGCTTTAGCCTCGGTCGTAGCCTGAAGCAGAAGAAGGTCGCAGGGCTGTTCTTTCCTTTGATCGGGATACTGCTAGCGGTAGCTGCCTTGGCTCCCTTTGTGCTCGATGCCAAAGCCGGGGGCCCACTCTTCAAGAGCACCGTCGCCCCTGGGTCGCAGGCTGCCCCTGTCCTGATCTCGCTGGTCGCTGGTGTGATCGTCGGGTTGATCGTGCAACGGACACGCTTTTGTACCGTGGGCGGCATCCGTGATCTCTTCATGACCAAAGACTACTATCTGATCTCCGGGATCACAGCTCTGGTTGGTGGCAACCTGATTACCAACCTGTTCCTCGGACGCTTCAACGTAGGATGGGTGAACCAGCCGGTCGCACACACCAATGCTCTCTGGAACTTCATGGGCATGGTGCTGGTGGGGCTGACCGCTATTCAGTTGGGCGGTTGCCCGCTGCGACAGCTGGTCATGGCCTCTGAGGGTGACGGCGATGCGGCCGTTACGGTCATGGGTATGCTAGCGGGTGCTGCATTGGCGCACAATTTTGGCCTAGCCAGTTCTGCGAAAGGGCCGAGCCTCTATGGTCCCTATGTTGTCGTTGCTATGCTGGGCCTGGCCCTATGGATGGGCTGGGGGATGCGTGAGGTTGATTGACAGGCTCGAAGCCCCTCGATCTCCGCGGTCTTAGCTGTCCAGTCCCTCAGATGCGAGCGCTGGATGCCATACATGCTCGCCGCAGTAGCACGCTTGAGATATTGGCGGATATCGGCGGCGGCGCAGAGTCGGTGATCCGCACCGTGAAGACCCTCGGTCTCCGTCATGAGACTGAGTGGCTAGATGAGGACAGCAGACGTATCGTAGTCTTCCTGGAATAGTGTGAAGCAGTCCATCTGCTGAGGTAAGGAGTGATCAAATGTCAGTACAGATTGATGCCCGCGGCCTATCCTGCCCCATGCCCGTGGTCAAGACACGCCAGTCATTGGAGAAGAACAAGCCTCTATCAGCCACCGTGCTGGTTGACACCGCGGTGGCCCGCGATAACGTCACCCGTGCTGCTCAGAGCCTGGGATATCGGGTCGAGATCACAGACTCTGACGGCGAATACACACTCAAGTTGACCAAGTAACTGGAATATAGGAGACACCCCTATCGCCGGCGATAGGGGTGTCGTTCGTTTGTGCGTTTACGCTCTCTTCTCAAAGACGGTGTCAATCAGACCAAATTCCTTGGCCTAGAAGGGGTCAAAGAAGCGGTCACGATCAGTGGCGCTCTCGATCTCAGCCTTGGTCTTACCGGTGTGCTTCATCAGGATCTCATTGATCACTTCGCGCAGTTTGAGGATCTCCTTGGCTTGGATCTCGATATCAGAAGCTTGCCCCTGGGCGCCGCCAAGCGGCTGATGGATCATGATGCGGGAGTGTGGGAGCGCCATGCGCTTCTTGCCCGCGGTCAGGAGTACCGCTCCCATGGAGGCAGCCAGCCCCACACAGATGGTGTTCACCGGGGCTTTGAGATACTGCATGGTGTCGTAGATCGCCAGACCGGAGTAGACCTCACCACCAGGAGAGTTGATGTAGAGGCTGATCTCTTTATCGGGATCTTCACTCTCGAGGAAAAGCAGCTGCGCCACGATCAGATTGGCGGAGTGCATATTGACTTCACCATTAAGAAAGACGATGCGGTCTTTGAGCATGCGGGAATAGATGTCATAAGCCCGCTCGCCACGATTGGTCTGCTCAACAACCATTGGAACTAGCCCCATGGTATCCCTCCTCTATTTCAGTGCTGCCACAGCAGCCGGAAACCATTTCCTACTACAGATTATAGATTGAAGGTCAGGGAAAGTCAAGACTCCGGGAATGTGCGATGATCTCCGCCCATTCGTTCCCTCATCAGGATACCCACTGAACTATTCATTTAGAAGTTGCATATAAGCGAACAAACGTTCTATACTATATTCCAGGAGGTGTCAAATGTGTCGAAGGCGTTGATCTGCTATATCCCCTTCTGCCATCGGGACGCCATGGATATCGAACTGGAGTTAAGAAAGCTCACCCTCTGGGCGTATGAGAGTGCCTGCCAGGACATCTCGGTTATCATCCAATATCAGCCTTTACTCTGGGATGGTCTGTGGGCGACTTTGCGCTGCGTCCACGCCACTACCTTAGTGGTCCCGACCATGCGCTGTATCGGATTGCGCGCCAGTGAACAGGTGATCATCCTGCGTGAGTGCAAGCACCATCGTATCCGCGTATTATCACGGCTGGAGCAGTATGACTCCGCTGATCCGGCGACCGAGGCATACAATCTAAAGCTATATCACGCCGCGAAACGGAGCCGCCCGATCGCCACGGAGGCGTGGCTGCGCAGCTAGCGGCCATCGGCCGCGAGTCCACAAGCTCACAAGTCCACAAGAACACGAGTAAGAGGCTACGAGCGATCTGGAAGCTCTGTGAACAAGAGCAACCCCTGGCGGCTGCCAGGGGTTTTCTAGGCGGGATTATTCCGTAAAGACACTTTGAACATGGGACCAGTTCGGCAGACGGCCATTATGTTCATGCCATGCTTGGAGATCGTCTTCACTGATGGGCGAGAGCAGATCCAGGACATCGCTGTCCAGGCTATCATCGCTGAGCAAGACAAGGCCTCCGCGCTCTTCACGTACCTCCAGGCCAACCACATCGCCTTCCATCACAGCCACAGCTAACTCGTCACGGGTCAAAATCTCCCCCGAATCCAGCTGGTAGAGTCCCAAGCCGCCATCGGCCCACGTGCTCGCTCGTATCACATGCTTCCTCATGCGTCTGCACCTCCACAACCATAGGATACCCAGATGTGGAGCGGAAACTCGTGCTAATGTGGACTTATAATAGCAGCAGTCAACCGCCGCATCCTACGTTACATCTGTCCTTCGCGACCTATGCAGGTCGCTGCCGACACCGCGCCTAGCCGGCGCTAGATGTGACTACGGTCGGCGTGGGCATGTTGCATCGCAGCCACGCCCGGCTTGTGGACTCAAGGCGCAACGCTACTGGCTCTTGCCGCGGCCGGCGATCTCCCAGACCGCTTCGACCCGGTCGCCACGCAGGGCATAGAAGCGATCATGCAGGTTGATGGTGGTACAGCAGTGGCTGGGGATAAACTCAACCTTTTCGCCAAGTTTCAGTGGGCGGCTGGGATTGACCAGATCTAGGCTGCAGTGTTCCTCGGAAAGCCCTTTGACCTTGATACCGTCGACATCTTTCACGATCGGCAGCCCAAATTCATTGGTCATCGCCTTGATCCCGGCGTCGCAGACAGCCCGATCAGGGCTGGGCAGACTGACCACGGTCGAGAGCACCGTCAGCGCGCACTCGAAGGGGAGGCCAACGCCACGGTAGGTGGCATCCATGAAGACGTACGAGCCAGCCTCGACCTCCGTGATTCCTGGGTAGCTCCCGGCAAGATCATAGGTGCCTGAACCTCCCGCCGAGACGATCTCCACTTCGATGCCATTGGCCCTCAGCATCTCGGCATGCTCCACTAGCAGCTGATTAGCGGTACGAGTAGCCTCTTCGCGTGCAGTTCTATCTGTGGTGAAGACCGCATGCCCTTCATAGCCCATTAGGCCGCGAAACCGCAAACCGGGGCTGCTGGTGATCTGCTTTGCCAAGCGCAGGGTCTCGTCGAGAGAACGGGTGCCGGCCCGGGTCATGCCGACATCGACCTCGATAATCAGATTGAGCGGGCGCCGTTTGCCGCTCGCCTCGGCACTGAGAGCAGCGACGTTGTCGGGATGATCCACCGCCACGATCAGGTCGCTGTGCTGAGCCAGGTCGACCAGACGGGCGATCTTGACCGGGTCCACCACCTGATTGGCGATCAGCACGTCGTTGATGCCGTGATGAACCAAAACTTCGGCTTCGCTGAGTTTCGCACAGGTAATCCCTTTGGCCCCGGCCGCGATCTGCTTGTGAGCGATGATCGGGGTCTTATGCGTCTTGAAGTGGGGGCGTAGATTGGCCGTCTGACTAGCGAAGAAGTCGGCCATCTGCTGTAGGTTGGCCTCCATTTTGTCCAGGTCGATAATCAGGGCCGGAGTCTCGATCTCCGTCTTGTGCATGGGACGATGCATGGCACACCTCCTGGAATTAAGAATTAAGAGTTAAGAATTAGGAAATGGGGTTAAGAGTCCAGAGTCCAGAGGCAGGGATCAGTCCTCATGAGTCATGACGAGCGCCTTGTGGCTTATTGCTACTCTTGTTTCGACATAACGCAAGCATGTATCCTGCCTGCAATGAGACAATGTTTGGAGCTATGGCATTGCTAGGAACCGCTGCCCAGACTTGTTCGTCATAACTATGAACAGAAGGTAAAGAATGTCCGGGGATGCTTGACCCCCACCGATGGTGACCGCTACACTGAATGAAACGCTTAGATGAAACACCTGATGGGATGGGACAGACTGTGAAAGATCGCAACGAACTGCTCAAGGGATACCACGATGATCAGGAACGCCTGCTGGCGGCCAAAGCCCTGGACAAGGTCACAGTCGCCGAGAAAAACTGGTCGGTGGAGTTGGGCGATTTCTGCGATCCCGCTCAGGCGGCGGTGGTCAGGGAGATCGTCCGCCGACGCGGTGGTGAAGGGCGTGTGGCCTTCTGGGGCGGCTACCCCGCTGCCGAACGATCACGTCCGGCTTTTGCCCAGGTCGATCTGCCCATTGAGAACGATGATTATGAGATCATGGGCCTACGCATCCAGGCGCTCTGGAACGAGACTCCCTTGACGCACCGTGACTATCTGGGGGCGATCCTCGGCCTAGGGATCAAGCGCGAGAAGCTCGGCGACCTGATCGTCGACGACGAGGGGTGTTACCTGCTCGCCACCCGTGAGATAGGCACCTTTCTACGCGATAACCTGACTCAGGTGCATCGCTCGACCGTGACAGTGTCCAGCGTTGACTTCGACCTATTGGCGAGCTATCAGCCCCCCTGCGATGAGAAAAGCGTGGTCGTGGCGTCGCTGCGTCTCGACGCCGTGGCGGCTGCTGCGTTTGGCCTGTCGCGCAGCGAGATGGTCCGTGAGATTGAGGGACGAAAGATCAAGCTCAACTGGAAGGAATGCCTAGCTGTTGCCGAGGAGATCAAGGAAGGAGACGTGCTCTCCATGCGTGGTCAAGGGCGGGCGATGGTCAGGGCTATTGGCGGAGAGACTAAGAAAGGGCGCATCCGCCTCACCATTGCTCGACCTAAATGACGTGACCGAGTGAGTGTTCTTCTCTGCGGTGAAGGGATTCTGCCGCTACGCTTCGTCTACCCTAAATGAAAGATGATATGCGGATCTGGTACCATCCCGCAACAAAAACGGAGGCAA
>CAZINL010000018.1:0-26932 GCA_964540595.1 uncultured Clostridia bacterium
CGGACCTCATCGTCGCCCTCGCTCATATCGGTCTTGACGAGACCAGTGAGGTGACCAGCAACAAGATCGCTGCAGCGGTTCCCGAAATCGACGTGATCATTGATGGACACAGTCATAGCAAGCCAGAAAAAAACCAGCTCGTAGGTGAGACCCTGATCGTCAGCACTGGCGAATACAACGCCAACCTCGGCGTGGTCGAGCTTACACTTGAGGACGGAAAGCTGGTAAAGAAGCTTGCCAAACACATCACTAAGGATGAGACCGCTGGAATCGTAGCTGATGAAGCAGTGAATGCGATCATCAAGACCATTGGCGATGAACAGAAGCCGATCCTCAGCCAGGTCGTCGGCAACACGACAGTGAAGCTTGAAGGTGCCCGCGAAGTAGTCCGCAAGGGCGAGAGCAATCTGGGCAACCTGATCACCGACGCCATGGTCGCCGTTACGGGCGCTGATGTAGCGCTTACGAATGGTGGCGGCATCCGCGCCACCATTGAGCCCGGTGAGATCACCAAGGGTGAGGTCATCACCGTACTTCCTTTTGGCAACTACATCGTGACCAAGAAGATCAAGGGATCAGATATCAAAGCCGCTCTGGAGCATGGAACCAAGGGGTACCCAGGTCTCGTTGGCGGCTTCCCCCATGTCAGCGGCATGACCTATGCGATCGATCCGTCCAGGCCGGCAGGCAACCATATCGTCTCAGTGATGATTAAGGGTCAGCCGTTGGTCCTGGACAAGGAGTATGTCTTGGCAACCAACGACTTCATGGCTGCCGGTGGCGATGACTATCTCATGTTCAAGCCCTACCCCATCGCCAACGAGTTCCCCGCCCTTGACGAAGCGTTGATTACGCATCTGCAGGCTCAGACCACCATCCCCGCCGTGGAAGGCCGCGTCATGGTGCTCGCCTCTGGCGAACACTGGTCCAATTACCTAGCGGCTCAGATGCTTAACGCTGGCATCCTTGAAGCCCCCATGGCTGCCGATGGTGTCAACCGCAACGGTCAGATCAACCTCGATGAACAGATCACCGTGCAGGAGTTCACCCAGTTGCTGGCCAAGGCGCTCAAGACCCCCGTCCTGGTACCGGTCGGCACCCAGCCCATCACCCGCGAACGCGCCATCCAGATGATCGTCGATTACTACCTCAAAGAGAGTGGCGCCAGCTGGGTTATCCCGCCCGCATTTACTGACGCATCTTCTGTCAGTCCTGACTGCGTGGCCAGCATGGCTACCGCCATTCGCATTGGTCTGGTCCATGGCTACAATGGTAAGCTTGATCCCAAAGCCAACCTCTGCCGCGCCGATGCCCTGGCCCTAATCGACAAGATGCTCGCCATCCAAGCTAAGACCGTCAGCCCCGCCGCGTAGAAACACATAACACAGGAGAAGTAACCGCTATCGCGGCTACTTCTCCTGTGTTGTTTGGGCCTAAGTTCTTGTGGATTTGTGGACCCGTGTTCTTGTGGACTCGTCCCACTCAGTCTTCCAGTTCCACCACTGGTTGTCCCGCTTGACGGCGCACCAGGGCCGCCTTTTTCCAGCGTCCTGTACGATAGTAAACATAGTTGAGAATCACGCCCATGAAGGGGCTGGATGTAATACCCAGCCAGACCCCGACGATACCGAGGTTCGGCATGCGTGAGAGGAAGGTGGCCAGTGGCACACGGACCACCCACAGGGTCCCAACGGAAATGAACATGGTGGCGAGGGTATCGCCAGCGCCGCGCATGACACCGCTGAGAGCGAACATGATCGAGAACGGCACGTAAGAAAGGCCAACATAGCGCAGATACAGCTTGCCTGCCTCCAGGACGGCAACATCTTGAGTAAAAAGGGCGATGAGAGGATCTGGATAGATAACGGCGAAGAGCGACACAGCAGCCGTGATCCCGCCGCCTAGGAGTACACTCCAGCGAACGATCTCGGTGACTCGCTCATCCTTGCCAGCCCCCATATTCTGACCGACCAGTGCTGAGACGGCCAAGCCGACGCTCATGGATGGCATGAACGAGAACTGGTCGATCCGCCCAGCGGCACCGAAACCAGCCACCGCCACACTGCCAAAGCTATTTACGATCGAGCTGACCACCATGCCGCTGAGCGAAACCAGGGTCTGCTGGATGCCGGCAGGCAGACCGATCTTGAAGGTCTGAGCTGTCAGATGGGGATCCAGTTTCCAGAAGTCTCCTTCCATGTGCAGCAGTCCGGCAACGCGGCCAAGGTGCATCAGTGCCAAGAAGGCGGAGCCGCCCTGGGCCAGAATAGTTGCCAGGGCTGCACCGGCGACGCCCATCTTAGGGATTGGCCCGAAACCAAAGATGAACAACGGATCGAGGATGATATTGGCCACTGTGGCATAAGCTAAGAACTTTAGCGGCGTACGCGAATCGCCCAACCCGCGCAAGATGGCTCCGGCAGCGTTGTACAGGAACATCCCGATCAGGCCTAGGGAGAAGATGCCAAGATAAGCGGCCGCATCGGCCATAATATCGGCAGGAGCATTGACCAGGTTGAGGATGGGAATGCGCAAATAATAGCCAAGTAATGAGAACAGGACCCCGAGGATGGCCTGCAGCACCAAGGCGTTGGTGACGGTCCGCTTCACCATGTGTGGCTGCTGTGCACCATAATACTGCGCAACCATGGTCGTCGTAGCCATGGTCAGCCCCATGACCATGGCGATCAAGGCGAAGGTGATCGGTCCACTGACCGATACAGCGGCCAAGGCGCGATGGCCTAAGTACCGGCCTACCCAGATGCTGTCGACGGTGTTATATAGGGCCTGTAGCAAATTCCCCAGAAACATGGGGATGGCAAACGTGATCAGGTGACACGGGATACTCCCGGTCGTAAAGTCTACCATACTCTTCCGCATCTCATCACTCCTTGGCGCTAAAGCCTGGGCGATATTGACTCATTTGGCAACGGTTGCGCTGACTTAGTCCAACGCGTTGCCCCATTGAGGTCTTTGCGGGCGCTGCCATGCTGCGCCTGTGGTCTTCCGACACCCCCACTAGGGACTAGGGACTAGGGACTAGGGACTCTCTATTACCCTAACACATTGTCCAGAAACATCATGATCACAAAACCGATCAAGATGGCATGGGTGGCGATCTTGCTAGTCGCCTCCTTCTGAGTCTCGGGGATGATCTCTTGGCTGATCACAAATAGCATGGCGCCGGCCGCAAAGGCTAGGGCCAAAGGCAGCACCGGACGCGCTACCTGCACTAAACTCGCGCCGATCAGGCCACCGATCGGCTCCACTAAGCCCGTCGCTAGGGCGATGGTAAAGGCTTTGAGCGTAGGGACTCCTTCGCGCAGGAAAGGCAGCGCCACAGCCAGACCCTCGGGGATGTTTTGTAGACCGATGGCGATGGCGATCGATAGACCGTTGGCGATATCACCATGGCCGAAACCGACCCCGACAGCCAAGCCTTCGGGGAAGTTGTGCACGGTGATTGCTATCGCAAACAGCCACACCTTGCGCAGGTTATCATGATTTTTGCTTGGCCCCTTCAGCAGGTTCTTGTCAGGGAAGAAGCGGTCCGCGAGATCGAGGAACAGGCCTCCTGCTAGGATACCAACCAAGGTGATGCTGGCTCCCCGCACACCCCCTCCACCATACTCAATGGCGGGGATGATCAGGCTGAAGGATGTCGCGGCCAGCATCACGCCGGCAGCAAAGCCAAGCAAAGGATCCAGCAGACGTTTGGTGATATTGCGGGTGAAAAATGTGGGCAATGCCCCCACTCCCGTCGCAAGCCCTGCCAACAGACTGGCGATGGCACCTACGACCATCACGTTGAGGCTAGACAACCATGAGACCATCTTCTACCCCACCCCTTATGAGTCCGCCCCAGGCGCTTTTGGCTACTGCCATCATATGCGCCGTGGGAAGAAGGGGTGAAAAGAGTCCCGAGTCCCGAGTCCCTAGTCCCTAGTCCCGAGTTGGACCAATACTCGCATCTGCGGTGCTGCTTGAACAGACAGGGCAGTTCGGATCGCGTTCGATCTTCACCGTCTCAAAGCTCATCTTCAGCGCGTCGAGCCAGAGCATGCGGTTGACTAGCGGCTCCCCGATCCCGGTGAGCAGCTTGATCGCCTCGGTGGCCTGGACGCAGCCGGCGAGGCCGGCTACCGAGCCGAGGATGCCGAGCTGAGCCGGCGTGGGCAGGCTGCCGGCAGGTGGTGGGACCGGAAAGACACAGCGATAGCAGGCCCCGTGCCCTGGGAGGATGCTCATCACCATACCCGAGAACTGACTCACTCCAGCCTCCACCAGAGGCTTGCCTAACGCCACGCAGGCGTCATTGACCACAAAACGGGTCACCAAGCTGTCCACCGCATCCACTACGAGGTCATAGGCCTCGATCAGTTGAGTGGCGTTCTGCTGATCCACGCGCAGGTGATGACAGTGAACCGTCACCGTACTGTTCAGCGCTTGCAGTCGCTGGGCGGCTGACTCCACCTTCGCTCGGCCCAGTGACCCTTCGCCATGGAGAATCTGGCGTTGCAGATTGGACAGTTCCACACGATCAGCATCAACTAAGCCGAGAGTACCAACTCCAGCCGCGGCCAGATATAGCGCCACTGGGGATCCCAAGCCACCGGCCCCGATGATCAGGACGCTGGACCTACCAAGCCGGTCTTGAGCGATCTCACCAAAGGTCGGGATGACGAGTTGACGACTATAGCGCAAGCGCTCGGTCTCGTTTAGCAAACTGTACCCACCTTCCTTAGCAAGTGGTCACGCAAGCATGTCATATTAATGAAGTCAGGCGGTTTCATGAGTGTTCCTACCAATTATAGCAGTAAAACCATAGCGGTGCTTCAGACCCCAGGTAGTTTCGGTCTATTCATGTATCATGATCAAGCAATGTTTACAGAATGCCAGATCAAAGCTAGAATCGGACAGGCAGATGCCAAGAAGATGCCCATAGACGTAGAAAAGCAATGGAACTGGGATGAAGAGATAATAATGAGATAACATGGAGGTACAGTGATGGCAGCTCAGGTCACCGAAGTAAGCAAGATTCGTCGCAAGATCTATACGGCCATTGCACGCTGGACGGCGCAGGGTCAGCTGGTAGAAAGGATCAACGATCTTCCTGATGACCTGATTAAGGAGTTTGAGATCCGCTACCGCTGCTGTGAACACAAAGAGAAGGCTATTCTGAAGGAGCGCATTCGCATCGCATTGGGTCTCTCACCGACTGAGGTGAAGACGCATGCGACCCTAGCTCAGATGGCGGAGGTTGCGCTCAGTCACCAACACGACAGCACGCATGTAGTGGAGATGATCGAGGCCGCCTGTGACCGCTGTCCCATCGACAAGATCGTGGTCACCGATGCCTGCCGCAACTGCGTCGCTCACCATTGCCTCAATAGCTGCCCCAAGAACGCGATCGTGATCACACAGAATCGTGCCTATATCGACCGCAACCGTTGCGTCAACTGCGGCCTCTGCGCCAAGAGCTGTCGCTATCACGCCATCGTCCAGATTACCCGCCCATGTGAACAGGCGTGTGTTGTCGATGCGATCTCACCCACCGACAATGGGAGCGCAACCATTGATTACTCACGCTGTGTCAGCTGTGGAGCCTGCATCAACGCGTGTCCTTTTGGCTCGGTGGCCGACGACAGTCAGATCATCCCGATTGTCCAGATGTTGAAGCAGAGTGGGCGGCCGGTGGTTGCTCTCATGGCCCCGTCCTTTGTCGGACAGTTCGGGCCAAAGGTCCCACCCGCATCAATCGTCGCTGGGTTACGACAGCTAGGTTTCGCCGACGTGGTCGAGGTAGCCAAGGGGGCCGAGATGGTTGCCAAGGCCGAGGCCGAGGAATATCAGGAACGAATGGCCGCTGGGCAGCCATTTATGACCAGTTCTTGTTGCCCGTCTTTCGTGAACCTGATCGAAAAGCATTATGAGCAGCTCTCCCCCATGATCTCCCACACCCCGTCACCCATGGCCGTGATTGCTCACAACATCAAGCAAGACAATCCAAACGCGCTGACCGTCTTTATCGGACCGTGTGTGGCCAAGAAGGCGGAGGCGATCCGTGTGGGCGGAGTTGACGCGGTGCTGACTTTTGAGGAGCTCGCCTGTTTCTTCGATGCGGCCGACCTTGATCTGGCATCGCTGGCTACCGCTGACGATCTCCATGACGCGGGGGCCGACGGTCGTGGCTTTGCCAAAGCAGGAGGCGTTGCTCAAGCCGTGATGAACGCCCTGGGTGATAAGGCGACACAAGTGAAGCTCGCCAAAGGAGATGGCCTTAGCGAAGCCCAGCAGCTGCTCAAGACCGCTGCCAAAGGCTGCTTGGCCGCGACATTGGTGGAAGGTATGGCGTGTCAGGGCGGCTGTATCGCCGGGCCCGGCACCATTGTGGACAAACGCATGGCGGAAAGAGCCCTTGATAAACACTGCGAAGAGACATAAGACCTCACGAAAGCACCCGCTCGCGGGTGCTTTCGTGCTTACTCTGCTTGCAGGGGACGCGCCCCAGTCATAACGTCTGTCATTTAATGAATTATTTCACAAAGTCCATTTACAGGGTTCAGCATGTGGAGTAGAATGCAGTAAAGAGATTGTGACGAAAATAACGATCTTCGACAAGGAGGCTTGGTCCATGCATCAGATCTATGTCTGCATCGGCAGCGGTTGTCACCTGAAAGGCTCGTATCAAATCATCGCCCGACTAAAGCAGTTGATTGCTGAGCATCAGGCCGCCGTGGATGTCAAACTAGCTGCATCGTTCTGCCAGGGCTGCTGCCAGCAGGGCGTCGTGCTCCGCATCGACGGCGAACTGATTACCCAGGCCAGTCCAGACAATATCGAGGAGATCTTCATGCGAAAGGTGTTGAACAATCCATGATCAGCGCCATCGTTTCCAATAAAGCTAAATGCAAGGACTGCCACCGCTGCATCCGTGCCTGTCCGGTCAAGGCTATCGGTCTGCACGGTGGGCAGGCTCGTATCATCCAAGAACGCTGCATCGTCTGCGGTATCTGCGTGGATGCCTGTCCGCAAGGGGCCAAGACCATCCAGTCGCAGCGCGCCCGTGTTTCGGATTACCTAGCCTCCGGCAGAGACGTACATGTGAGCTTGGCCCCGTCCTACGTTGCTGCTTTTCCGGGGCTCACCCCGGGCCAGGCGATTGCCGGTCTCAAGGCGCTAGGCTTCGGTAGGGTTGAAGAGACCGCCTCTGCCGCCGAGCATATCGCCGCCCACTATCGCCGCCTGGTGGAGACCGGCGGCGGCACCCATATCTCGTCCTGTTGTCCGGCAGTGGTTAACCTGTTGGAGATCTATCACCCTGAACTGCTGCCGATGCTCTCGACCACGGTCTCACCTATGGTCCTACACGGTCGCCTTCTCCGCCGTGACTACCCCAAGGCCAAGGTCGTCTTCATCGGACCCTGCGTGGCCAAGATCCAAGAGGCCAGCCGCGGCGACAGCTATGACGCCATCGACGCGGTCATCACCTTTGCCGAGCTGCGGCAGTGGTGGCGGGAGCGCGGTATTGCTCCCGACCAACTGGAAGCGGTTGCTGCCGACCGCCCCACCACCACCGCCCGCATCTTCCCCCTCAGTCGCGGCATCATGGCCTCGGCCGGCTTACGCGCTGAGCAACTGCCCGATGTGGTCACCGTCCAAGGACTCGAGGAATGCCTGGAGACCTTTGACGACCTCGCCCAAGGCACGATCAGTCCACGCTTTATCGAGGCGCTGGCCTGTGTTGGGGGCTGTATCGGTGGCACCGGGATGGGTGATGTCTGGGGGATCGCGGCACGACGCAGTCAGGTGCTAAGCTATCACAACTCCCCGCTGGAAGAGCCTAAGACCAAGCCCAAGACCGAGACTGAGACGGTGACTGCGCCTCAGGCCTCACTCCCGACGGAGGAGGAGCTCAAGGCGCTGATGACGCGCGCCTACCATGCTCGCCTGGTGGGGCAGAAGACCCCCAGTGAGCGCGAGATCAGAGAAATCCTCGCTCAGATTGGCAAGAAGACGGAACAGGATGAGAGCAACTGCGGTGGCTGTGGCTACCCCACCTGTCGAGATAAAGCGATCGCCACTTACCAGGGTCTGGCTGAGTTGGAGATGTGTGTGCCCTATATGAAGGGCAAGTTTGAATCACTCTCTCACCTGGTGGTCGATGGATCGGTCAATGCCATCATCATCGTCAACAAAGATCTGACCATCCATCGCTTCAACCCCACTGCCCAGCAGCTGTTTAACCCATCTAACCAGCCCACCCGCAGCATGCCGCTCGGCGCCTTCATCGATCCCCGCGATTTCGAGCAGGTCCTCACGACTGGCGTCACCTTGCGCAAGCGGGTCTCCTATCCCGAGCTTAAGCTAGTCACCCATCAGACCATCTATGCTGAGCCCGAGTATGGCTTGGTCATTGGCGTGATCTACGATGTCACCGATGAGGAACTACGCAAACGCGATCTGGAGCGCAAGCACCAGTCGACTATCGAACGAGCCACCTCGGTAATCAACAACCAGATGAAGCTCGCCCAGGAGATCGCCGGCCTCCTGGGGGAGGCGACCTCAGAGACCAAGGCCACCCTGCTCGAGCTGATCACCATGATGGACGATGACAAGGAGAGCGGCATATGAAGCTGGCAGCCGAGGTCGGGATAACACGCTTGTGCAAGCATCAAGAGGAGCTGTGCGGCGATGCCACTGATATCATCCATGATCAAGGCACGACCACGGTCATTCTCTCCGATGGATTAGGCAGCGGCGTCAAGGCTAGTATTTTGGCCACGCTGACTACGCGCATCACCAGCGGCCTACTCCGTCGCCACGTGAGCATGGAGCACGTGATCCAGACCATCGCCGATACACTCCCGATCTGCAAGGTCCGTGGCTTAGCCTACGCCACATTGGCTATTCTCCAGATCGATGATGGTGGGCAGGCCCGGCTATTCGAGTATGACTCCCCTGAGACCATACTGCTCCGCGATGATCAGTTGGTGCCCGTACAGCGTTCTGAGCGGCTAGTCGCTGGCCGCCAGATCTACGAAGCGAGCTTCACAGTCCAGGACGGGGACCTGCTGCTGATGGTCTCCGATGGTGTGATCCACGCCGGTGTCGGAGGTCTGTTTGACCTCGGACTGGGGCAAGACGGTCTGCTCGAATACCTGCCGCATCTGTCCAGGGACTGCTCCACGGCGGAGGAAGCATCTGCCAAGGTGATCCAGCTTGCCCAGGCCTGCTATTTGGGCAAGGCAGGCGACGACTGCACCGCCGTGGCGATCAAGATCCGTCCGCCGCAGATGGTAACGGTGCTGACAGGTCCCGCCCAGAACCCTGCCGATGATGAGACCACGGTGCGTGAATTCTTCGGGCGCATCGGCAGCACACGAATTGTCTGTGGAGGCACCACCGCCCAGATCGTCAGCCGCGTGCTGGGCTGTGAGATGGAGACCAGTCTGGACTATCCAGATCCACGCGTTCCCCCTGTGGCTTATATGCGTGGTGTCGATCTGACCACCGAGGGGATCCTCACGCTCAACCGTGCCCATGACTTATTACGCTCAACCCTCGACGGTGAACCGCTACCCGATACGGAAGATG
Source organism: uncultured Clostridia bacterium (assembly GCA_964540595.1). Lineage (GTDB taxonomy): Bacteria > Bacillota > JAAYKD01 > JAAYKD01 > CAYOCI01 > CAYOCI01. The sequence continues at coordinate 9,598 of CAZINL010000018.1, forward strand.
GGGCAACGCTTTTGGCCAGACGGTTGCTCAATGCGGAAGAGGTGCTCTTCATGGTCGGCCGCGGGATCAACCCCGCCCAAGTCAACCTCGAGCAACTGGTTCACCTCGCTCCACGCGCCCATGTGGTCGACAAGATCGCTAAGCTGCTGCGCCGACTGGGCATCGAGGTAGAGATCCGTTACTACTAGACGAGTCCCTAGTCCCTAGTCCCTAGTGGGTAAAACGACTGCTGAAGGCTAACTCCACTTTGGGCTTTGGGCAGTTCATATTAGGAGGGAGATTATGAACACTATCGAGATCGAGCTCTGTGCCGGCACGTCATGCCATGTGATGGGCTCCGGTGAGATCATGTCTATCATCGGGGCTCTCAGCGACGCCCAGCGCGCTCGCATCCACCTGAAGCTTACCCATTGCCTCAGTGCCTGTGCCAAAGGGCCAAGCATGAAGGTGGACGGTCAGCTCTACACCGGCGTCACCGCCGATCAGGCCAAGGAGCTGCTCCAACATCTGCTGGCGGAGTAGCTTCGTGCGATACCGCGGACAGGCCGATAGATAGAGATTCCTTAGTAGTGACTTGTAGGCTTGTGAACGTGTGGACCCACGGGCCTGCATAAGAAGGAGCTGTGAGATACGATGCCAGCCCAGGTATCCGAGATAACCAAGATCAGGCGCAGGATCTATACCGCCATCGCCCGGTGGAGCTTCAAAGATCAGTTGGTCGAGAAGATCAATGATCTGCCTGATGACCTGGTCAGCGAGTTCGCCATTCGCTATCGCTGCTGTGAACACAAAGAGAAGGCTATTTTGCGCCAGCGCATTCGGGTGGCGCTGGGCTTGTCCAGGGCTGAGGTGCAGAAGCATGACTCTCTCGCCCAGATGGCTGAGCAAGCCCTCGATCACCAGTTCAACGACGGTCAGGTGGTGGAGCTGATCGAAGAGGCGTGCGACCGTTGTCCGATCGACAAGGTCGTCGTCACCGATGCCTGCCGCAACTGCGTTGCCCATCACTGCGTCAATAGCTGTCCCAAGGGCGCGATCATGATCGTGCAGAACCGCGCCTATATCGACCGTGAGCGCTGTGTCCACTGTGGGCTCTGCGTCAAGAAATGCCGCTACCATGCCATCGTGGAGATCACCCGCCCCTGCGAGCAGGCCTGTGTCGTCAAGGCCATCTCTTCTGCTGATAGCGGCACCGCCACCATCGACGCACAGCGGTGTGTGAATTGCGGCGCCTGCATCAACGCTTGCCCGTTTGGTTCCGTGGCCGATGCCACCCAGATCGTCCAAGTGGCACGCATGCTCAAGCAGGGTGACCGACCCGTCTATGCCCTACTCGCACCATCCTTTGTGGGCCAGTTTGGCTTCAAGGCGGAACCGGCGGCGATCTGCGCAGGTCTGAAGAACATGGGCTTTGCCGAGGTGGTAGAGGTCGCCAAAGGGGCCGAGATGGTAGCTGCCGCAGAAGCCGAGGAGTACCAAGAACGGATGGCAGCTGGCCAGCCGTTCATGACCACCTCCTGCTGTCCTGCCTTTGTCAACCTGATCAACCAGCACTACGACCGGTTGACCGAGCGCATCTCCCATACCCCTTCCCCCATGGCCGTGATCGCCCAAGCGATCAAGCAGCAGGATCCCGACGCACTCACCGTCTTCATTGGTCCCTGTGTGGCCAAGAAGGGCGAGGCGGTCCGGGTCGACCAGGTCGATGCCGTGCTGACCTTTGAGGAACTGGCCTGCCTGCTGGTCGCCGCCGATATCAACCTGGCCACGATCACCGCGGTCGGTGACCTGCACAATGCGGGGGCCTTAGGACGTGGCTTTGCCAAGTCCGGCGGCGTGGCCCAGGCGCTGGTCGCAACCTTAGGCCAACAGGGAGAAGAGCTGCGGCTGGCCACAGCCAATGGGCTGAGCGAGGCGCGGCAACTACTCAACACCGCCAACAAGGGAGCACTGGCGGCCACATTGATCGAAGGCATGGCCTGCCTAGGCGGCTGCATCGCTGGTCCGGGCACCATGATCGACCAGCGTGTGGCGGAAAAGGCACTGGATCGTCATTGCCAGGCGGCCCAACCTACTACAGCCAAGCTCGTCGTCAACGCCGATTAGGGAGGGGACGTTAGTGCAGTCTGACAAAACAAAACTCGATGGCATCCCATACCGAGTGATCAAGCGCCTGCCAGGTTACAGGGCGGCGCTGGCGGATGCGGTGGCGTCCGGGGCGGCACGCATCTCATCGCAGCAACTGGCTGCGGCCTGCGGCTCGACCGCCTCCCAAGTGCGGCAGGATCTGAGCTTCTTTGGCTCGTTTGGCCAACAGGGCTACGGCTATGACTCCCAGGAACTGCTAACGACCATCGACCACATCCTGGGGATCGATGCCGAGTGTCATCTGGCACTGGTGGGGGTCGGACAGTTGGGACGGGCGCTGCTCTCCTACGCCGGGTTCGTAGACAAAGGCTTCCGCTTCGTCGTCGCCTTTGACACTGATCCCGAGCTGATCGGCCGCAGCATCAACGGGGTACCCGTCCACGATCTCGACTCCCTCAAAGAGGAGATGGCGGCCCAGCAGATAGAGATCGGGGTAATCGCCGTCCCCAAGAACGCGGCCCAAGCGGTAGCCGATGCGCTCGCTGCCACGGATGTGAAAGGGATCTGGAACTTCGCACCACTGCAGCTGCGCGTGCCGGGGCAGATCGCCGTGGAAAACGTCAACCTGCTCGACAGCTTGATGACCCTGGCCTTTCAGGTAAGGCCCCGGGCCATGGCGCTGCACCGTTGAAGCAAACAAAAATAACCGACTACGCGGGGTCAGACCTCGTGTGGTCGGTTATTTCTGTCTCATTTGCCTGCCAAGTTGGCAAGCTCTTCAGCCATTTTGAGAACCTGGTTGGCGATATGGTTTAGGATACGGCTGCTCTCCGCCAGGTCTTCGCTAGCTGAGGTCTGGTGTTCGATCACCTGTCCGGTATTCTGTATACCATCCATGATACCGCCCATGGACTGCTGGATCTCGTGGATGATACCGCCGACACGGCCGGCTGAGGCCATGCTGTTGTCGGCAAGCTTGCGGATCTCCTGAGCTACCACGGTAAAGCCGCGCCCCTGCTCACCGGCGCGAGCCGCCTCGATGGCGGCGTTTAGCCCCAGCAGCTTGGTACGGTCGGCCACCGACATGATCATCTTCAGGATAGTGTCGGTCTCCCCCAGCGAACTGCTGGCACGCACTGAGGCATCACGTAGACCTTGGCTCTGCTCCGCCATCGCCTCAGCCTCCTGAGCAAGAGCAGTCGCCTTGCCTACCAGCTGGCTGCTGTTAGTCATCAGCTCTTGACCCATGGCGGCCAGTTGCTGAGCCCGTCCAGTGATATTATCCACGAGGCTCTCACGGCTGTTGACCAAGTCCATCATCAGGCGCGCGGCGTGAGAATCGATCAGCGAGCTCTCGTGATCCTTTTGTGCTAGCACCGCCGTGCGCACATCATCACGACCTGTGGCTTCAAAGATGATCTCTACCCGCCCCGACTGAAGCAGCCGCTGGAAATCGCTGTAGACAGGAACGCCCCATTGTCGAGCCAGTTTCGCTCCCGGAGCCTCTGGGTTGACCTCGGCGATACCGATGACCTCAACATCCTTGAGGGTATGAAGGGCCTTGAGAATGGTCGTTCCCCCGTGTCCTCCACCGATGATTGCGACGCGCGGCATAGTATGTCCTCCTGTGTTGCATATTCGCTTAGTGCTGATAGACCACCTTACCGCCGACCACCGTCAGGTCGACGCGGGTCTGACAGATCTCCATGGGATCGATGGTGAACAGATCACGATCCAGGACCACCAGATCGCCCAGCTTGCCCACCTCGAGGGTCCCAGCGATATCCTCCTGATAGGCTGCATAGGCCGGTCCCCAGGTATAGGCGCGCACCGCCTCTTCTACGGTCAGACGCTCCTCAGGGTAAAAGCCCGCGGTAGGAAAGCCGTCTGGACGCCGTCGATTGACTGCAGCATGGATACCCAAGATGGGGTCGAAGCTCTCCACCGGGGCATCGGAGCCAAAGGCGAGCACCGAGCCGGCCGAGGCCAGGCTCTTGAAGGCGTAGGCGTAGCGACCGCGCTTCCCCCAGTAGCGATCGACGATCTCCATATCGCCCAGGACGTGTGTCGGCTGGACGGAGGCAATGACACCTAGACGTCCACAGCGTACAACATCCTCTTGACGCATCAACTGGGCATGCTCGATACGGTGGCGCAAGCCAAGGTTGCCGTCTTTGAGCACCGCTTCATAGATATCCAGCATCATGGCATTGGCCTTGTCGCCGATGGCATGCACCGCCGACGCTAGGCCGTGCTCATCCCCCTTAACCACGACCTCGCGCAGTTGATCTTCCGTCATGGTCTGGATGCCCGTATTAGTGGAGCCTTCACAGGGCTCAAACATCAGCGCCGTTTGCGTTCCCAAGGCCCCGTCGGCAAAGGCCTTGATCCCGCCGATGCGCACCCACTCACCGCCAAAACCTGAGATCAGGCCAAGCGCGATGGCATGGTCCAAGTCATCATTGGGGACATTCATGGTCACACGTAGATCGAGTTCGCCCTCTTGGGCCAAGCGTGAGAACATGTGCAGGGCATCGCTGCCTTCACAGTCATGGATCCCGGTCAGGCCCGCAGCATGGGCATTGGCAATGGCCTGTTTCAGCAGCCGCTTCTTGGTCGCCGCATCCGCCTCAGGGATGACCCGATAGACCAAGCCTTGCGCCCCTTCGCGCAGCAGCCCGGTGGGCTCGCCGTGGTCGTCGCGGTCGATACGGGACCCATCGGGGTCTGCGGTGGTAGCGGTGATCCCGGCCAGCTCCAGCGCTTTGGAGTTCACCCAAGCGGTGTGACCACACTTGCTGGAGATGATCACTGGATGGTCAGGGCTGACGCGGTCGAGGTCGTAGCGATTGGGTTCGCGCTCCATCCCCCAAACATTGTGGTTGTAGCTGTCGCCCACAACCCATTCGCCAGGCTGTAGCTGGGCCACACGCTCCGCCACCATACCAAGCGCTTGATCAAGGCTCTCGACCCCGACCATGCGCACACTCTCGATGCCAGTGGCATACCAGAGGAAATGGATATGGGCATCGACCAATCCCGGTAGCACCAAGCGCCCGCCAAGGTCGATGTGCGAACAGTCAGCTGCAGGGGGGTTACCCTGTCCGACCCAGGCAACGCGACCGTTCTGGATGAGAATGGACGTCGCCCACTTGTTCTTGGGGTTGCCGGTATAGACCTTACCATTGGTCAGCAGCAGGGATGACATAGACAGATCCTCCTTAACATCGTGTTAAGCAGCCCGAAGGCATGGCTAGTCCGTGTTAGTCAGATTAGCGTCGCCCAACTCATCCTTCGGAACTTGCATGACGTAGAATCAACGTTTTGAGGTCTACGAGCGTTTACCGGAATGATGCGGCAGAGCCGCAGTAATCAAGGATGCAGATCGCCGCTCGCGCGTGCGACTGCGAGATGCGGCAGAGCCGCAGTAATCAAGGATGCAGATCGCCGCTTGCGCGTGCGACTGCGAAATGGTCATGCAAGTTCCTAAGATAACAAAGAAACTAGTGACTACGCAACTATTCGCCAGTGACTTCCATTATCCTGTCAGCTACAATAAGATCAACGCTAGTGAGATCGGCCTAGAAAGGGAGATGGATCATCGATGAGAGGTCGCCCAACCCTGCTGCCGGGGGTTATGCTACTTTTAATTGTCCTCTTCACCGCCGCCTGTTCTCCCCCACTACCAGCCGCCAAGCCCGATGACGTCGCCTTGTCAGCTCTGGTCAAGGACGCAGTCGAGATGGTCCATAAGCAGATGGCTTCTGACCAACGGACAGCCGTCTTCGAGGTGACGTCGACGGTTCAAGAAGGTCGGGCGCACCTGACCGGTCGAGTCCACAGCATGCAGATCCACCAAGCCCTCTTTGAGACTGTCCAGCAGGTTCCTGGGCTGCGGAGCGTGGTCAATGAGACAAAGGTGCTCCCCAGTGGCAACATTCAGCCTAAGATCTACGGCGTAGCCAACCTTCCCGTGGTCAACCTCGGTCTGAAGCCTTTTGCTGATACAGGCAAGTCGCTGGCCACCCAAGCCGGCCTGGGCGAGACCCTGCGCATCCTCGATGAGAGCAATGGCTGGTATCTGGTGCGGATGTGGGACGACTATCTGGGCTGGGTCAACGGCAGTAGCATCGTCCGCATGGCCAGTGACGAGCTCGCCCAATATCGTGCTGGGGCTCAGGCCGAGATCACCGCCAAGACGACCATTCTGCGTGACCAGCCTGGCGGCAGCCTGCTGACGCAGGCGGTCCAGGGGGTCAGTCTGCCGCTACGGTCGGCCGAAGCCAAGCAGGGTCAGGTCGAGCTGATGCTTCCCGATGGCCGCAGCGCCTGGGTGGCGCAGGGCGATATACGCGTCCATGAGAACGCAGTGGCCACCTTCGCCACCAAAAAGGGAATCGAGGCGGTCATCGCCACTGCCAAGCAGTATGTAGGCCTCCCTTACCTCTGGGGCGGTACGACCGCGCTGGGCTTTGACTGCTCCGGCTTCACGCAGTTTGCCCTGCGGATCAATGGCTACCAGGTGTTGCGCGATGCCAACATGCAATATACTCAGGGGGACCCCGTGGAGAGGGTTGAGCTAGAACGCGGCGACTTGGTTTTCTTCTCGACCTATGCGGCCGGTCCCTCGCATATGGGGATCTACCTAGGCGATGGGGAGTATATTCACTCTTCCGGCTCGCTGGGGGTCGCCATCTCCAGCTTCAGCCCTAGTGCCAAGAACTACTCCGCTGACCTGGACCAGAAATACGTGGGAGCGCGACGAGTGATTAAGTAAGTCCATAAAAGATCACCCCGAGGGGTGGTCTTTTACTGTTTCACCGCCGGCGGGACGTATGATTATCTCTGACGCGATCACCACACACTAGAGGGGGAGGGGATGGGGATCATGCGCAAAACGGTCATCTTCTTACTGGCGGTTTTTGTCCCATTGCTGCTCTTCCTGGCTGCTCTATTCATCTCTCTTGGGCAACTGGAACAGCCAGCGCCGGCTGTACAAGCCGGTCGCCTCATCTGGCAGGAGCGAGGTTGTATGGAGTGCCATACCATCTTTGGCAATGGGGGCTACAACGCCAGAGAGATCACCGAAGTCTACTCGGAACGGGGATCAGAGTGGATCTCTTCCTTCCTCGATCAACCGCCCATGTTGACCAAAACCTTCCGCCATCCGACGGTTAGCGGGGATCAGCGCGGCTGGCTACTGGAGTTCCTTAGCTACCTTGATACCGTCCGGATGCGCGATTGGCCCCCGCGTCCCGATACAGCCAAGCCCGCGATCCTAGGACGTGAACCATGAAGAAACAGGACAAGGACCATCACCCATTACAAAAAATCAGCCGCTATTACACCATCACGGCGGTGGTGCTTTGTGCTGGACAGTCTGTTTTCGGCAATGCCGGCGCTCTGGAACTAATCTGGCCTCAGTTGCCCAACCCCATCGCTCCCAACGCCGGGCGCGCCGCCCATCTGAACCTTGGCATCCATTGGCCTCTGATCGGGCTGATGGGGCTCACCTACTATCTCTCCCACCGCCCTGTTAAAGCGTGGGTCAATCGCTTGGCGCTGTGGCAGTATTGGCTGGTAACCGCCAACTTTGCCGGTATCATTATCTCCCTCTTGCTCGGCCATTTCAGCGGTGGCGAGTATCTGGAGGCCCCGCTGCCATTTAAGATCGGGCTGCTGATCGCGTTGGTCATCTGGCTGATCAACCTTGCCGCCATCTATCTGTTCCCCCCCGACAAGGGGCAGACCACCACCCTCACGCTGGTGGCGGCGGTCGGTGTCTTGGCCTCGATCATCCTGCTTATCCCCAATATCGCCTCGACTGGTCATCCGATCGCCGTTCAAGTGCTGCGCTTTCTTGTTGTCCATCTCTGGGAGGAGGGGAGCGTCGAGCTGGTTGCCAGCGGGATCTTCGCGGCCTTACTCGCTGCGGTACTGCGCGTCCCGTGGGAGACGTTGGAGCCCTGGCTGCTGGCTGAAGGGGCCCTAATTCTGATCAGCGGCACCCTGGCCACTGCTCATCATTACTACTGGCTGGGAGCGGGCTATCTTTGGACCCTCGGCGGCGTCCTTTTCAGCGCTCTGCAGCTGGTCCCTGTCGCCATCATGACCTACCTCACCTACCGCCATTCGCGCGGGCACCGCGCCGGGGAGCCAATCCACCCGACCATGGCGTGTCTGTGGTCGGCAGCGTTCTGGAATGTGCTCGGGGTAGGCGCGTTAGGGTTTTTCTTGGCGCTTCCTCAGGTCAACCGCTATACACACGGGACTTACATGACTTCCGCGCACGCCCATATGGCGGTCTTCGGCTTGCTTGGCTTCATCGTCTTGGCTGGCTGCCTATATAGCCTGGACAATGAGGATATCACCTGGCGGCGTCGCCAGCTGTGGGCGGTGCTCACCCTCAACTTAGGCCTGGGCGTGATGGGAGCGGCACTCTTCTTGGCCGGGGCGGTGCAAGCGTACGCGGTCCGTGTAGCTGGCATTCCGCATATTCAGGCGCTCGCCCTGCTGCGACCCTACTTCATCGTTCGCTTTCTTGGGGGCCTGCTGTTCGCTCTTGGTGGTGTAGGACTAGCGAGCGCTGTGCTGGTTCCAGTCTTCCTTACTTGGCGGGCTAAGAGGAGGTTGCGCGCTTGACACTTGGTCAGCTCTTGGCTTGGATGGTCTGGGTGGCTGCCCTACTGGCTAGAAGACGTCAACGTCTCTTGACATTTGGGTTAACAGCCGCTCTGGGGCTGCGTTTCATCAGCCAGTTGGTTGCGACCCGTGGCTCGTGGCTACAGCGCTACGCTGCCATCGCCTTTTCGCCCGCGGGCTCGCTACTGCTGTGGGCGATCCTAACCTGTTTAGTCACCGCCCTGGTCGGGAGATGGCCCGCAGCCCGCAGCGCACAGCCTGCGGCGGGGAGCCACCGTTCGGGACGAGCGATTCTCATACTTATTGCCCTACTGCTGGTGGCTGAGCAGCTCAGCCGGCCACCCTCCGATCTGAACGAGTTGGCTAGCCATGTCAGCATCATCATGGTCATCCACACTCTGGCCATCTTAGGTTCGTATGCGTGCCAATCCGTGCTGCTCGCACACGGCATCAGCGCGATCGCCAATGATGAGCATCAGCACCGCGACCAGACCGTTCCGCGGCTGGTCGCCTGGGCTACGGGCCTACAGTTACTCGGCACCGTCTCCGGTTCGATCTGGGCAGCCAAGGCCTGGGGCACCCCTTGGAGCTGGGACCCCATCGAGTGCCTGAGCCTCGCCGCACTGATCTGGTTGACCACATTGCATGGGCATGGATCGCGCCTGCACGCGGAGTGGTATCGTCTCGGAGTAGCGATCACTGCACTCTACACCATCATGGGTACGGTGTTGGTTCGCAGCGGCTTGCTGGCTAGAGCATCCCGCCACGGTTATCTCTCCGGGGCGGCTCTGCCCCTGGCGACGACCATCCTCGCCACCATGGCCATTCTAGTCTGGATGATGGTGTCAAGGGTAAGGAGCGATGCCCTGCCGATCGAGACACAGACTGCCTTTATATGGGGATGGGGTCATTGGTTAGCCGGGTTCACCATGGCGCTCGTGCCTGCTCTAGAGTCAGCCATCGTTCCGCTGCTATACACCGCGTGGGCGGTCGGATGCGCCTGGATGCTAGTGCGCTCGGGCTTGACACTGCAGGGGAAGCTGCGGGTACAAAAAAAGCCGTGACCTCTCGGTCACGGCTTTTGGGACCCTATAGTGCACCGACCTCGGTCAAGACCTTGCGCAGCTCGGGCAGCTGGCTCTCGGCCATGGGCTGAAGCGGCTTACGCGTCTGACCACCGTAGTAGCCGAGCATATCGAGGGCGGCCTTCAGACCAGCGATACCCCAGCGTGTCGTCACGGCGGCATTGGCGGCTAGGATCTTCATCTGCAGCTCTTTGGCCTCCTCATGGCGACCGGCGGCAGCGGCCTCGTAGATGTCGACACACATGTCAGGCAGGATATTGGCCACTGCCAAGGTACCACCTACGCCGCCTAGAGCGACGGTGGCATAGAGGAAGCTCCCGGAGCCAGCAAAGACTGAGAAATCCTTCGGGGTGTTGTTGATGATGCTGGCGATTTGAACGATATCACCGCTGCTGTCCTTGACCCCAACGATATTGGGATGCTTGGCAAGCTTAGCCACTAAGCCAGCAGACATATTCACGCCGGCGTTCCGGGGCATGTTGTAGAGCATGACGGGGATGGGGGAGGTATCGGCCACCTCGGTGAAGTGCGCTTCGAGGACGGCATCGGTCATGTTTCCTTTATAATACCAAGGCGTGACGATCAGAGCGCAGTCAGCGCCAGCGGCTGCCGCTTCTTGGGTGAGCTGGATGGTCTCCATGGTTGATTCGCAGCCGGTACCAGCAATGACCTTCTTGTCGGCGGCCAGGTGTTTACGCACGAAGCCGACCAGTTCGACCTTCTCTTGATGTGAGAGCAGAGCGAACTCGCCATTGGAGCCCAGCACCACGACACCAGCGAGGCGGGACTTGTTGTACTTCTCGAGATTGGCCTGCAGCTTGTCATACGCGATCTTGTCACCTGCAAACGGGGTGGCTATGGGAGCATAGATTCCGGTAAACATTTCGTCTCCTCCTGTTGGCCATATTTGGTTTGCCACTATTCCATATTATGAATTCGTTGCCAAACAGAAAAGTCCTGCAGCTTAGTGAGAGGGCAGACACCAGAGAGCAGATTTCAGAAAGAAGACGAGATCATCCAATCTTCCACAACCCCGCTCTAGGAAACCTGCCTCCCGCATCAGCGTCTGCGGTTCGATTTAATGCCCGGCCCTGCTCTCTGGTGTCTGGTGTCTGCCTTCTACTTTGTCGCTGAAATACACCACAATCAACCGCCGCATCCTCCGGCACAACTGTCTTTCGCGGCTTGTTCAAGCTGCTGTCGACACCGCGCCTTATGTTAGCCAGTCAACCGCCCATCCTCCGCCATATCTGCCTTTCGCAGCTTATCCAAGCCGCTATCGACATCGCGCCTAGCCGGCGCTAGATATAGCTACGGTGGACGTGGACATGTTGCTTCGCAGCCATGTCCGGTCCGGCGCTAGTTGTGCCTACGGTCGGCGTGGACGTGTTGCTTCGCAGCCACGTCCGGATTCCACACTCGACACCCAAGATGCGACTCGTGCGGGGTGAAGCGCACGTTGCCTACGATCGCGTCGCGGGCCTGCTGCATGATGCAGACCTGAGCAGAGAGCCGATCCATGGTGGCGACCAGCACGGCTTCCGGTGTCTGCGGCTGAGCCAGCGCCCCCCACTCAGCCGCCTCATGGTGGGAAGCCACGATATGCAGCAGGTGCTTCTTGGTATCTGGCCAAATCTCGCCGCAGTCAGTGAGGAGTGCTTGGACGAAGGCGACGGCCTGATGAACGTGCCCGAGCAAGCTGGTCTCCTCCGCCACCGTCACCCTCCCCTGGGATGGATCATAGATGTATTCGTTCATCTTGGACAGGTCATGGATGAGCGCGCCGGCCAGGGCGATCCCATGATCGACCCCAGGCAACTGATGAGCGGCGCTATCGACCAATGCCCCCACCTCAGCCAAGTGGGCCAACAGTCCTCCTGGCCAGGCATGGTGCACTGATGCTCCTCCCCACCCCCCCTTGAGACGTTCGATCACGGTCTGATCGTGGACGAAGACCTTCTCCAGCATGGCTCTCAACCCTGTGTCGTCGATCTTACTGATCAGCAGGCGGATCTTCGCTAAGCTTTCGTCGGGATCTACTAAGGGACGTGGCGCAAACTGCGACATATAGGCGGCTGGATCGGGCACTCGTTCGATCCCCTCGATGATCACCTGACGTGCGCCATTGTAGATCTGAAACTGCCCCATGACACGCACGACATCACCGACAGCGAAACGCTGGCAAAGATGGATACCCGACTCCCATATTCTCCCCTGCAACTCTCCCTCACTGCTGCGCAGCGTCAGACTGGCATAGGGGGTCTTCTTCTTGCTCTCACGGATCTCCATAGCTAGGACAAGACAGACTGTCTCATTCACTGCAACGCTCATAAAATACCACATCCCCTGTGTGACTTCGGTGGTGTCATCTTCGCTACGCCGGCTTGTCTCTCCTGCAACGCTCATGTTCGTCATGCATTTCGTTAATCCTAATCAGAGATAGCTTAGCCTCTTATGGGACTCGTTCTTTCGGAACTTGCGTGACGTGGCATCGGAGTATTACGGGACTGCGAGATTCACCCTCAGGAAGTCACGCAAGTTCCTGAGCTAGCATCAGCGCGAGCGCCTGCGGCGGAGTAATTGGCAATCTTTATCTTCTCCTTGTCCTCCCATGAGCCTCAAGACCCGAGACCGCAGTCTTTCCGCCCCACAACGGCTTTGACCTTTGTACTCCTTGCCTGATACACTAGCTTTACCTGTGCTAAGTCAGGAACTTGTGTGACTTCACTGTGGTACACTTGCATCGCCTCAATACTGTGATTCCAGGTCATGCAAGTTCCGAAACAATGAGTTATGCAAGGCGCTAAAGGCAAACGGCAAAGGTAGATAAGGAGTTGGTATCTCGTTGCAGTCATTCCTAAACGAAATACTCATCATCGGCGTTTTGATCGGCGTCAATGCTTTTTTTGCTGGGGCGGAGATCGCCATCTTATCAGTACGTGACATGCGCATTCGCCAGTTGGCCGAGGATGGTCATCGTGGGGCCAAGACGGTCTTGCGGCTGACCGAGGACTCTAGCCGCATGCTGGCCACCATACAGATTGGTATTACGTTGGCTGGGTTCATGGCCAGTGCGGCGGCGGCAGTAGGAATCTCGAGCTCCCTGGGAGCTTGGCTAGCCACGCTGCCTGTTCCGGGGCTCGCCCGTTTCGCCAGCATTCTCTCCGTGGTAATAGTCACGCTCATCATATCGTATTTCACCTTGGTTTTTGGCGAACTGGCCCCCAAACGCCTGGCTCTGCAGAAGGCAGAGGCGATCGCGCTCAGGGTGGCACGCCCCATCGAACTACTTGCTCGCTTGGCGGGACCGGTCACGTACTTTCTGACCTGGTCTACCAATATGGCGGTCCGCATGCTGGGCGGTAACCCCAACGACAAGGAAGATGAGGTGACCGAGGAAGAGATCAAGGCCTTCGTGGCCGAACATGGGTCGCTACCGGAAGATGAGAAGGACATGATCCACAGCATCTTTGAGTTCGGCGACAGTACCGCCTCCGATGTCATGGTGCCTCGTATTGATATCGTGGCGATCCCAGATAGTTCAACCATTGGTGAAGCGGTTACAGAACTACGCGAGTCCGGATACTCACGCATTCCCGTGTATCACGAATCAGTCGATAATATCATTGGAGTCGTGAATCTGAAGGACGTACTTGACCACTTGCTAGAGGGTGGTCAGGATCAGCCTGTCAGACCAGTGATGCGCCGTCCGCTCATCGTCCCGGAGCAAAAGAAGGCCATTGCCCTGCTGCATGAGATGCAGAAGTTGCGGGTCCATATGGCGGTCGTCGCTGACGAGTTTGGGGGGACCGCAGGCATCGTCACCATGGAGGATCTAGTGGAGGAAGTCGTCGGCGATATTCGCGACGAACATGATACCGACGAGCAAGATGATTTCACGATCATTGATGACAACGAGGTCTTCGTTTTGGGACACGTCTCCCTGCGCGAGATCAATGATGAGCTAGAATGGCATCTGCCTGACCATGAGGACTATGATACCATCGGCGGTCTTGTCTTCTTCTACCTGGGACGGATCCCGGCGGTCGGAGACAAGGTCGAGCTCAAGGATGTTACCGTGACCGTTGAGAAGATGGCGAGTCGGCGGGTGGAGCGTGTGCGGCTCAAACGAGCTCTGCCGACTGAGGAGCCCACTGTCTAGAGTGATAACGCCTGACTACAGGTGCTCGTGAATCGAGCACCTGTAGTCATTTTTTATGTCGATCTGCAGGGAAATGTGTCAAGGTGAGCCAATTCAATTATCGGTATGACCTTATTGGCGAAAGGACTGGGACGATTGCACCGAAGTAGAGCTGTGACGTGGCCGGTTGCGGTCAGCGTCGTGACTTTCATAACGCTGCTGGTGATCTGGCTGCCTCCTGTTCAGGCCTTGGTGGGCACCGCGTTTCTCGCTACTGCCACCCTCTTGGCGTATCGTGCGGGGCAGAAGACTGCCCTGTCGGACAGAACGCAGGCCGATCAGCATCTTCTGGCCAAGGGCGTCGACCAACTCCCCCTCGGCATCTCGATCTATGATCGAGATGGGTATAACCGCTTCCTCAGCGGTCAGGCCACCCAACTGCTGGGGTTTACCGCAGCTGAATACTATGGCAAACACGAGACCGAGATCGCGGCCATGGGCGGCCTCGGCTCAACACTGACCAGCCAAGTATTGGCCGGGCGTGACTACGCATCAAAGCGCTTCTCACATCGGCGCGGCGATGGCGGTTCGATTGATCTGCTCGGCGCGGGCAAGGCTATTCGCGATGACGATGGTGGCTTGCTGGGAGCACTGATTACCTTTGCCGATGCGACCGATCTCATCGAGCTGGAGACCGCGCGCAGCCTGATTGGCTACGTCTTTGAACAGGTCGACGAAGGCATCTTGGTGATCGATGCCAATCGACAGATCGTTCATGTCAACACCCCTGCAGCCAGATTTGCCAATCGGGTACGCAGTGAGTTAATCGGACGCCCGATGGATGAGGTGCTCCCGGGTGACACTCAACGTCGCTTATATCGTTGCATTGACGAGGGCTATGCGGAGAAGGACTTCATCGACCCCCGGTGGTCGATCGAGGGAGTCCCCCGCACGGTGAAGATTAACATGCGGCCGCTGATCGGCGCCGATGGCAGAGGTCTCGGCGCGGTGATCTTCTTCGCCGACATCACCGACGAGCTGGCACGCCTAGAGAACACCCAGCGAACCGATCGGTTGGCGCTGATCGGTCAGATGGCCGCCGGGATGGCGCATGAGATCCGTAATCCTTTGACCACCATCCGCGGATTTTCGCAGTTCTTGGGCGAAAGGCTATGCAACGCCGGGTATCATCAAGAGCTGGAGTTCACCCAGCTGATGATCACAGAGGTTGATCGTGTCAACGCCCTGATCAGCGATTTCCTGCATCTTGCCCGCCCCAAAGTGGCTGCCTACTGCGACTTCTCCTTGGTCGAGTGGATCGCCCATCTCCGCAATCTCTGCGAGAGCGAAGCCACCCGTCGCCAGATAGAGCTGACCTTCGATCCCGCTCCCTTCAGCACACTGCATGGCGACCGAGACCGCCTCACCCAGCTGCTGCTCAACCTAATTGACAACGCCTTCAAAGCCTCCCAACCCGGTGCCAAGGTCGCCATTCGCTTTCGCCTGCCGGATGCGCTGCAGCTTCAGATCGACGTCGAGGATACCGGTTGCGGCATACCTGCTGATCAGCTTCCCCATCTCTATGACCCGTTCTTCACGACCCGTGAGGATGGAACAGGTCTAGGGCTGTCCATCTGCCAGCGAATTGTCATCGACCATGGCGGCCACCTCAGTGTTGCGGAAACGTCCGAACGCGGCACCACCTTTCGGGTGCTGCTGCCATGTGCCAGCAATGAAAACAGCCATCAGGCGTCCGCCTGATGGCTGTTTCTTATGCGCTAGATCAATCTATCTAGCTCTTCCAACACCAAGTTCACAGCCTTAGCATCCGGATGATGATGCTGATCCAAGGCCGCTTCAAGGCGGGTCAAAGCCTGCTCGAAGGCCACCAAAAGGTCTTCGTTGCTGGTGGCACCTGCTCCCAGGTAGCCCATCACTAGATTAAGGTAATTTAGCAGACGCCCCCACAGCTTCCCAAGCCCAGGCTCCGCCACCTCGAGCGAGGCGACCCGAGCGAAAACCGACCTGCGGATGGCGAGCAGCGTCTGGCCATCGCTGGTGGTCCATTTGCCCTGCGCAGTCTGACGGATCAGGTGCCGCAGCCCCTGCAGATCCATGGTCAGGCCACTGCGGTTTAGCCGCGCCACTTTCTGCAGACGGTGTTGAGTGATGGCATAGCCTGCGGCCGTAGCTGCCCCCGCTAGACTCAGGAGACCCAATCCCGTCCACAGACTAATCTTCTTGTTCTTATCTTCCATGAGGATATAACCCCCTCTACTTTAATCAGTATGCACCGGTCGCCTACGGATGGGAAACGTCCAACCCTCTGCTTATATCCTACCAGTTTTCGCCCAGAGAGTCCAACGCCAGACGATCACTACGCTCTTCGCTTTCTCTTGGCGCGCCAATGCTCCCGAATGAAATGAGATGGATCGAGCAGGGCCCCCGGTATCGTGATGACAAAGGATATTGGCAACTCTGCCTAGAAAGACTAACCCAAACAAAGAGTGGAGGCGAAGAGGACAACGTGAAAGAGTACATCCGTTTCCGTTTTGAGGGGGCAACTCACTACGGCTTGGTGCAAGACGACAAGGTCAGCTTCCTCGACGGCGATCTATTCGCCGCACCGGCGGTGACAGATCGGCAGGTGCCGCTCAGTCAGGTGCAGCTCCTAGCTCCCTGCCTGCCAGGCAAAGCAGTCTGTGTCGGACTAAACTACCGCAAGCACGCCGAAGAGCTGGGCATGAAGCTGCCCGAAGAACCGATTATCTTTCTCAAACCATCCGACGCCGTGATCGGTCCTAGCGAGTCGGTCATCTACTGGCCTTCGGTCGGCCAGCTGGATTACGAGGCCGAGCTAGCGATCGTGATCGGCAAGGCAGGTCGAGATATCCCCGAGGGACAGGCTCTAGATCATGTATTTGGCTACACCATCGCCAATGATGTCACGGCCAGGGACCTACAGAAGAAGGATGGGCAATGGACGCGGGCCAAGGGGTTTGATACCTTCTTGCCAGTGGGGCCGAGCATCATTACCGGCATCGACGCCGGCGACCTGCGCCTGCAGGCGATCCACAATGGTCAGGTCAAACAGGATAGCCGGACCTCTGATATGATCTTCTCCATCCCCCAGATGGTCAGCTTCGTCTCAACGGTGATGACCCTCTACCCTGGTGACCTGATCCTCACCGGCACACCGTCAGGGATCGGACCGATGCAGGTGGGTGATACCATCGAGATCGTAATCGAACGGCTGGGACGGTTGATCAACACCATCGGGCAACCCTAGTCCTGACTACACCGAGAGGCGCCCCACTGCCGGCATGAACTGAACCCTAGAAATCGGACATTGAGTCAAAAGAGCCTCCTGTTGTAGGAT